>NZ_JAHBDI010000002.1:0-182980 GCF_019956275.1 Pseudomonas sp. GL-RE-26
GTAATTGCTCAGCAGGCTGTCGGCCAATTTAACCAGTTCAGGATCAGGTTTGACTCGTTTGGCGCGCTTGGATTTTGGCTCGGTCATTGGATTTCCTTGGGGTAGGCAGTCTCCTGCCAAATGACCGTTTACACAAAACTAATTACACCCTCCAGGATAATCCAGCGGCCCTTTTGGTACCGAAACTCTGAAGCCTGCCCCAGATCCCCTGTGGGAGCGAGCCTGCTCGCGATTCGCAAGACCAACGCAGCAACCAAGCCAGCCACCAACCTTGTGGCGAGGGGGCTTGCCCCCGTTGGGCTGCGAAGCGGCCCCAAATACTGCAACTCGGGTGCATCAGGAAAACCGAGTTGTGTGGATTTACGACTGCTGCGCAGCCGTACGGGGCGGTTCGGCGCTCCGACAAGCCCCCTCGCCACGGTTTTTTGTTCCGCTCGGTTATTCGGGCTTCAACCGTTTCACCTTTGTATAAAGCAAAGCTGTGAACTCATCCTGATCACTCGAGTGGTGACAACGCCGATGACAGTTCGGGCACAGCGCTACAGCATTGCTCGGGCGGTCTGAGCCTTCCTGTGCCAAATGCTTAACGTGATGAACCTCAAGAAACGGACTGCCCGACTTTTCAAACGGAGCTGGGTTGCCACAGCCCTCGCATTTACCTTCAGCCTGTTGGCGAACCCACGCTCTCACTTCCGGATCACGAACATACGACTTTCCGCTGGACTGAGTTTGCTCTGGTCTCTCAATCCCTTTTGGCTCGACTTTAATCGGTTGTCGCTCAAGCTTTGCAGCTCGCTGCTCCAGTGTCGCTTCGTCGGCTGTCGGGGCAAAGTCTTCAGGAGTTAAAGGACCTGGAGCATTGAGTGCTTCACGAATGCTCTTCGCCACATTGGCGCCGACATTCTTGGCGGGTTTGTAGCCCTCAATGCGGTCACGCCCGAGTTCAACCAACACGGTAGAAATGTTCTGCATCCGAAACTCAACCGAACCTTTGGTCCGACCGGCCAAAGCACCCTCGCGCAGGACGCGATTTTCATGAGCCTTGTTGATCGCCTGACCGTTCTGCTCGCGAGAAAGCATGCTGAGATAGGCATCGACCGCAGCCTGAATCTCTACCTCACTCCAATCACCGTTGCTTTTTTCCGTATCCATACAATCGCCGAGGGTTAAATACCCTCGGACGATACTGAGTGGCCACTACGACTGTCTACGAAAATTCCTACACAAAGAAGAGAGGGTTCTTGCAGGCGGTCCTACAGGCAGGGCACCTAACCCATCGAATGCTTCGACGACTGAAACACCTGCGCAACCTTCCGCCACCAAGACTTAACCACCGGCGTCCGCTTTTGCGTGTGATCGAGCAATAGATAAGGCATGTCCCGCAGCCGAATCCAGCCTTCGTCCCGCCAATGCAGCAGACTCAGCGACATCTCCGGCCAATCCAACAAACTCAACATCGGCCGATCCGAATTACCCGGCTGCTCCGCATCACGTAAGGCCGGCACCACTTGATGAGTGATCCACTCTCGCAGCAACCGATTTCCTGGCGCGTAGTGATACACCAACAGCGCGTACACACCGGACTCGCTGAGCATCAACTGCTTTTCCGGTTGCCGGTAATACTCAATCCACAACGGGCGGTGTTGGTCTTTGTCTAGTTTGTTGACCATGCGCTCACTTAGATGGAAACCCATCAAGCGGCCGATATCGCGGGCGCAGAACCATGGTTGGTTTTCCAGGAGGAGGGCATGGAGGGGGAGGTTGTGTCGGGTAAAGACTGTGGGGATGTATGGATCAAGCATGGTCAGCCTCCTGAGTCGGAAGCATATTTTTAGCAGCGAAGCTGTAGGTGATTTCCTTCAATAAGAAGGGAAAACGCTTAGGCATATCCATTACCTCTACTTGATAGCTTTCTTAGGGCTAAGGCGCCGGGAGTTAAGAAACCCCAAGTAGAAGGCCGGACATATTCCCCTTACGGGTCTTGTATTAGCCCACTCCCGACATAGCAGAGGTTTTTCACGCCCACGAGAAATCCGTAGGCACAAAAAAGCCGCATCTTTCGGGAGCGGTCAGGCCGCTACTTGAGGCGTTTCTTAGGCGCCGGGATAAGGAGGTTAGAGACTCAACATGACGCCGTCAAGCTGCATGGCTAAATTTTGTTTTGCTTATGTGTTGAATAAATATGTAGTAATAAACTAGCCTTGGTAATTTATTTGAGATAAGTATTGGTCCGCGGCTGGCGTAAGACATAGTCGGATTGTAGTAAAAAATGCAGGCCATCTGCGAGTGAAGTAACGACGGGCCAAGTTATTCATCCCTTGTTCCGCAGTATGGCCAGCTTGTCTTTCTTTCTTTTTGTTGTGTTCTATGTTTCTTATGACTCTTAATCTGGATTGAGCTAGTCGATCGCAGTTAAGGTTAAGCATGTCAATGGTGTTTTGGACGAGCGTCTCCATATCAGCATGCTTGTTGTTAGGCCATGCAGGATGCTCTACGCATGCTGTGGTATTCGGAATCAATCGGCCCGTATGCATTTCTATTTTCAGCAAGATGGGGGAGGTGATTATCAATGCGGGATTGATTATCCATCCATCACAGTCTATTGAAAGTTTTCCAGTGGTTATCATTTGATCCTTATATGCATCGCAGCTTAAGTTTTCTTTCGCTGGTTCCATATAGTGATCGGCTGTTGTTACATGGGCATAAGAGCCGCCTGCGCATACAGCAAAGAGATTGCTCCAGTCGAGAGCCCAGTTATGTTCGGGAGTGATGTCAGCCTTTGGGTGGAAATGCTCGACACGGCACATCAAAGGGTTGTTTTCTCTGATATCTATTTCACAAAATGCGCATATTCCTCCTGCATCAGCGATAAGCTGTGATCGGCAGTCATTGTAGGTGTTTTGACCTCCATACATAGCGTCATTCTTCATTTGCTGCCATGTACTTTGTGGTGCATTAGCGCGATATACAGTAAGCGTTGGCGGTTCCGCCTTCCTTAGCACTCGCTTCATTCGCCAAGCTCCCACTTGCGATTGTCAATACGGAGGTCTGCATTCATTAGCTCAGGTTCGTTGCCTTGGTAACGCTGATCTAATATCTGACGTAGCTCTAATGCTCGTTCACTGCTCCATTGGTCGTTGTAAACCAATGTTAAGTATTCGTTTAGTTCTTGTGTTGCCCGGTTGTGCGGGGGACGTACTTCTTGAAGTCCAAGAACCTGCTTGAGTAGGCGTTCTGGTTCTGCCCCTTCGGTACCTGGAGGTGCAGCAAAAATTTTATTGCGTTTAATGATTTTAATGCAGTCGGACGGTACGGTAGTTAAAACCTGCGGGCTGTGACTTGTGACAATGAATTGAATGTTTTTGAAGGCTTTTTGTAGTTGGCTAAGAATGAGTTGTTGCCAGCTTGGGTGTAAGTGCATATCAACTTCGTCAATTAGCACGACTCCGGTGGTTTTAACTGCTGCAAGCTCTTTTAGGTGTGGGTTAAGTTTTATGCAGCGATAGGTGATGTCGCCTACCATTGCAAGTACGCTTCGAATTCCATCGCTAAGTTGGTCGACTTTTAATATCCCTTGTTCTTCGTGGTTGAGGATTAAGGATCTTTCATTGTCGACACTGTATTCAAGTGTGTGCCATCCTGTCGTTTCCTTTAGGAAGATGTCGACTACATCTTGAACGACTTTTATTCGATTCCATGCATCTGATTTTTCTTGGTCGGTGACATGCTGCTGCGCAGACATATTGGTATAGCTTTCCCATGCCCATATAAACCACTCCCGAAAATGCTTGTACGAAGAAGCGGGGTCCATGCAGTTTCGATATGCAAACGTTCTAATGTAAAAATCACTTCCTGTTGTATCGTCTTTTTCGCTTGTCTTTGCTTCGGTTAATTTTTTTTGTGCCCATAGGCGACCGGTACCATAGTAGCCAAATACAGGTAGATCAATGGGGGGTAAATCTGGGTCGCGAATTTGTGCTTGTACGTCTCGCGCCCATCCTCTTAGGATGTTTGTTCCATAACCATCTTTTGTTTTTGTTTTTCTCGCTTCACTTTCACGTATGCGTGTCCAATTTTTTTCACCTAATCCCCAGTCACCTTTTGCGCTAACACAAGAAGGCAGTTGTCGAGCCATATCACGGCCAGTCATTTTGATGAGTCGGATATCTTCAATTGAAATGCTGTTAAGTGGGTCATTAAATGTTGAGGATTTTGCTAGGTCGAAACTGTTGATAAACGGCCACAGTGCGATGCGTATTGCATCTAGTAATGTTGACTTTCCTTGACCGTTTTCTGCAACTAGCACGGTTAATTGAGAACTCAGGTCGAGTTTAAGCTCATGAAAGCAACGGTAGTTTGAAATTTTAAGTTCGCTTAACTTCATGTTTTGCCTCAAACTCTGAATTTATATGATTGCTCTTTAGCATTCTCGCTTGACTTGAAGTGTCGGTTAGCGGTTTGGCTTTTTTTGAAATTGAAGCGTTAGCTTATAGCAGATTTAAAAAAAAGGCTGCCATGGGCAGCCTTTTTTTGAGCGGGATGACGCGGTTGTTAATGTTTCAATCCCAGCTCAAAGCCCCACCAGTCTGATACTCAATAACCCGAGTCTCAAAGAAGTTCTTCTCTTTCTTCAAGTCCATGATCTCGCTCATCCAAGGGAACGGGTTAGTCGTCCCTGGATACTCTTCCTTCAAACCGATCTGCGACAAACGACGGTTAGCGATGAACTTGAGGTAGTCCTCCATCATCGCCGCATTCATGCCCAACACGCCGCGAGGCATGGTGTCACGGGCGTATTCGATCTCCAGTTGAGTACCTTGCAGAATCATCTGCGAAGCTTCTTCCTTCATCTCGGCATCCCACAAGTGTGGGTTTTCGATTTTGATCTGGTTGATCACGTCGATGCCGAAGTTCAGGTGCATGGATTCGTCGCGCAGGATGTATTGGAACTGCTCGGCGACGCCGGTCATTTTGTTGCGGCGGCCCATGGAGAGGATCTGGGTGAAGCCGCAGTAGAAGAAGATGCCTTCCAGAACGCAGTAGTAGGCGATCAGGTTGCGCAGCAGTTCTTTGTCGGTTTCGACGGTGCCGGTTTCGAACTTCGGATCGGAGATCGAGCGGGTGTATTTCAGGCCCCAGGTGGCTTTTTTCGCGACCGATGGGATCTCGTGGTACATGTTGAAGATTTCGCCTTCATCCATGGCCAGCGATTCGATGCAGTACTGGTAGGCGTGGGTGTGGATCGCCTCTTCGAAGGCCTGGCGCAGGATGTACTGGCGGCATTCCGGGTTGGTGATCAGGCGGTACACGGCCAGGACCAGGTTGTTGGCAACCAGGGAGTCGGCGGTGGAGAAGAAGCCGAGGTTGCGCATCACGATGCGGCGCTCGTCGTCGGTCAGGCCTTCCGGGTTTTTCCAGAGGGCGATGTCGGCGGTCATGTTGACTTCTTGCGGCATCCAGTGGTTTGCGCAGCCGTCCAGGTACTTCTGCCAGGCCCAGTCGTACTTGAAAGGTACGAGTTGGTTGAGGTCGGCGCGGCAGTTGATCATGCGCTTTTCGTCAACGGCGACACGGGCGGAGGCGCCTTCGAGTTCGGCGAGGCCTTCGGCGACGTCGAGGGAGTCCAGGGCGGCTTTGGCGCGGGCAACGGCGGCGGAGTCAGCGGCGGTTACGGCACGGGCTTCCAGGGCGGCGGCACCGCCGGCGCTGTCGAGACGGTCCATGTTGGCTTCGGTGGCGTGGCCAGCGTTAGTGCCCTTGACTGCTACTTCCGTGTCTTCTTTGTCGAATTCGTCCCAGCTCAGCATGACGTGTCGTCTCCTGCGTGAGGGCCAGTGTGCCCGTGTGAAATTGGATAGGTCGGTTTTTCACACGGCCTTACTGGCCGCGTTGGATCTAAAGGAATCGTTTTTTGCGGCAGCTATACGCAGGCATCAAACAGAATTTTGTACGGGGTTCCGAGAGCCACTGATGGGCGCAGCAAGCGTTGATTGCTTGTGCGGGGCTTCAGACTGGCTTTTCGTCCCTGTAAGGGAATATTGCAGGCCCGTTTAAGGCCGCATTATAGGGAAGTTTTGCGTGCTGTGGTGCGGCGAAATGGCTCACGGATCGGTCGACGGGGACCGTTTTTCGGTCGGAGTGAGGGTTTATAGGGCTTTGAACGATGTTGGCGGGGGAAGATTTTTTTTCTTAATTTTTTGCCCCGGATTATTTTTGCTCAAGAAATAACCAAAAAAGGCTTTTTTCACTACATCTTGTGTTTCGGTGGGGTTTTCTCAGGCTCCAGACACAACTAAGCCCGACCGAAGTCGGGCTGTGAAGTCACGCTGGCGGATCAGCTTAGGTGAGCGGCACCGACGTGATCAGCGCCATCGGCAGCGAGGCGGGCGGCGCCAGTGTGGTCAGCACCATCGGAAGCGACAGCTGCTTCGCTGGTGTAAGCAGCCGAGCCGGTGCGGTCGTAACCATCGGCGGCGAAGGTGTTGGCAGCCAGGACGGAGAGGGTCAGGGCGAGGATCAGTTGGGTTTTCATGGTCGTTGCTCCAGTTGCGTAAGTGTTGTTTGTCTTGGGTTGCAGTTGATACTGCGCCGACTATTTCGATTAAAAATCGCAAATAAATGCTTAAAGCAATCGATCTGGTCGATCATTAAGGTTCGGCGCTTCATCTGCCTGATCGCGGCGGGTGGGTCGAACCTTATTGGGGGAGGGGTGAAGCAGGAGGTCAGCCGTTAGAGCAACCGTTGCCCATCGCGCTGTAACGCAGGATATGCCGTTGACCGTTGGAGTCTTCGTATTCCATTTTCATCGGCACGACTTCACACACGTTTGGGGCTTCGCTCATGGAGATCACTTTGGCGATGTCCAGATTCATCGAGTAAGTGTATTCCTCGATGGGCGGTTGTTGCTCGGCGACATCAGTCGGGACCTCGCCGGCCATGGCAGTCACGCACACGCTGCTGAGGGCCAGAACCAATAAAGCTTTCATTTAATATTTACCTTTTAGAGGTCGAAAGGGGGCACGCAATCCTTTTGAGATTGCGTGTGGAACTTCAGTACCAGGGTGTTTTGATTAACTGCCTTCGTGGGGGCTGCAACTTGGTTAATCAGGTTGCCTTGTTGGCGTGGCTGATTTTAGGTGTGCGCGCCTCGTCCATATAGCCGTGGATTTGATAAACACTTTTGACAGATCCTGTAACAATCCCCGATCTGTGCGGGTGTCAGCCTTGAAGTGGGTGTCCTTTAGTGCCCCATCGCGAGCAAGCTCGCTCCCACAGGTACCGCGGCGGTAGTGGGTTTGAAGGTTTTTCACGACATTTTGTAGGGGCTTGTTACTACCATCGTCGAATGGTTCTATAGGCTCGGCCCGGCTAAAACAGGGCCATACAAAAACAACTATTCCACCGAGGTAAGAAAGATGAGTGCGGCTTCCCTGTATCCCGTTCGTCCCGAGGTTCTGGCTAACACGCTGACCGACGAGGCGACCTACAAGGCCATGTACCAGCAGTCGGTCGTCAACCCGGACGGCTTCTGGCGCGAGCAAGCCAAGCGCCTCGACTGGATCAAGCCTTTCACCACGGTGAAGCAGACTTCCTTCGACGATCACCATGTCGACATCAAATGGTTCGCCGACGGCACCCTGAACGTTTCCTACAACTGCCTCGACCGCCATCTGGCCGAGCGCGGTGATCAGGTTGCGATCATCTGGGAGGGCGATGACCCTGCCGAAAGCCGCAACATCACCTACCGCGAGCTGCACGAGCAAGTCTGCAAGTTCGCCAACGCCCTGCGTGGTCAGGACGTGCACCGCGGCGACGTGGTGACTATCTATATGCCGATGATCCCCGAAGCCGTGGTCGCCATGCTGGCCTGTACCCGGATCGGCGCGATTCACTCGGTGGTGTTCGGCGGCTTCTCGCCGGAAGCCCTGGCCGGTCGCATCATCGACTGCAAATCCAAAGTGGTGATCACCGCTGACGAAGGTATTCGTGCCGGCAAGAGGATCCCGCTCAAGGCCAACGTCGACGACGCGCTGACCAACCCGGAAACCAGCAGCATCCAGAAAGTCATCGTGTGCAAGCGCACCGGTGGCGACATCAAGTGGAACCAGCATCGCGACATCTGGTTCGAGGACCTGATGAAAGTGGCGGGCACCGTTTGCGCGCCGAAAGAGATGGGCGCCGAAGAAGCGCTGTTCATCCTTTATACCTCCGGCTCCACCGGCAAGCCGAAGGGCGTGCAGCACACCACCGGCGGTTACCTGCTGTACGCAGCCATGACCCACGAGCGCGTGTTCGACTACCGCCCGGGTGAAATCTATTGGTGCACCGCCGACGTCGGCTGGGTCACCGGCCACAGCTATATCGTCTACGGTCCGCTGGCTAACGGCGCGACCACGCTGCTGTTCGAAGGCGTGCCGAACTACCCGGACATCACCCGGGTGGCGAAGATCGTCGACAAGCACAAGGTCAACATCCTCTACACCGCACCGACCGCGATCCGCGCCATGATGGCCTCGGGCACCGCCGCCGTTGAAGGTGCTGATGGCAGCAGCCTGCGCCTGTTGGGTTCGGTGGGCGAGCCGATCAACCCGGAAGCCTGGGACTGGTACTACAAGAATGTCGGCAAGTCCCGTTGCCCGATCGTCGACACCTGGTGGCAGACCGAAACCGGCGGCAACATGATGAGCCCGCTACCGGGTGCTCATGCGCTCAAGCCAGGTTCTGCGGCGCGTCCGTTCTTCGGCGTGGTGCCGGCACTGGTGGACAACCTGGGCAACATCGTCGAAGGCGAGGCCGAGGGCAACCTGGTGATTCTCGATTCGTGGCCAGGCCAGGCGCGTACGCTGTTTGGCGACCATGACCGCTTCGTCGACACCTACTTCAAGACCTTCCGTGGCATGTACTTCACCGGTGACGGCGCCCGTCGCGATGCCGATGGTTACTACTGGATCACCGGTCGCGTGGACGACGTGCTCAACGTGTCCGGCCACCGCATGGGCACCGCCGAGATCGAAAGCGCGATGGTCGCTCACCCGAAAGTCGCCGAAGCGGCTGTGGTCGGTGTGCCGCACGACATCAAGGGGCAGGGCATCTATGTCTATGTCACCCTTAAAAACGGTGAAGAGCCGAACGAGCAGTTGCGCCTGGAACTGAAAAACTGGGTGCGCAAGGAAATCGGCCCGATTGCTTCGCCGGATGTGATCCAGTGGGCGCCGGGGTTGCCGAAGACTCGCTCGGGCAAGATCATGCGCCGGATTCTGCGCAAGATTGCGACGGCTGAATATGATGGGTTGGGTGATATCTCCACCCTGGCTGATCCGAGTGTGGTGCAGCATTTGATTGATACCCACAAGACGATGAATGTCGCGTAAGCGGCGGTTCTGAATCACTGAAAAGCCCCGTCAGGTGTTGAGCCTGGCGGGGCTTTTTTGTGCCTGGGTTTTTGTGTTGGCTGGGCGGGCCTCTTCGCGGGCAAGCCCGCTCCTACAGGGATTTGCGGTGTATAGGCGATCTGAAGCACACCACAAAACCTGTGGGAGCGGGCTTGCCCGCGAAGGCGATCTGTCAGACACCAGTTAAACAACAGCCAATAAATATCGGCTTCAGCCGTAGGACGATTCCTACTGTTACCCGTATTCTTTCAGGTTACTGAATGTGTAACCGCATCACGCCAATACGGGGCATTGGGAAACGCCTGGGCTCAAATCCGTGCCCGAAATGCGCCTCAAAAAAGTAAGCCACTACACTGCGCTTGCCGGATTAGAAGGGTTTGCCAATAATAGGCCCGCAATTTGCAATATAGATCGGTTCAATGTCTTTTGCTCTTGCATGATTTTGCAGGGCTGTCAACGCGCTAAAACGGCTTTCTCGGTGCTTCTGTAATTAGTTGTCGCATTGAAGAAATATCGGCCTCGGGCCTGTCGTTAGAATGCCGATCACTCGCTCGTCGTTGTCTGTGTTGAAATTTCGCACGCGCAATGTAGGACGCAGCACTGCTTTCCGGTTCCACTCACTCGCATATTGGGCTGTTGCTCACTCTGCCGTTTTTGCCCTTTACCGATGGAGTCCCAAGATGAAGAAACTCGTGCTGCTTGGCGCCCTGGCACTGTCCGTGCTGTCCATGCCAACCTTCGCCGATGAAAAACCTCTGAAAATCGGTATCGAGGCGGCTTACCCTCCGTTCGCTTCCAAAGCGCCGGACGGCAGCATCGTTGGTTTCGACTACGACATCGGCAATGCACTGTGTGAAGAAATGAAGGTCAAGTGCGTTTGGGTCGAGCAAGAGTTCGACGGCCTGATCCCGGCACTGAAAGTGCGCAAGATCGACGCGATCCTGTCGTCCATGTCGATCACTGAAGATCGCAAGAAGTCCGTGGACTTCACCAACAAGTACTACAACACCCCGGCTCGCCTGGTCATGAAGGAAGGCACTCAGGTCAGCGAAGGCCTGACCGAGCTCAAGGGCAAGAACATCGGCGTGCAGCGTGGTTCGATCCACGAGCGTTTCGCCCGCGAAGTCCTGGCCCCGCTGGGTGCCGAGATCAAGCCTTACGGTTCGCAGAACGAAATTTACCTCGACGTGGCTGCCGGCCGCCTCGACGGCACCGTGGCAGACGCTACGCTTTTGGATGACGGTTTCCTGAAAACCGACGCCGGTAAAGGTTTCGCCTTCGTCGGCCCTGCGTTCACCGACGTCAAATACTTCGGTGACGGCGTAGGTATCGCGGTTCGCAAGGGCGACAAGGAAGATCTGGACAAGCTCAACAACGCTATCGCGGCCATTCGTGCGAACGGCAAGTACAAGCAAATCCAGGACAAGTACTTCGCCTTCGATATCTACGGCAAGTAACACGTCTCTGCGACAAGTCCGAAATGGCGCAAGCAACAGGATCTCTGAGGTTTGCGCCATTTTTTCATCCCAACTTTCGAGGACCTGAATCATGTTGAAAGGCTACGGGGCTGTCATCCTCGATGGCGCTTGGCTGACGCTTCAGCTCGCCTTGTCGTCCATGGCCATGGCCATCGTTCTGGGCCTGATCGGCGTGGCACTGCGTCTGTCGCCGGTGCGCTGGCTGGCCTGGCTGGGCGACCTGTATTCCACGGTAATCCGCGGTATTCCCGACCTGGTGCTGATCCTGCTGATTTTCTACGGCGGCCAAGACCTGCTCAACCGCGTCGCGCCGCTGCTCGGCTTTGACGAGTACATCGACCTGAACCCGTTGGCGGCCGGTATCGGCACCTTGGGCTTCATCTTCGGTGCGTACCTGTCGGAAACCTTCCGTGGCGCCTTCATGGCGATCCCCAAGGGCCAGGCCGAAGCCGGCATGGCTTACGGCATGAGCAGTGTCCAGGTGTTCTTCCGGGTGTTGGTGCCGCAGATGATTCGTCTGGCGATTCCGGGTTTCACCAACAACTGGCTGGTATTGACCAAGGCTACCGCGCTGATTTCGGTGGTGGGTCTGCAAGACATGATGTTCAAGGCCAAGCAGGCGGCCGATGCCACCCGCGAGCCTTTCACCTTCTTCCTCGCAGTGGCGGCGATGTACCTGGTGATCACCAGTGTGTCGTTGCTGGCATTGCGTCACCTTGAGAAGCGCTACTCGGTAGGCGTAAGGGCGGCTGATCTATGATCTTCGACTACAACGTCATTTGGGAGGCCTTGCCGCTGTACCTCGGCGGCCTGGTGACCACCCTCAAACTGCTCGCGCTGTCGCTGTTCTTCGGCTTGCTGTGCGCATTGCCGCTGGGCTTGATGCGCGTCTCGAAGAACGCGGTCGTCAACATGTCGGCCTGGCTCTTCACCTACGTGATCCGCGGCACGCCGATGCTGGTGCAGCTGTTCTTGATCTACTACGGTCTGGCGCAGTTCGAAGCGGTGCGTGAAAGCTTCCTCTGGCCGTGGCTGTCCAGCGCAACGTTCTGTGCGTGCCTGGCGTTCGCGATCAACACCAGCGCCTACACCGCCGAAATCATCGCCGGCAGCCTGCGCGCCACGCCGAACGGCGAGATCGAAGCGGCCAGGGCCATGGGCATGTCGCGGGTCAAGATGTACAAGCGCATCCTGCTGCCGTCGGCCCTGCGCCGCGCGCTGCCGCAGTACAGCAACGAAGTGATCATGATGCTGCAGACCACCAGTCTGGCGTCCATCGTGACCCTGATCGACATCACCGGTGCCGCGCGCACGGTCAACGCCCAGTTCTACCTGCCGTTCGAGGCGTACATCACCGCCGGCGTGTTCTACCTGTGCCTGACCTTCATCCTGGTGAAACTGTTCAAGATGGCCGAGCGCCGCTGGCTGGGCTACCTGGCCCCGCGCAAGCACTGAATACCACTGACTGACTGTTTTTGTGAGAACCGACAGCATGTACAAACTTGAAGTCCAAGACCTGCATAAACGCTATGGCAGTCACGAAGTGCTCAAGGGCGTGTCCCTGAAAGCGGCAGCCGGCGATGTGATCAGCATCATCGGTTCCAGTGGCTCCGGCAAAAGTACTTTCCTGCGCTGCATCAACCTGCTGGAGCAGCCGCACGCGGGCAAGATCCTGCTCAACAACGAAGAGCTCAAGCTGGTGGCGAACAAGGACGGCGCGCTGAGGGCGGCCGACCCGAAACAGCTGCAACGCATGCGTTCGCGCCTGTCGATGGTGTTCCAGCATTTCAATCTGTGGTCGCACATGACCGCGCTGGAAAACATCATGGAAGCGCCGGTGCATGTACTGGGCATGTCCAAGGCTGAGGCTCGCGAGAAAGCCGAACACTACCTGAACAAGGTGGGCGTGGCTCATCGCAAAGACGCTTACCCTGGCCACATGTCCGGCGGCGAGCAGCAGCGCGTGGCGATTGCTCGTGCGCTGGCGATGGAACCTGAGGTGATGCTGTTCGACGAACCGACCTCGGCCCTCGACCCGGAGCTGGTCGGCGACGTGTTGAAAGTCATGCAGGCCCTGGCCCAGGAAGGCCGGACCATGGTCGTGGTGACCCACGAAATGGGCTTCGCCCGTGAAGTGTCGAACCAGTTGGTGTTCCTGCACAAAGGTGTGGTCGAAGAAAGCGGCAACCCGCGCGAAGTGCTGGTGAACCCGCAATCCGAGCGTCTGCAGCAATTCCTGTCCGGCAGCTTGAAGTAATCGCTCCCGTTACGCACCAAATTAGGCCATGCTGCGCAGCGCGCGCCAGATGGTCTAATTTGGTTGCAGCCGCTTCTGGCTTTTAACACTGTTTTCGCTTCGGATTGCCCACCATGACTGCCCATCGAATTGGTTTCCTGATTTGGCCCAGCACTAAAGCACTGACGCTTGCGCTGGCTGAGGAGGCCTTGCGTGTTGCCCAGCGTGTGCATCCGGACGTGGTTTACGAGTTGTCGTTCCTGCAGGCCGAACCTCCGGCCGAAAGCGCCTGGCGATTGCCGGGTGAAGCGTGGACTGGCAAGCTCGAGAACTTCCAGAAACTGTTCCTGCTCGCAGACGAACCACCGACCGCACTGGCGCCGGCGCTCAGCAGTGCGCTCAAACAACTGGTGCGTTCCGGTTGCGTGATTGGCGGTCTGTCGGCCGGGGTTTACCCGCTGGCACAGCTGGGCTTGCTCGACGGTTATCGCGCGGCCGTGCACTGGCGCTGGCAGGACGATTTCGCCGAGCGCTTTCCGAAGGTCATTGCCACCAGCCACCTGTTCGACTGGGATCGCGATCGCCTGACGGCGTGCGGTGGCATGTCAGTGCTCGACCTTTTGCTGGCGGTGCTGGCCCGCGACCATGGTGCGGAACTGGCCGGTGCGGTGTCCGAAGAACTGGTGGTCGAGCGCATTCGCGAGGGCGGCGAACGCCAGCGCATTCCGTTGCAGAATCGCCTCGGCTCCAGCCATCCGAAGCTCACACAAGCCGTGTTGCTCATGGAAGCCAACATTGAAGAACCGCTGACCACCGACGAAATCGCCCAGCACGTGTGCGTGTCCCGTCGGCAACTGGAGCGCATCTTCAAGCAATACCTCAACCGTGTGCCGAGCCAGTATTACCTGGAACTGCGCCTGAACAAGGCCCGGCAGATGTTGATGCAAACCAGCAAGTCGATCATCCAGATCGGCCTGTCCTGTGGCTTCTCCTCGGGGCCGCACTTCTCCAGCGCCTATCGCAATTTCTTCGGTGCCACGCCGCGGGAAGATCGCAACCAGCGGCGCAGCAGCAGCCCGTTCGAATTGTCATCGGTGCCGCCGGAGCGCGGTTGATCCGCGCCTGATCCCGATCAATCTTCCGGTTCGGACGCCTCGGACGTCGACACCTCCAATTCTGCCCGTTCGATTACTTCCTGAACTCCGAAATCGACGCTAGTCAGCCT
The DNA here is from genome assembly GCF_019956275.1 of Pseudomonas sp. GL-RE-26. Classification (NCBI taxonomy): domain Bacteria; kingdom Pseudomonadati; phylum Pseudomonadota; class Gammaproteobacteria; order Pseudomonadales; family Pseudomonadaceae; genus Pseudomonas; species Pseudomonas sp. GL-RE-26. The sequence continues at coordinate 14,332 of NZ_JAHBDI010000002.1, forward strand.
GAAGTACTCAAGCAGAATTTGCAGGCTTTCCTCAGAGAACGGATTACCCCGCAGGCTGATGCTTTCGGCGACCTCCAGCGGCAGTTCGAGGAGGTCGGCGGGTATCTGACTGATCGCGTTGCCGCTCAGGTCTACGGTTTCCAGGCTCTTGAGCTGCATCAGTCCGGCGGGTAATTCGCTGAGCCCGCAGTTATCCAGTTGCAGGGTCGCCAGGTCCGTCATCTGGCTGATATCCGGAGCCAGCCCCAGCGGATTGTTTCTCAAGTCGATGAATTCCAGGCGGGCCATCTCGGCCAGGTTCAGGACCGACTGCGGAGTCAGGGTGATGTTGCAGTCGAGGAGATTGAGCGACTTCAAGTTGCTCATCCGGAAGATTGCCTCCGGGATATCGCCCAGCCTGAAGTCGTTGATAACGAGGGTCTTGAGTTTGGGGAAGCGCTCCAGGAACCCTGTGACGCCTGTGGTCAGGCCGCTCTCGCTACTCAGGTAAACCAGGGAAACATGGCTGAAATCTGCGCTCAGTGTCGGCAGGTTACCGGTAATCCGCGTCTCCAGACTCAGGTCATAAGTAGTTGCTTGCAGCGATTCGTTGAAATCATCCAGATCGGTTTCTCGGCGCCAGCAGCGCAGTACGGACTCTCTGAATGCGTCCCGCGTCGAATGTTCGATCAGCAGTTGCTGGGCAGTGAACGGTTGATTGCTGTGAGGGTGGACGGCTGGAATATTGCCGGTCCAGGCCGACAGGTCGTTTTCAAGGGTGGTGAGTTCGGCTTCCAGGCGGGTCAATGCGATTCGCCCCTCGTCCAGTGTGCCGGGTAAAAGGAACACGAATTTGCTGGCATCCTCCTGGTCCAGCATGGGGTACAGCGTTTGCACGCGGTGGATATCTGCTTCTTCGGCAAAGATACCGAAGTCCTGACGGGTTTGCTGGAAGTGCTGTTTGAGGCGTTCACGGGTTGCGCTTGAAAACGGATTGTTGCCCAGGTCGATGCCCTCCTGGGTGCGTTGTTGCAGTGTGAACAGTGCGCTGGGTAGTTCTTTGATCTGGTTGTCATTGAACAGGGCGGTGCGCAGGCGCGGACGAGTCAACAAGTCACTCGGTAGATCAGAGATGCCCGTCTGCGATAAATCGATGTAGTTCAAATCGGGCATGCTGCCGACATCGGGTGTCAGGCCCAAGGGGTTCTTGTACAAGTCCATTGTGGTCAACCGATGCAGTCCCGCGAGCCCGACCTGGCTTTCGGGGCTGAGGGTGATCGCGCAATTGCTCAGGATGAGCTCTTCGAGTTGCAGCGATGGAAGGGTGTCCGGCAAGCGGCCAAGGTTGAAGTCGCGCAGTTTCAGGAAGCGTAGCCCGGTAAAACTGCGCAGAAACTCGTGCATGCCCCGCGTGGCGCTACCGCCATCCATCCTTAGCATTCTGACGCCGCTGAAGTCGGTGCCCAGGGTCGGCAATTGGCCGATGATGGGTTGGAAGAAGTTGAGGTCGACTGTTTCAAGCGCGGTCTCGGGGTGGGTCCATTGCTGTTGCCAACAGTCGGCCAGATGGATAGTGAATTGACGGCGGACCTGCTGTTGCTCCCCGAACTGCTCGGGCGTGATCCTGATTTGCGTGTCCGGAATGAACAGCGGAATTTCATCGCGCCAGGACGAAAGCGTCTCCAGCAGTTGCGCGTTTTGAGTCATCAGCCGACTCAGCTCCGCTCGTGGTCCACTGGGATGCTGCTGCAAGCGTTCGACGAAGGCGTCGAGCTCTTCGGCGGATAGATGGGGAAACAGTGTCTGCGCCCGACTTTGCAAAGTAGGTGTGTTGCGTGGCATTTGACGATACCCGTCACCGCCACCGAGCAAGCGCATGACCTTTGGGTCGTAAGTGGGTTTGAGGTCGGGGTGTTGAGCCAGCAGCGCGCGCAATGCATCACGGCTCAAGGCGTGCTGGCGAATCAGCTGCTTGAGCCGTTCACCTTCACCGATATTCAGATTCAAGGCGGTGCGTTCGCTGTCCGGCATGGCCTGTAGCAGGCAGGTGTAAAGCGAGCCCATGCCGCTGAGTTCTTCACCGTCATGATCGAAGGCCTGATACGAGCCTTCTTCTCTGAGCACCAGCACTTTACGCAGGGGCGCATCAATACGGCCAAGGCTGTCGATCAGCGCGCCTTCATGGGCGTACTGGCGGATTTCCAGTCGTAGCTCTGTCGTCCAGCCCGGCAGTTTTTCCAGGGTGTGCAAGGCCAGCCGGTCAGTGTCGAGGTTGTTTTCGGTCGATGGCAAATCAAGCCCCTCGTAGGCGCGTGTCACGCGCACTTGTAATCTGGCTTCCCGGCTCAGCTCGGCCAGGCGAGGGGCAAGGGTTGAGCTTTTCAGCTGTTGCATTTCCAGATCGCTTGCTGTGTCCACAATCGCTTGTGCAACGCTGCGCGGCAGTCCGGGCTCGGCATCCATCACCACTTGTACGGCTGCGCGAGCGCCACGTTCGAGTCGGCGATAACGCTGATCGAACAGGCTTTGCCGGTTCTGTTCGGCAAGCCGCGCGAGTATCTGGCGCAACCGCTGCGCCCGGTTTTCCAGGCCAGGGGAGGGGTGACCGAATTCTTCACCCATCAGCGTTCTGGCTTCGCTGTCCGACAGGGCCAGGAGAAAGGTTTTCAGCAGGTCGCCGTCGGTGAGGCGGGCGGTATCGATTTGCACGACGGGCACATCGGGCGCCGGGCTTTGCCAAAGGGTTTGCGCATTTTCGTCGATCAGTCGCAGGCCTTTGTTTGCCGGCCAGTAGCCGTTTTCATTGAGCAGTTCCAGCTGTGTCACCGGATCCGCCTTGAGGAAGTGTTCCGGCTGGTCACTGCCGATCTGATCGATAAAGGCTTGTATGTCCTGATCGATCCCGAAGCGTTTGAGTGTGTCGGCCAATAGCGGCGGCACCTGTCCGGCATTTACATGCATCTTGCGCAGGACATCTTCGTGGCTGCCGCTGATGCTGAGGATGCGCCCGCGGGTGCTGGCCGAAAAACGCTGCATGTCCGGGCCGACACGGTGCAATACGGCGGCCTGGTCCCAACTCAACGGCTGGTCGAGTTCGGTTTGCCAGGCACCGCTGCCGTTGTGTCGCAGTTGTGGTTTGTAGGCGTCAGGGCGGGTGGGGTGGTTGATGCGGTACTGGCCGGTTAGCGGATCCTTGCTCACGGCGTAGTGCTTGTTTTCCAGGGACAGCAGGCTTTTGCCCTGATGTGGGTGCAGCCCCAGCTCATCCGGTTTTGCATCCTTGGGTAAAACACCAGGGTGTTCATAGCCGATCAGGTTCGGCTGCCAGTAGCGGGTATCGCCGTTCGGCCGCTTTATCGTATTGAAGCGGTCGATGAATTCAACGATCTCCCGGGGCAATACCGAGCGAAATTCGCCGGCGGCGATCGCACCCCCAGCGGCAAAGGTCCCTAGTTGCACCGCGGACTCCACCACGCCCATCAAGTGCCCGAAGGCTTCGCGACTCTGCCCCTCGGCCCAGTCGACCACGCTTTCGAAGGTTTCGTCGAGCAACTGGTAGGCCATGTAGCCCAGCATCAGTTCACCGAGAAACGGCACGAATGGCAGTGCCACGAACGCGGCGATGTTCAGCAGTGCTGAGGCAATTTCCGTGAAGGAGTCCCACAGCGCCCAGCGGGCTTTCTGGTCGACCGTTGCAGTGGACACCGCGATCACTCGCGCATCGTTGAGGATCTTGTTGAGCTGGCTCTGGTAGAGGTGAGTCCACAGTTCTCCTGTGACAGGCGTTGCCACGATCTGCAGATTCGCACGGGGGTTGGGTAGTTCCCGCCAGGTCGGACGAGAATCGCCTGGCTGGACCGGTTGCCAGGTGATCGGGGCAAGCAGGTGGTTCAACTGTGCGAAAAAGTAACCGCGATCCTCATGGTTAATGAAGCGGCTGAAAAACTGTTGATAGGCGGGGTCGCATAGGCGCCGGCCCAGTTCCTCGGCGAAGGCCGCAGACGAGGGGTATTCCTTGATCGGCTGTTCGGGGTCGCCCGGTATATAAGCCACCACGCGAACCACTTCCCGGGCGCGCTCCAGGTCCGGGGCAAACAGCAGGATGCCGGTCAGGCACGCGTTGAGGATCGTCAGGTCATGACAGCGCCATGGCTGCTTGTGCAGGCGCAGATGTGGCAGGTTGTCGAGCAGGCCGAGAATCAGGCTGTGAGTGCCGCTGCCCAGGAGGTTTTGCATCTGCGCCAGGTGTAATGCAGCGGTGATTGCGGATTTCTGGCTGTCGCGGATTTTCCCTTGCAGCAGCGCCGAGTCCACCGGGTTGCCGATACTCAGATTGTCTTCCAGATAGGTTTTATAGCGCTGGCCAATGTCCAGCTCCCGGCACATGCCGGTAAATACCGTGACAGGCATTTCTTCCAGGATCTGCGGCAAGGTCAGGAATTGCCCGTTGGAAGACGGCGCGGTGATGTACGTCGAGGCAGGCTCGAACGCATCTGCAAGGGTCTCGGCACTTTCGAAGTTGTGCAATGCCGCGTCCAGCAGCGATACCGTCCAGGTGCGCGCAGCGCCGGACTTCAGCCGTAACCACGGCAGGTGATCAGGTAGGTAGAGGCGCAAAAACGTTTCGCGCACATTCAGATCCAGGCCGAAGCGGCGCTTGAGTTCGGCCTTGAGCAGCGGTTCGGCGAAATCCGCGGGGTTCTGCAGGTTGGCCAGCGCCTTGTCGACCTGGTTCTGGCTGGCGACCTGGCGGGCGATCAATCGGGCGAGTTCCGTGTGCTGAGGTTTCGACGCCGCCCGTAGTCCGGCGGGCAGGGCGGGGGTGATGTTGCGTAGCGCCTCGCGTCTGTGGGGCGCCGTCTGACGGAGCCAAGAGGGGATGACATTCTGCAGATGCTGGAAATGAGCGTCCGGCCTGAAAGCGTCGGAAGCAACAGTGGCAGTAGATTCGGTAATCATGGGGTCAGTGGCCGTTGGATTTGAAAGGCCACTAGGAAAACCCGCGAAGCTGGACGCTGTGCGGTACATATTTACCGCACTCGGACCATTGGCAAGCGTTACAACGCAGCAAGCCTGCCGCAAACGCCCGCCTCCAGTTAAACTGCGCCTTTGCGACCCTATATGTCGCATTGCCGTAAACCCGGGAAAATCCGGGGTTTGCGCTATAAGAAGTTGTCGCTTGGCGGCAAGGCCGGGCTGAAAACTGTCCTTACAATCCTCACCAAGCTCGCCAGTTTCAGGCGAGTGTTTTCTCTTCAGGAGACTCCGATGTCCGTTGAGCACGCTGCGGTACAACGCGCCGATTTCGATCAGGTAATGGTTCCCAACTATGCGCCTGCCGCATTCATTCCTGTGCGTGGCGCCGGTTCCCGCGTTTGGGACCAGTCCGGCCGCGAGCTGATCGACTTCGCGGGCGGGATTGCCGTCAACGTCTTGGGTCACGCACATCCGGCGCTGGTCGGTGCCTTGACCGAGCAGGCGAACAAGCTGTGGCACGTGTCCAACGTGTTCACCAATGAGCCGGCCCTGCGCCTGGCCCACAAGTTGGTCGACGCCACCTTTGCCGACCGCGCCTTCTTCTGCAACTCCGGCGCCGAAGCCAACGAGGCCGCCTTCAAGCTGGCCCGTCGTGTCGGTTTCGACCGTTTCGGCAGCGAGAAGTACGAGATCATCGCCGCGCTCAACAGCTTCCACGGCCGTACCCTGTTCACCGTGAACGTCGGTGGCCAGTCGAAGTACTCCGACGGTTTCGGCCCGAAAATCACCGGCATCACCCACGTGCCGTACAACGATCTGGCTGCGCTGAAAGCCGCCATTTCCGACAAGACTTGCGCCGTGGTACTGGAACCGATCCAGGGCGAAAGCGGTGTGATCCCGGCTGAACTGGAATACCTGCAAGGTGCCCGCGAGCTCTGCACCGCGCACAACGCGCTGCTGATCTTCGACGAAGTGCAGACCGGCATGGGCCGTACCGGCCATCTGTTCGCCTACCAGCATTACGGCGTGACCCCGGACATCCTGACCAGCGCCAAGAGCCTGGGCGGTGGTTTCCCGATCGCGGCGATGCTGACCACCGAAGACCTGGCCAAGCACCTGGTCGTCGGCACCCACGGCACCACTTACGGCGGCAACCCGCTGGCGTGCGCTGTCGCGGAAGCCGTGATCGACGTGGTCAACACCCCTGAGGTGCTGGCCGGTGTCAACGCCAAGCACGACAAGTTCAAGGCCCGCCTTGAGCAGATCGGCGAGAAGTACGGCCTGTTCACCAAGGTTCGTGGCATGGGCCTGTTGATCGGTTGCGTCTTGAGCGATGCCTGGAAAGGCAAGGCCAAGGACATCTTCAACGCCGCTGAGCAAGAAGGCCTGATGGTCCTGCAAGCCGGCCCGGACGTGGTGCGTTTCGCCCCGAGCCTGGTGGTGGAAGACGCCGATATCGATGCCGGTCTCGACCGCTTCGAACGTGCCGCAGCAAAACTGACGCAAGCCTGATAGATCCTTCGATGCCTGACCTTTCAGGCGTCGAACCCAATTTTGATGCCGGTCCCGCTTTTCTGTAGGAGCGAGCCTGCTCGCGATGGTGTGTCAGTCGACATCTTTGTTGCTGACCCACCATCGCGAGCAGGCTCGCTCCTACCAAGGTCTTCAAAAGGCAGGGCTGGCTTATTTTCCTCAAAGAGTTTTTCGAAAAAGGAGTGACACCATGCTGGTGATGCGCCCTGCGCAAATGGCTGATCTGGGCGAGGTACAGCGTCTGGCTGCGGACAGTCCGATTGGTGTCACTTCCTTGCCGGATGATGTTGAACGCCTGAGCGACAAGATCGCCGCAAGCGAAGCCTCGTTCGCCGCCGAAGTGAGTTTCAATGGTGAGGAAAGCTATTTCTTCGTCCTCGAAGACTCTGTCACCGGCAAGCTGGTCGGTTGCTCGGCCATCGTGGCGTCGGCCGGTTATTCCGAGCCGTTCTACAGCTTCCGCAACGAAACCTTCGTGCACGCTTCCCGCGAGCTGAAGATTCACAACAAGATCCACGTGCTCTCGCAGTGCCATGACCTGACCGGCAACAGCTTGCTGACCAGCTTCTATGTGCAGCGCGAGCTGGTGGGTTCGCCGTGGTCGGAGCTCAACTCCCGTGGCCGTTTGCTGTTCGTGGCCAGCCATCCGGAGCGTTTTGCCGATTCCGTGGTGACCGAGATCGTCGGTTACAGCGATGAAAACGGCGACTCGCCATTCTGGGATGCCATCGGTCGCAACTTCTTCGACCTCAACTACGCCGATGCCGAGCGTCTGTGCGGGCTGAAAAGCCGTACGTTCCTCGCCGAACTGATGCCGCATTACCCGATCTACGTGCCACTGTTGCCGGACTCCGCTCAAGAAGCCATGGGCCAAGTGCATCCACGGGCGCAGATCACCTTCGACATCCTGATGCGCGAAGGTTTCGAGACCGATCACTACATCGACATCTTCGACGGCGGCCCGACCTTGCACGCCCGTGTCTCGGGGATCCGTTCGATCGCCCAGAGCCGTGTGGTGCCGGTGAAGATCGGCGAACCGGTCAAGGGTGTCGGTCGCCAGTATCTGGTGGCCAATGCCCAGTTGCAGGACTACCGCGCTGTGATGCTCGAGCTCGATTACGCGCCAGGCAAACCGGTAACCCTGGACCTGGAAGCGGCCGAAGCCCTGGGCGTCGGCGAGGGTGCCAGCGTGCGCCTGGTCGCGGTTTAACGTCGCAATTGATGCCTAGAAAGCAGCGAAGTTTCACGGGTGGCGCAGGCGGCCCGTTTGAGGAGATAGCATGATCGTTCGTCCCGTACGCAGCAGCGATTTACCCGCTCTGATCGACCTGGCCCGCAGCACCGGCACTGGCCTGACCACCTTGCCGGCCAACGAAGAGCGGCTGGCCCATCGGGTCGGCTGGGCCGAGAAGACCTTTCGCGGCGAAGCCGGGCGGGGCGACGCGGACTACCTGTTCGTGCTCGAAGATGACGACGGTCGCGTGGTGGGTATTTCCGCCATTGCCGGCGCCGTCGGTCTGCGTGAGCCCTGGTACAACTTCCGGGTCGGTCTGACGGTCAGCGCTTCGCAAGAGCTGAACATCTATCGCGAAATCCCGACGCTGTTCCTGGCCAACGACCTGACCGGCAACTCCGAGCTGTGCTCGCTGTTCCTGCACGCCGATTACCGTACTGGCCTCAACGGCCGCATGCTGTCCAAGGCGCGGATGCTGTTCATCGCCGAGTTCCCGCAAATGTTCGGCAACAAGATCATTGCCGAAATGCGCGGTGTGTCCGACGAAGCCGGGCGTTCGCCGTTCTGGGAAAGCCTGGGTCGGCACTTCTTCAAGATGGAATTCAGCCAGGCGGACTACCTGACCGGCGTTGGCAACAAGGCATTCATCGCCGAACTGATGCCGAAATTCCCGCTGTACACCTGCTTCCTGTCGCCGGATGCGCGCAACGTGATCGGTCATGTTCACCCGGACACCGAGCCAGCGTTGGCCATGCTCAAGAGCGAAGGTTTCAGCTACCAGGGCTACGTCGATATCTTCGACGCGGGCCCTGCGATCGAGTGCGAAACCGGCAAGATTCGCGCCGTACGCGATAGCCAGGCGCTGGTGCTGGCCATCGGCACACCGGGTGACGACGCCACGCCATTCATCATCCACAACCGCAAGCGCGAGGACTGCCGGATCACTGCTGCGCCAGCACGTTTGGCCGCCGGCACCCTGGTGGTCGATCCGCAGACCGCCAAACGTCTTCAACTCAACGCGGGCGACCAAGTGCGCGCCGTGGCGTTGTCCGCAGCTCGGGAGTCGAAATAATGAAGTCGCTTTACATCGCAGGTGAATGGCTGGCAGGTGGGGGCGAAGCCTTCGAGTCGCTGAACCCGGTGACCCAGCAAGTGCTGTGGTCCGGCGCCGGTGCCACTGCCGCTCAAGTCGAGTCGGCTGTGCAAGCTGCGCGTCAGGCGTTCCCGGGCTGGGCGCGGCGTACCCTGGAAGAGCGTATTTCGGTTCTGGAAGCCTTTGCCGCCGCGCTGAAGAATCACGCTGACGAACTGGCCCGCACCATCGGTGAAGAGACCGGTAAACCCCTGTGGGAAGCGGCGACCGAAGTCACCAGCATGGTCAACAAGATCGCGATCTCGGTGCAAAGCTACCGCGAGCGTACCGGCGAGAAGAGCGGCCCGCTGGGCGACGCCACCGCTGTGCTGCGCCACAAGCCTCACGGTGTGGTGGCGGTATTTGGTCCTTACAACTTCCCGGGTCACCTACCGAACGGACACATCGTGCCGGCACTGTTGGCCGGTAACAGCGTGCTGTTCAAGCCAAGCGAACTGACACCGAAAGTCGCCGAGCTGACGGTCAAGTGCTGGATCGAAGCTGGCCTGCCGGCCGGCGTATTGAACCTGCTGCAAGGCGCTCGCGAAACCGGTATCGCCCTGGCGGCGAACCCGGGCATCGACGGGCTGTTCTTCACCGGTTCCAGCCGCACCGGTAATCACCTGCACCAGCAATTCGCCGGTCGTCCGGACAAGATTCTGGCGCTGGAAATGGGCGGTAATAACCCGCTGGTGGTCGATCAGGTCGCTGACCTCGATGCCGCGGTGTACACCATCATTCAGTCGGCGTTCATTTCTGCCGGCCAGCGTTGCACCTGTGCCCGTCGCTTGCTGGTGCCGCAAGGTGCTTGGGGCGACACGTTGTTGGCGCGCCTGGTGGCGGTCAGCGCGACTATCGAAGTCGGTGCCTTCGATCAGCAACCGGCGCCGTTCATGGGGTCGGTGGTTTCCCTTGGCGCTGCGAAAGCGTTGATGGATGCGCAAGAACATCTGCTGGCCAATGGCGCCGTGGCGCTGCTGGAAATGACTCAGCCTCAGGCTCAATCGGCCTTGCTGACCCCGGGCATCCTGGACGTGAGCGCCGTTGCCGATCGTCCTGACGAAGAGCTGTTCGGCCCGTTGCTGCAGGTGATCCGCTACGCTGATTTTGAAGCGGCGATCGCTGAAGCCAACGACACTGCCTACGGCCTGGCCGCCGGTCTGCTGTCGGACTCCGAAGCGCGCTACCAGCAGTTCTGGCTGGAAAGCCGTGCCGGTATCGTCAACTGGAACAAGCAGCTGACCGGTGCCGCGAGCAGCGCGCCATTCGGCGGCGTCGGCGCCTCGGGCAACCACCGCGCCAGCGCCTACTACGCGGCGGATTATTGCGCGTACCCGGTGGCCTCGCTGGAGACGCCGAGCCTGGTGATGCCTGCCGCCCTGACGCCTGGCGTGAAGATGGCGTGATGCCCAATCGCGAGCAGGCTCGCTCCTACAGGTTCGATGGTGGACACACATTTTGTGTGCGACACAAATCCTGTAGGAGTGAGCCTGCTCGCGATGGCCGCTACGCGGTCTCAAAGAACAGTTACTGAAGCCTATAACAACAGATTCTCGTGGAGCCTCGCTGATGAAATCCTATGAAGTCAATTTTGACGGTCTAGTGGGGCCGACCCATAACTACGGCGGCCTGTCCTACGGCAACGTCGCGTCCCAGAGCAACAGCCAGCAGTCTTCCAACCCCAAGGAAGCGGCGCTGCAAGGCCTGGCAAAGATGAAAGCGCTGATGGAAATGGGTTTCCAGCAAGGCGTACTGGCACCGCAAGAGCGCCCGGATGTGGCCGCACTGCGTCGCCTTGGCTTTGGCGGCACCGACGCTCAAGTGATCGAGCGCGCTGCCAAAGACGCGATGCCGCTGCTGGTGGCCAGTTGCTCGGCCTCAAGCATGTGGGTGGCCAACGCCGCCACCGTCAGCCCGAGCGCCGACACCGCTGATGGCCGCGTGCATTTCACCGCCGCCAACCTCAACTGCAAATATCACCGCAGCATCGAACACCCGACCACCAGCCGCGTGCTGGGGGCGATGTTCGCTGACCAGAAACACTTCGCCCACCACGCCGCCTTGCCGGCCGTGGCGCAGTTCGGTGACGAAGGCGCTGCCAACCACACGCGTTTCTGCCGTGAATACGGCGAAGCCGGTGTCGAGTTCTTCGTATTCGGCCGCAGCGCGTTCGACACCCGCTACCCGGCACCGCAGAAGTACCCGGCGCGCCAGACCCTCGAAGCGTCCCAGGCCGTTGCCCGTTTGCACGGCTTGAGCGATGACGGCGTGGTCTACGCGCAGCAGAATCCGTCGGTGATCGACCAGGGTGTGTTCCACAACGACGTGATCGCCGTGGGTAATGGCGAAGTGCTGTTCTATCACGAGGACGCGTTCCTCGACACCGAACAGATGCTCGCTGAACTGCAGAGCAAACTCGCCAAAGTCGGTGGGAAATTTCAGTCAGTCTGCGTACCGCGTTCCGCAGTAAGCGTGGAAGATGCCGTTCGTTCCTACCTGTTCAATAGCCAACTGCTGTCGCGTCCTGATGGCTCCATGCTGTTGATCGTGCCGGAAGAATGCCGTGGCAACGAGCGTGTCTGGCAATACTTGCAGGGTTTGACCAGCTCCGGCGGCCTGATCCGCGAAGTGAAAGTCTTCGATCTCAAGCAGAGCATGCAGAACGGCGGTGGCCCGGCTTGCCTGCGGTTGCGCGTCGCACTCAACGAAACCGAACTGGCGGCCGTCAACCCAGGGGTTATCATGACGGCACCGTTGTACGGCACACTGACCGAATGGGTCGAGAAGCACTACCGCGACCGCATGACCGAAAACGATCTGGCGGACCCGCAATTGCTGCTTGAGTGCCGGACGGCACTGGATGAACTGACGCAAATCCTTAAACTGGGCGCGGTTTATCCATTCCAGATCAATTGATCGACGGCGCGCTGCCTTCTACGGCAGCGCGCTGCTTCATCTCAAACGAGAGCGTAAAGACATGAGCGATACCCTGCAGCTGATCCTTGAAGACACCGACGGCACGCAACTGGAGACTTCCTGCACCCGCGTCGCGGTCCTGTGGCAAGGTAAAGAGCTGTGGATCCAGCAGGACGGCCGTGGCCAGTTGCTGATCGGCGTGGACGTCGAGGAAGGTGACGCCGAGTACGCCAACCTGCTGTTGCGCCCATTGGCGACTAATCTGGTAAGTCTGCAACTGGAGATGGAACCGGCTGAACTCGGCGACGACGAGGATCACGTTCACGGCCCGGATTGCAACCACGACCACTAAGGAAACCGCTCTATGCTCGCCCTCGGCAAACTGCTTGAACTGACCCTCGCCGGCCGCGAACCGGCGGAGAAGACTCAACTGACTGTCGAAGGCGTGCGCATGCGCTGGTTGAGCGAAGGTGCGCTGGAAGTCCGGCCACCTGAAGCCCGTGACAACGGCCTGGACCTGCTGCTGTCGGCGGGGATCCACGGTAACGAAACAGCGCCGATCGAGCTGCTCGATCGTCTGTTGCACGACATTGCCCGCGGCGACTTGAAGCCGCGCGCACGTATTCTGTTCCTGTTCGGTAATCCCGAAGCGATTCGCAAGGGCGAGCGTTTTGTCGAGCAGGACGTCAATCGGCTGTTCAATGGCCGTCACGAACAAAGCAGCGGTTGCGAAGCCCTGCGCGCCTGTGAGCTGGAGCGTTTGGCTGCCAGCTTCTTCAGCCTGCCGGATCGCCAGCGCCTGCACTACGACCTGCACACGGCGATTCGTGGCTCGAAAATCGAGCAGTTCGCCCTGTATCCGTGGAAGGAAGACCGCCAGCATTCGCGTCAGGAACTGGCGCGCCTGCGGGCTGCCGGCATGGAAGCGGTGCTGTTGCAGAACAAGCCGTCTATCGTGTTCAGCGCCTATACCTACGACAAGCTGGGTGCCGAGGCCTTTACCCTGGAGTTGGGCAAGGCGCGGCCGTTCGGTCAGAACGACGGGGTCAACGTCTCGCTGCTGGAGAAGCGCCTCAAGCAGATCATCGAGGGCACCGAACCAGAACTGACTGAGGGCGCGCTGGACGGTTTGCAGCTGTACAGCGTGGCGCGAGAAATCATCAAGCACAGCGACAGCTTCCGCCTGAACCTGCCGGCGGACATCGAGAACTTTTCGGAGCTTGAAGTGGGTTATCTGTTGGCGGAAGACATCGCCAACACCCGCTGGATCATCGAGGAAGAGGGCGCACGGATCATCTTCCCGAACCCCAGGGTGAAGAATGGTTTGCGTGCCGGCATCCTGGTCGTGCCGACCACGGACGAAAACCTGGCATAAGCCCAACACAAAACCAATGTAGGAGCGAGCCTGCTCGCGAAAGCGATGTATCAGTCAACATATTCGTCGACTGACAGTCCGCCTTCGCGAGCAGGCTCGCTCCTACAGGTTTTTGCGGTGATTACACGGCTACCGCACGCGGCTCACTGCGACGCAGCGAGCGGATCTTCAGCAGCGTATCCGCACAAGTCTTCGCCGCTTCCTGGCCTTTATGCAGGAAATGCTCGAAGAAGAACTTCTGGTGCTCTTCGCCGGCATGGAAGTGGTGCGGGGTCAGGGACACCGAGAACACCGGAACTTCGGTTTCCAGTTGCACCTGCATCAGGCCGCTGACTACCGACTGGGCGACGAACTCGTGACGGTAGATGCCGCCGTCCACCACCAGAGCTGCCGCGACGATGCCGGAATAACGACCGGTCTTGGCCAGCAACTTGGCGTGCAGGGGCATTTCAAAGGCACCGCCGACTTCGAAGAAATCGATGTCGGATTCCTGATAACCCTGGGCAATCATTTCGGCGACGAAGCCTTTACGGCTCTGGTCGACAATGTCCTTGTGCCAGCAGGCCTGGATGAACGCAACGCGCTCGCCGTGATGGTGTTTGCTTTTGCTGTCGATTGCGGTGGGTTGCATGTTCTGACTCCTGTTTGTGTGAAAAACAGGGCGTTATGAATCGAAGGGGATCTGAGGGTACGCACGCTTGCACGAATGCCGGCGGACGGCCCTTTGTTGTCAATCCCGTTCTCTCTTCATCCGGACTATGACCGTCGGCCCCGGGATCACACCGGGTCTGCTGACCTTGCTGCCGGCACCGCCGAAGCCATGCTGTCACCAAGCGCTCGCGGGCTATGCGCATTGCGCGCAATTACCGCCGGTGGGGAGTTGCACCCCGCCCTGAGAACGTTTTTGCCGCCCAAATGTTTGGCGGCGCAGCGTTTTTATCACATATTTCCGGTGTGCGCATGGCCCCTTCTGGATGATTGCTATCGAGTATTTCGCTTTATTAGTGAGCATTATCCGAGCCCAAGGGTTGATTAATCGTCGCCATGCCCGCAGTAATTCCTACCTGAAAGGGATTTCCCCTGCTTACCGAGGCCAGATTCATGAGCGTTATCGATCTTCGCAGCGACACCGTCACCCAACCTTGCGCCGGCATGCTCGATGCAATGACCAAGGCCGCCACCGGCGATGACGTGTATGGCGAAGATCCGACGGTCAATCACCTGGAAGCCGAACTGGCCAGGCGCCTGGGTTTTGCCGCGGCGCTCTTCGTGCCGACCGGCACCATGAGTAACCTGTTGGGGTTGATGGCCCATTGCGAGCGCGGTGACGAGTACATCGTCGGCCAGCAGGCCCACACTTATAAGTACGAAGGTGGTGGCGCGGCGGTGCTTGGCTCGATCCAGCCACAGCCGCTGGAAGTGCAGGCTGACGGTTCGCTGGACCTGGCGCAGGTTGCGGCGGCGATCAAGCCGGACGACTTCCATTTCGCCCGCACCCGTTTGCTGGCGCTGGAAAACACCATGCAAGGCAAGGTTCTGCCGCTGGAGTACCTGGCCCGGGCGCGCAGTTTTACCCGCGAGCATGGCTTGCAACTGCACCTGGACGGCGCACGTTTGTACAACGCGGCAGTGAAACTGGGTGTGGATGCCCGGGAAATCACCCAGTATTTCGATTCCGTCTCGGTGTGCCTGTCCAAAGGCCTGGGTGCGCCGGTCGGTTCGGTGCTGTGCGGCTCGGCCGAGCTGATCGGCAAGGCCCGGCGCCTGCGCAAGATGGTCGGTGGCGGCATGCGTCAGGCCGGTATTCTCGCGGCGGCAGGCCTGTATGCGCTGGATAACAACGTACAGCGCCTGGCCGATGACCATGGCAACGCGCAGTTACTGGCCGAAGGCCTGCGCGGGGCGGGGTTCGAGGTCGAACCGGTGCAGACCAACATGGTTTACGTGCAGATGGGCGAACAGGCCGAGGCCATCAAGGCCTTTGCCGCCGAGCGCGGGATCAAGCTCAGTGCCGCCGCTCGTCTGCGCATGGTCACGCACATGGACGTCAGCCGCACGCAAATCGAGCAGGTCGTCGCGACATTCGTCGACTTTTCGCGCAAGTGATAGCGTTAGCACTCCAATTGACCGTTTCTATCGTATAAACACGCTGTACCCCGCGCGTAGGGCCGATATAATGCGGCCCTTTGCCGTCGCTTCGTCTGTTGACGTTTCGAACAGGCCTTTGGCCGCAGCCTCCGTGGAAGAACCTAATGAAAAGCGCAGAAATCCGTGAAGCCTTCCTTCGCTTCTTCGAAGAGCAAGGCCACACCCGTGTAGCCTCCAGCTCTTTGATTCCGGGCAACGACCCAACCCTGCTGTTCACTAACGCGGGGATGAACCAGTTCAAGGACTGCTTCCTGGGCCAGGAAAAGCGCGCGTACACCCGCGCCGTCAGCAGCCAGAAATGCGTGCGCGCCGGCGGCAAGCACAACGACCTGGAAAACGTCGGTTATACCGCTCGTCACCACACCTTCTTCGAAATGCTGGGTAACTTCAGCTTCGGTGATTATTTCAAGCGTGATGCCATCAGCTACGCCTGGAACTTCCTGACTTCCGACAAGTGGTTGAACCTGCCGAAGGAAAAGCTCTGGGTCACCGTCTACGCCAGCGATGACGAGGCGTATGACATCTGGACCAAGGAGATCGGGGTTCCGGCCGAACGCATGGTGCGTATCGGCGACAACAAGGGCGCGCCGTACGCCTCCGACAACTTCTGGACCATGGGCGATACCGGCCCGTGCGGTCCTTGCACCGAGATTTTCTACGATCACGGCGCCGACATCTGGGGCGGCCCACCGGGCTCGCCGGAAGAAGACGGCGACCGTTACATCGAAATCTGGAACAACGTATTCATGCAGTTCAACCGCACCGCCGATGGCGTGTTGCACCCGCTGCCAGCGCCGTCGGTCGACACCGGCATGGGCCTGGAGCGGATCAGTGCCGTGCTGCAGCACGTTCACTCGAACTATGAAATCGACCTGTTCCAGAGCCTGCTAAGCGCTTCGGCCAAGGCCATCGGCTGCACCAACGACGCCCAGGCGTCGCTGAAAGTCGTGGCTGACCACATCCGCTCCTGCGGCTTCCTGATCGCCGACGGCGTGCTGCCGTCCAACGAAGGCCGTGGCTACGTGCTGCGCCGGATCATCCGTCGCGCTTGCCGCCACGGTAACAAGCTGGGCGCCAAGGGCAGCTTCTTCTACCAGATCGTTGCGGCCCTGGTCGCCGAGATGGGCGAAGCTTTCCCTGAGCTGACATCCCAGCAGGCGCACATCGAGCGCGTGCTGAAGGCTGAAGAAGAGCAGTTCGCCAAGACCCTGGAGCAGGGCCTGAAGATCCTCGAGCAGGATCTGGCTGACCTCAAGGGCGACGTGGTGCCGGGCGACGTGGTGTTCAAACTCTACGACACCTACGGTTTCCCGATGGATCTGACCGGCGACATCGCTCGCGAGCGCAGCCTGACCATCGACGAAGCAGGTTTCGAGCGTGAGATGGAAGCCCAGCGCGTCCGTGCCCGTTCCGCCAGCTCCTTCGGCATGGACTACAACAGCCTGGTCAAGGTTGACGTGGCCACCGAGTTCACCGGTTACATCGCTCACAGCGGTTCCGCCAAAATCGTTGCGCTGTATAAAGATGGCCAGTCAGTCGACGTATTGAGCGAAGGCGATGAGGGCGTAATCGTTCTCGACAAGACGCCGTTCTACGCCGAGTCCGGTGGCCAGATCGGTGATTGCGGTTACCTGCAGGCGGGCAGCGCGCGTTTCGACGTGCGTGACACCACCAAGACCGGCGGTGCATTCCTGCACCACGGTATCCTGGATTCGGGTAGCCTGATCGTCGGTACGCCGGTCGAAACCCACGTTGATGCCGAGGTGCGTCACGCCACGTCGTTGAACCACTCCGCGACTCACTTGCTGCACGCCGCATTGCGTCAGGTGCTGGGCGATCACGTTCAGCAGAAAGGCTCGCTGGTCGACAGTCAGCGCTTGCGCTTCGACTTCAGCCACTTCGAAGCCATCAAGCCTGAACAACTGAAAGCGCTGGAAGACATCGTCAACGCCGAGATCCGCAAGAACTCCGAAGTTGAAACCGAAGAAACCGATATCGAAACCGCCAAGCAGAAAGGCGCCATGGCGCTGTTCGGCGAGAAATACGGCGACAACGTGCGCGTGCTGAGCATGGGCGATTTCTCTGTCGAGCTGTGCGGCGGTATCCACGCCAACCGTACCGGCGACATTGGCCTGCTGAAAATCATCAGCGAAGGCGGTGTGGCATCGGGCGTACGTCGTATCGAGGCAGTTACCGGTGCGCAAGCGCTGGCCTACTTGAACGCGGCGGAAGAACAACTCAAGGAAGCGGCCAGCCTGGTCAAGGGCAGCCGCGACAACCTGATCGACAAGCTGTCGGCTGTGCTGGAGCGCAACCGTCTGCTGGAGAAGCAACTCGAGCAGTTGCAAGCCAAGGCTGCCAGTGCTGCAGGCGACGATCTGTCGGCCCAGGCGCTGGACGTCAAGGACGTGAAAGTGCTGGCCGTGCGTCTGGACGGTCAGGATGGCAAGGCGCTGCTGGCGCTGGTCGATCAACTGAAAAACAAACTCGGCCGCGCAGTGATCCTGCTCGGCAGTGTCCATGAGGAAAAGGTCGTTCTGGTTGCAGGCGTAACCAAAGACCTGACTGGCCAACTCAAAGCCGGTGATTTGATGAAGCAAGCCGCTGCGGCAGTGGGCGGGAAGGGTGGTGGTCGTCCAGACATGGCGCAAGGCGGCGGTACCGACGCTGGCGCACTGGATGCGGCACTGGCCCTGACCGTTCCGTTTGTAGAGCAGGGTCTTTAAGGCAGTGCTTGCGGCCCGCAGTCTAGTGGTGGGCCG
Organism: Pseudomonas sp. GL-RE-26; assembly: GCF_019956275.1. Taxonomy (NCBI): domain Bacteria; kingdom Pseudomonadati; phylum Pseudomonadota; class Gammaproteobacteria; order Pseudomonadales; family Pseudomonadaceae; genus Pseudomonas; species Pseudomonas sp. GL-RE-26. The sequence continues at coordinate 32,388 of NZ_JAHBDI010000002.1, forward strand.
CAACGCTGTTTGAGTGATTATTTGGGCGCCCTTCATGGGCAGAGGCGGCTTTGAAATGGCTTTGATCGTACAGAAATTTGGAGGCACCTCGGTCGGCACTGTCGAGAGAATCGAGCAGGTCGCCGACAAGGTTAAGAAATTCCGCGATGCCGGCGATGACCTGGTGGTTGTGCTGTCTGCAATGAGCGGCGAAACCAACCGTCTGATCGATCTGGCCAAGCAAATCAGTGGCGACGGCCAACCGGTTCCGCGCGAGCTGGACGTGATCGTTTCCACCGGTGAGCAGGTGACGATTGCCCTGTTGGCCATGGCGCTGATCAAGCGCGGCGTGCCGGCGGTGTCGTACACCGGCAACCAGGTGCGGATTCTGACGGATAGCGCGCACAATAAAGCGCGTATCTTGCAGATTGATGACCAGAAGATTCGCGGTGACCTGAAGGCAGGTCGTGTGGTGGTTGTCGCCGGTTTCCAGGGCGTCGACGAGCACGGCAACATCACCACCCTCGGTCGTGGCGGTTCCGACACCACCGGCGTGGCACTGGCGGCAGCCCTGAAGGCTGACGAATGCCAGATCTACACCGACGTCGACGGCGTCTACACCACCGACCCGCGTGTGGTGTCCGTGGCTCAGCGCCTGGACAAGATCACCTTCGAAGAGATGCTGGAAATGGCCAGCCTCGGTTCCAAGGTGTTGCAGATCCGCGCGGTCGAGTTCGCCGGCAAGTACAACGTTCCGCTGCGCGTACTGCACAGCTTCAAGGAGGGTCCGGGCACCCTCATTACTATTGATGAAGAGGAAACCATGGAACAGCCGATCATTTCCGGTATCGCTTTCAACCGCGATGAAGCCAAGCTGACCATCCGTGGCGTGCCAGACATCCCGGGCGTTGCCTTCAAGATTCTCGGCCCGATCAGTGCCGCGAACATCGAAGTCGACATGATCGTGCAGAACGTTGCGCACGATAACACTACCGACTTCACCTTCACCGTGCACCGCAACGACTACCAGGCGGCGCAGGCCGTGCTGGAAAAAACCGCTGGCGAGCTGGGTGCCCGTGAAGTCGTGGGCGACACCAAGATCGCCAAGGTGTCGATCGTCGGCGTTGGCATGCGCTCTCACGCAGGCGTGGCCAGCCGCATGTTCGAATCCCTGGCCAAGGAAAGCATCAACATCCAGATGATCTCGACTTCGGAAATCAAAGTCTCCGTAGTGATCGAAGAGAAGTACCTGGAACTGGCTGTGCGCGCTCTGCACACGGCTTTCGAACTGGACGCACCGGCCCGCCAGGGCGAGTGATGCGTTTGCCAAAAGGCGCGGTCTGACCGCGCCTTTTGTTTTTTTGAATGGCGTGACCCTCGAGCCTGTTCTTTTGCTCGCGCTAGTCAATACTCAGGCATGTAGGGCTGCGACCGCTCCGGTTGTGGGTCGAGTGCCTTTTTTTTGCAGACTGTTGTCCCTGAAATGTAATGCGTGAGGAGAAAGGTATGCTGATTCTGACTCGTCGGTGCGCAGAAAGCCTGATTATCGGTGATGGCGAAATCACCGTGACCGTGCTCGGCGTCAAAGGAAATCAAGTGCGCATCGGTGTTAATGCCCCCAAAGAGGTGGCTGTTCACCGGGAAGAAATTTACCTGCGTATCAAGAAAGAGAAGGACGAAGAACCAAGCCATTAATTTTTATCGTTTTTTATGTTTGCAAACGGGGAAGAAGCTGGTTAATATACGCCCCGTGTTGCGGAGAGCTGGCCGAGTGGCCGAAGGCGCTCCCCTGCTAAGGGAGTACACCTCAAAAGGGTGTCGGGGGTTCGAATCCCCCGTTCTCCGCCATTATTTGCGTAGTACGTTGTAATCTGGCTTCTTCGGTAAGTTGTTGAAATTACTAGAAAAAGTGTTTGACATAGAGATTAGACGGCCTATAATGCGCGGCAACAAATGCACTCGTAGCTCAGCTGGATAGAGTACTCGGCTACGAACCGAGCGGTCACAGGTTCGAATCCTGTCGAGTGCACCATTTAAGAGTTAGTTGCAGCAATGCAGGTAACTTGGCTTCAACCAGTTGTGATCTGGTCTAAAAACACAAATTGCACTCGTAGCTCAGCTGGATAGAGTACTCGGCTACGAACCGAGCGGTCACAGGTTCGAATCCTGTCGAGTGCACCATACAACAGAAAGCCCGCATTTAATGCGGGCTTTTTGCCGTCTTGGATTTGGCTTTTCCTTTCGTGCATCCCCTCTCGTCGAACTCCACCTGTGCGCTGCGACCTCTCTGGGTATCGTAGCGGTAGCTCGTGGCTGAATTGCGAATACTGATCCTGTCCGGCTTGCCGAGGGCGCTTTCGACGTCTTGCTGGCTCATGCCGGCGACCACTCGCTGATTGATGATTGCCTCCCGGCGCTCTCTGGCACTGATCAGGTTTCCACACTTGTCCTGCGCCTGACCGACCACGGTCGGCTCTTTCCTCTGGATTTTAATTCCTGATGTTTCACGGGGTTCGGCCGGCGGCAAAAGCGCCCTCGTGCTGCCAGGGGTGAAGGCACGGACGTCCTGGAGTGAAACGCTCTCTTCCGCGGCACAGCCCAGTGTGGTGAAGGTAATGCGCCCATTGGCCGCCTCGCAGCGCTGAACGGTGGTGGCGAGCGCGAAGGGCAGGGGGTTGAGCAGGGTGAAAAGCAAAAAGAATTGTGCAACTGATGGCATCAGGCGTCCTCCGTGACGTTCCTTTTCAAGGGTAACGGCTACAATTTTCGAATAGGAGGTGTGTTTTCTTTTCTGGATGCTTCGTCGCATTTTCCTGGATCAGGACGATGCTCAGGTTTGTTATGCAAGCGCTTGTTTCAGCCGAGATTTTTTAACGTTTAAAACCGTCAGGCGGTGTATCATTGCGCCCGTCAGCCCCGCCGGGGCTTGTGGAATACCTCCATGGACTTACCCAGTAGTTACTCAGTACCCCGTTTCACCAATCATGAATTGACTGATTGATCCTTCCGGCGTGCCCCGCTGCTGGGAGTGGAGTTCGCCTATGTCCGATGTTGAAGTAAAGAAAACGCAGGAAAGCTTGCAGGATCGCCTGGCTCAGGTGGTTGAGTTGCTGCAGCGCCAGCGAGTTGTAGAAGACCTGACTCACCGCCAGGAAGGCCCGCATCATGACCGGGTCGAGAACCTGGTTCACCGGCAGAACCTCGTCGAGTTGCAACGCAAGCTCGATGACCTGCACTCCGCCGACGTCGCCTACATCCTTGAAGCCTTGCCGCTGGACGATCGTCTGACGCTCTGGCAACTGGTCAAGGCCGATCGCGACGGCGACATCCTCCTTGAAGTATCCGATTCGGTCCGTGAAACGCTGATCGCCGACATGGACGATCACGAGCTCCTGGCAGCCGCCAAGGACATGGATGCCGACGAACTCGCTGACCTGGCCTCCGAGCTGCCGCGAGACGTCGTCCATGAGCTCATGGAGACCCTCGACCAGCAACAACGCGAGCGCGTGCGTTCGGCACTGTCCTACGACGAGGAACAGGTCGGTGCGTTGATGGACTTCGAGATGGTGACCATCCGCGAGGATGTCAGCCTTGAAGTGGTCTTGCGTTACCTGCGCCGTCTCAAAGAGTTGCCGGGCCATACCGACAAGCTGTTCGTGGTCGATTACGACGGCGTCCTCAAGGGCGTATTGCCGATCAAGCGTTTGCTGGTCAACGATCCGGACAAACAGGTTGCCGAGGTGATGGCCAGCGATCCGGTGAGTTTCCACCCGGACGAAGACGCCTACGACGCCGCCCAGGCGTTCGAACGTTACGACTTGATCTCGGCGCCCGTGGTCGACAAGAACGGCAAACTGATCGGCCGTCTGACCATCGATGAAATGGTCGACCTGATCCGTGAAGAGAGCGAAAGCGAAGTTCTCAACATGGCGGGTCTGCGTGAAGAGGAAGACATTTTTGCGTCGGTCTGGAAATCCCTGCGTAACCGCTGGGCCTGGCTGGCGATCAACCTGATTACCGCGTTCGTGGCTTCTCGGGTGATCGGTTTGTTTGAAGGTTCGATCGAGAAACTCGTGGCGCTTGCGGCATTGATGCCGATCGTGGCGGGGATCGGCGGTAACTCGGGTAACCAGACCATCACCATGATTGTTCGGGCCATGGCACTGGACCAGGTGAGTACCGGCAATACCTCGCGCCTGATGCGCAAGGAATTGGCGGTAGCGCTGATCAACGGCGTGATCTGGGGCGGGGTGATCGGTGTGGTTGCCTACCTGCTCTATGGCAGTTGGTCATTGGGCGTGGTGATGACCGCCGCGATGATACTCAACTTGTTACTGGCGGCGTTGATGGGGGTTTTGATCCCGATGACCCTGGCGAAGATGGGGCGCGATCCGGCAATGGGTGCCAGCGTGATGATCACGGCCATGACCGACAGCGGCGGCTTCTTCATCTTCCTGGGGCTGGCGACAATCTTCCTGCTCTGAAGTCCGCTTCACTAAAACCCGCCGTTTGGCGGGTTTTTTTTGTGCCAGGATCTCAGGCAAAAAAAAGCCAGCGATCAGGCTGGCTTGGGCTTTCTGGCTGAATCAGGACGCGTCGGCGGCCATTTCAGCGTCATGGGCGATCAGAGATACCAGGGCGTTCTGCTGTCGATGGGAGAGCTGGCGGAAGCGCTGCAGCAGCTCCCGTTCGTGCAAGGAAAGCTCGGGGCTGTCCAGGCGCATGCTCAACTCTTCTCCCAGTGCGCCTTCCTGAATAAGACTCTGCTCAAGGCGCGCAATGATTTCGGAGTTCATGCTGCGATGATGATTGCGAGCCACCTCGGCAATGCGTTCACGCATTCCGTCTGGCAGACGTACGACGAACTTGTCAGCCGTACGGCTGGAATAAATTGCCTGTTTCAATGGGCGCATATATTTAACCGGTTAGTTCAGGGGAGCGGTTTTCGGGATTGGCCGCAGGATGTCTGGTAGGACAAGCGCTCTGACCAAATGTTCAACCTGAATTGATAGAGGCGCGCATCATGCCTCAAAGCAGCCAGATCCTTGGCGTCAATTCTGTGACAAATATTGAACTGGATAAAGGCGTTCTGCCAGCACCAATTATCAGAAATGCGGACTGGTTTGAAAAGTTCGGCCAGGCCCCATCACTTCCTGCTTTCTCCACCCGACGAAAGGTTTCCGACGAGCAGGAAAAAGTGAACTCGATCCCTGTTCCTTGTCTTTTACAGAATAGTGGCAAATGGCCGATTTACTAGGGGGAGTCGTATGGATGGGGGGAATTCAGGATGGATGGCAGGCCCTTGCAACGGGTCTGCCATGTCGGGATCAGCGCAGTACCGGATCAAACTTGATCTTGCGCCCGGCGATCAATGCGAGCACGAACAGCGCGCTGAATACGCCACAGGCGATCAGGGGGAGGGTGACGACCATGCCCTGGGTCAATGACAGATGAAAAATGCCGCTCGACAAGGCGAGGATGAAGAAACTCGCGGCTGATCTGGACATGCTGTACTCCTGGTGAGGGTCATTCAAAATACCAAACGTTCGGCAGACGGAGCTGGTACCAGGGTGTTTTTCTGGCTGTTCTCCTGACTGACAAAGCCGTGCTGGTCGCTCGTCACTGCCAGCTGTGGTGCCTTCTGCAACTGAAGGTAATGCGGCATGTGTTGGGCAGCCTGCGTAGCGCTGCTCTCGGGGACAAAATGAACTCCCGCTAAAACCGCCAGTGCGATGGCATAGGAGAGTGAAAGGGCGCTCTTCATGGGGCGGGCCTCGGTTGTTCTGTGAGAACAGCAGAAGCAGCTCGCATGCCAGAGTTTATCGGCAATTAAATTCTTTAAAAACAATGAATTAAGTTATTTTTGGTAAAGCGCCATATTGCATTTTGCAATGATGGCTTTTTGCAGTGATGCAATTTGCACGGTAAACAAGTCCGCGCCCGGCCGAGGCGTCTGCCTACACTTAAAAAGCCTACGGACGACATGACAAAAGCCAGCCCGGCCGTTAACATGCACGCCGTCCATCGCACCGCGCATCGGCGCGGTCAACGTGTGTCTCAGTAGCTCAATTGGATAGAGCATCCCCCTCCTAAGGGGAAGGTTGGCAGTTCGAACCTGCCCTGGGACACCATATTTCGCAGTTCTCCCCGCCTGTTTCAACGCTTCCTTTTTCACGATTTGTAGATAACGTTCGAAAAGCCCAGGTCCCCGGGATCTATTGACGCCATCAACCCTGCCTTCGCGACTTTCCGTCTCCTCCCCCACGTAGTCTGAATCTCCCATCCCGTCTGGGAGTATCCGCCGATGTGCCGTCTGCGGTGCTTGTTCATAGTTGTGACCAATAGATCAGAAAATGGTCCAAGGTCGACCTCCGATGACTGGACCCCGCCCAGGAGAAAGTCATGGCTATGCGCAAGAAAATCTCATCGCTAACGAATGACCTGACCAGTAACGCCGGTGACCATCCTTCACCCGTCAACCACGACTGGACTTTTACCTACATTCCGACCGTCACCACCAACCTTAAAGACTACGCCCCCGGCAGCACTGCCATCATCACGGCCAGCGGTTTCGCCGCCGGCAGCACGGTGACGCTCGAAGTCGACCACGCTATCGGTGCCGGCGCGGATGGCGTGTGGGGTACGTCCGACGATGTGCTCGATACCAACACCGGAGCGGGTCACGAGCCCTGGTCCGTGACCGACGGCGGCGTCGGCGATCTCGATGGCCAAGTCAACGGCAGCGTCACCACCTCGTGGTACGTGAATCCCGACGACTCGGCAGGCGCAACGTTTCTGCTCACCGCGGCCGCTGCGGGCGCCGATGGAGTGGTCGGCACCGCTGATGACGCCGTGGCGACAATGTCGTTTACGGACAGCGTTTTGGGCGTCGTGGCAACCGGCGAGGACGTTACGCTGGACGAAACGGCCGGATTGCAGAACGCCACTGCCACTCCAACCCCTGCGGGGGACGCTGACGACAATGACATTCTGGTGGCGTCCCTGCCTTCGATCTTCACTACCCGTTTAGCCGCACTGGGGGCAGGTACCGCCACGGGGGCGGCCTTGAGTGGCTATACCGGTGCCGCGGACAACACCGGCAGCAATGCATTCACCATCACCGCTGACCCCGGAGCAAGCAGTATCGATATCAGCTTCGTCGGCTTCTCTGGCGCACCGCTCAATGGCGAGGACAGCGGACTGGATACCCTCGATGGCACCAGCATCCTTCTCTATACGGATACGAACAACAACATCGTTGTGGGCCGAGCCGGGAGTGCAACCGGCGCGATCGTGTTCGCTGCCTATATTGATGAAACCGGATCGCCGGCCACGGGTGGCAAGATCTGGACCGTGGAGTACCAACCGCTCAAACATCCCGTTATGACGAATGCCGATGATTCGCTCAATCTGCTGGATAAGGTTTTCATCGGGGCTAGCCAGGACCTGGAATTCAGTCTGACCGGTGTGCCCTCCGGTTCGAACCTGTTCCTGATGTTCACGAAGGCGAATCCGAACATTGTCGATGACGCTGGTGTGTTGCGGATCACGGATCCCACCATCATCGCCACCGGCAAGGACCCCGCTGACCAGTCAAGCGGCGCCAATATAAACACTGGCGACACGATCATTACCAGCCAGGCGGCTAACCCGACCACCTTAGGCACCAACAACCAGATGATTACGGAACAGGAAGGCATCCGTTTTTCGTTCGTCACGGGTGCCAGGCAGGATCTAACCATTCCCAACCTCAGTCAAAACGAAGCCGATGTTGAATCCAACATCGACTTTACCGACGTCTTCAATGCGAAGATGGCCAGTTTCGACGTTGTGCAGTTGCAAAGTGGCAAGAGTGCCGTGGTAAGAGTCAGCGCATTCAGCACCGCTGCTGAGCCTGGCGCGGATTTCATCAATGGGTATGCGGGTGATGCGTCGGTGGCCATCACCAATGTTCGAGTCTTCAACAATAGCACCGGGCAGGTGATCGAGAATTCAAACGGCTCGGTGAATGATCCGGCCATCACCATCAGCATTGCTGCAGGGGTCGCAACCATCACCGGCGTTAAAGCCGGCTACCAGATTGAATACACCACTACGTCGGACCACAACCGCGTGCTCGTCGAGAACGGCGCGGCCGTCACTGCCAAGGGCAATGAGCACGCCGATTTTGATATTGGTGGTTTCACGCTGGTCCAGGCCTCAATTACAAAAACCGAAATCGGCTCCAGGATCATCTTCGACGACGATGGACCGAGCATTACCACCACCGGCACGGAGCCGACATTGACGGTGGACGAAACGATACTGACGACCAATGACACCCAGAGCTTCGCCGCCAACTTCAACTCGGCGTTTGGCGCCGATGGTGCCGGCACGCTGACCTATGCACTGGGCGTGGTGGCCGGGGCTTCCGGATTGACGGACACGGCCTCGGGCCAGGCGGTGAACCTGTCGCTCAATGGCACGGTGGTGGAAGGGCATACGGCCCTCAGCAACCTGCTGGTGTTCACGGTCAGCGTGGCCGCCAATGGCAGCGTCACGCTCGACCAGGTCCGCGCCGTGGTGCATGCCAACACCGCCAATCCCGATGATTCGACGAGCCTGACCTCGGACAGCCTGGTGACGCTGACCGCGACCAAGACCGACGGGGACGGCGACAGCGCCCAGGCGACGCTGAATATCGGGCAGAACCTGGTGTTCAAGGACGACGGGCCAAGCATTACCACCACCGGCACGGAGCCAACATTGACGGTGGACGAAACGATACTGACGACCAACGATACCCAGAGCTTCGCCGCCAACTTCAACTCGGCGTTTGGCGCCGATGGTGCCGGCACGCTGACCTATGCACTGGGCGTAGTGGCAGGAGCTTCCGGGCTGACGGACACGGCCTCGGGCCAGGCGGTGAACCTGTCGCTCAATGGCACGGTGGTGGAAGGGCATACGGCCCTCAGCAACCTGCTGGTGTTCACGGTCAGCGTGGCCGCCAATGGCAGCGTCACGCTCGACCAGGTCCGCGCCGTGGTGCATGCCAACACCGCCAATCCCGATGATTCGACGAGCCTGACCTCGGACAGCCTGGTGACGCTGACCGCGACCAATACCGACGGGGACGGCGACAGCGCCCAGGCGACGCTGAATATCGGGCAGAACCTGGTGTTCAAGGACGACGGGCCAAGCATTACCACCACCGGCACGGAGCCAACATTGACGGTGGACGAAACGATACTGACGACCAACGATACCCAGAGCTTCGCCGCCAACTTCAACTCGGCGTTTGGCGCCGATGGTGCCGGCACGCTGACCTATGCACTGGGCGTAGTGGCAGGAGCTTCCGGGCTGACGGACACGGCCTCGGGCCAGGCGGTGAACCTGTCGCTCAATGGCACGGTGGTGGAAGGGCATACAGCCCTCAGCAACCTGCTGGTGTTCACGGTCAGCGTGGCCGCCAATGGCGGCGTCACGCTCGACCAGCTCCGGGCCGTGGTGCATCTCGACCCGACCAATCCGGATGATTCAACGAGTTTGACCTCGGACAACCTGGTGACGCTGACCGCGATCAAGACCGACGGGGACGGCGACAGCGCCCAGGCGACCCTCAACATCGGGCAGAACCTGGTGTTCAGGGACGACGGGCCGGCACTCAGTTTCGGCAACTTGATCGGGACCGGTAGCGTCCTTGCGCAATCCGGGTTCTGGAATATGGCGACGGGAGCCGACGGGCTGGGTGCGGCCGGTCTGGATATCTCGTTGGTCAATGACCACTTCACCCTCGTCACGCCCGACAACACGACCATGACCGGGACCGGCACGCTCCACGAGCTGGCGCAATCACCGGATGCCAATGGCGCGTACCACTTCGCGGGAACGTTGACCGGTGATTTCGACAACAACACCGCAACCTCGGATACCAACGTCGACTACACGCTGACCGCCTATGCCGATGGTCACTATGCACTGGATCTGGTGCAAGGCTTCAGTTCGACGATCGTGCTTAGCAGTGCAAACGGCTCGCTCGCTGCCGGCGGCCCGGATTCGGTGCGCACATTGTTAATCCCTCACACGGATAACCCGGCTATTCCTTCGACCTCCGAGGAGATCGTGTTCTTTTCCGCGAAGGCGCTTGCGTTGCCTGCGGACATCCTGACCGGCATCGGGCTCGGAGCATCCGACCCCACCGAAGCCACGCTACAGACCAACCCCTTGCCGGCGTACATCGACCCCGCATCCATGAACGTCAGCGCGTCCGGCATCGGCGTCGGCAATAACGTTTTCCAGGGCGATAACCTGGCGGCAATCAGCGCCGCCGATGAAAGTTTCGTCATCAATCCAGAGAGCCTGCTGACGGGCATGAAGGTCTTCATCGACAACTCCGTGGCGGGTTACAACACGGCGACCGAGGATCTGTACTACACGATCTACTACGCGGATGGCACGCATTCGAACCAAGTCGAGGTGAACACCCTGACGTCGGAGGCTGGCGGCCAGGTGTCCTTCCTCGTCCAGAAGGAGGGTACGGTACTGATCGACGCTGTTCAGCTGACGATGGGCCGGGGCGATGTCAAGATCCCGGTGATCCAGTTCATTCAGCAGAGCGAGAGTCTGGCCAGCGATGTCCAGCTGGCGTTCAGCGCGACGTTGACGGACAAGGATGGGGATTCGGCGACGAGTACGTTTAACGCCAACCTGTTCGCCAACGACCCGGCCAACGCATCCTTCGACTTCTCGCTGGCTGGCACGATCGGAAAGCAGGATGCGTTCAACGTCGACCTGTCAGTCAATGAGAACAGGTACCAGGTCACCGGCTTCGATACGGGGTCTGGCGTGCAAGACAAGCTGGTGCTCAACGGCGACCCGAACGCCGTTGTCCAGATCGACAACTCGGGCGCAAACGGCGTCGTGACGGTTGCCGAGTCTGGCGGACAAGCAACGACCATCACAGTGGTCGGGGCCCATGTTCAGAATACCGACATCTTTTTTGGCAGCGCCTGAGGCTTTGCGCGTGAACGGATGCGAGGGTGGCCTAGGAAACCACCCTCGCATTCTTTTTGCGGTTCAGATACGAGATCCCCATGATCGCATGCGCTGTGAACTGGCGAGCAGCACAAGGCTTGAAAAGCGCGGCGGGTAGGTACAGGTTGGCGTGGCGGAATTTACCGAGAACGACATCAGTATTGCGGGGCACTCTGTCTGACCCGGTCTACCGACAAGGATGGCGGAACGGTGGCGGTCTACCCTCTGAAAGTGAGGAGCAGACCGTCTTGTATCGACTTGAAATTCAATCCAGCTCCACCCAGACGGACTCGGTCGGGGCTTCGTTGGTGAGCCCGTGTTTCAGCGCATACATCAGCAAGTCGATACGGTTGATCAGATTAAGCTTTTGATAGATGTTGCTGAGGTGGTTGTGCACGGTGTGCTCGCTGATCCCCAGGCGCCCGGCGATGCTTACATATTTGGCGGACGGTTCGCCGACGATGGCGCGAATCAGTTCTCTCTCTCGCAGCGTCAACCGCGCCTGTTTCGCCTGCTCCAGATTGCATTTAATGGGCATTTGCCCGGTCACGGCATAGCCGCAAAGGCCGCCAGCCCAGGCTCTGTCCATTGCAAAGTCGCTATGGTGGACCTTGAGGATGGCCTGGATAATCGATTCCGTCGGGTCTTCCGCCAGCACGATGCCGCGAGCGCCAGCCTCTATCGCCTGGGCAGCGGGGACGACTTCGTACAGACCCTTGAGCAGCAGCACTTTCATTTCGGCGCTACGGGTGAGTCCCGCGATGACATCCAGAGGATTCAGCGCATCCGGAAAGAAACTGAAAAAAATCACATCGGGCCGCAGTTGATCGGCAAGATCCAGCGCCTGGGTATAGGTGGTGGCCTGTGCTGTCACTTCCATCCGGGGCTTTCTGGCATTGATCAAGTCGTGAAGGCCCATGAGCACGAGGGGGCGACAATCGATCAACATCACACGAATTGGCTCTTTTTGGTCGGTCATGATCTTCCTGACCCCCTTGAAAAACCAATGATGACCTCTACCCGCAGATCTTCCTGGGTCAACCATTTGCTCGCCAGGCAGGCGCGATCATTGGTAATCACCGACCCCGGAGCCATTTCCATCAACAGCACCGGCAGGCGGCGCGAACGTTTCCAGAAGGCAGCCAAAGCCCGGGAGAGCAGATAAATACGAATAATTATCAGTGGTTTACGCATGATGATGTGCTCCCTCCCGCCTCTCAACTGATTCTAGGTCAACCCGGAGCGCTACCTGCCCGCCCGTCCGTCAGTCCTCGATCCAGGTTCGGTGCGGACAGGACTGTCCGATGCTCTCGAGAAGGGGGAGTAACCCTCGAAAATCAAGGTATTAGGCCTGCCATAGATGGCCAATGGCCAAGATCGGATCCACATCACGATCGTCAACTAATCGACGAGTGGCGTTCACTTAGGAGCGCTAATGTTGACTTAGTCAATTTATCGGCGAAATCTGCCTGGTCAGCCACCGGCAATTGTGGGTGTTCATGCATCAGCACTTTTTTGTGCGCGAGTTCTCGTTTTCAGTAGCGCCTTCGAATATTCAGAGTGAGCGTTGGGGAAGGTTCTCAAGGGAATGCCATGACTGGCCGATAACACGGCAGTTACGAGCCTCCTCTCGCGGTCGATGCATGTGTTGATTGGCAATGAGTAGGTGTTTGATGGCTAAGGGCTACCAGCTATCATCTGCGCGCCAAAATATGGGCTGCAAAGCTGAGTCCGTCCGTGTATTTGCCTTTGGGTTCTTCTTCTTAAATTGCCTGGAAATCTTCGATGCTGTCGTATCACCAAAAGCGTTTTCTGATCGTCGATGATTTCTCGGACTTCCGCAGTTCGGTCAGGTCGATGCTGCGTGAACTGGGCGTCAAGGAAGTGGACACTGCCGATACCGGCGAGCAGGCGCTGAAAATGTGCTCGCAGAAGGCCTACGACTTCATCCTGCAGGACTTTCATCTGGGCGACGGCAAGAAGAATGGCCAGCAGGTGCTCGAAGACCTGATGGAAGAAAAGCTGATCAGCCATGAAGCGGTGTTCGTCATGGTCACCGCCGAAACCAGCCAGGCCATGGTGCTCAGTGCGTTGGAGCATGAGCCCGATGCCTACCTGACCAAGCCGTTCAACCGTTCCAGCCTGGCCCAGCGTCTGGAGCGCCTGGAGCAACGCAAGACCCTGCTCAAGCCGATCCTGCAGGCCCTCGACCGCGGTAAGCCGATGGAGGTGCTCAACGCCTGTATCGCCCTGTGCAAACAAGACATCCGCTATTCGCCACTGTGCCTGCGCTTTCGCGCCGATGCCCTGCGCGACCTGAATCAGAACGAAGCGCTGGAGCGTCTCTACGACAGCATCATCGCCGACCGCCCGTTGCCATGGGCGTTTGCCGGGTTGGGCAAGTTGCTGTTCAAGCGTGGCCAGGTCGGGCAGGCCAAGGGCATTTATGAAAAAGCCCTGAAAGTCTTCCCGATGATGCCGTCGCTGTATGACGGCATGGCGGATGTACTGGTCGCCGAAGGGGACACCAAGGGAGCACAGCGCGTACTGGAAGAGGCGATTCGCCTGTCGCCGCTGGCGGTGCGTCGCCAGGCATTGCTCGGCAAGCTGGCGATGACCAACGAGGACTTCGACACGGCGGCCAAGGCCTATCGCCAGGCAGTGAGCCAGGGCGCGCAGTCACGGTTCAAGGATGCCGAGAGCAACCTCGGCCTGGCCCACGCCTTGATCAGCAAGGGCAGCGAACGGGGCCTGGACACGCGGACTCGCCTTGAAATCAACACCACATTGAGTGCCGTGGCCAAGGAAAACCCCTCCGATCCGGGCCTGCAAATCCGCGCGCGCCTGATGAAGGCCACCAGCCTGTTGCTCAACGACGCCGAGACGGCCGACAAGCTCACCGAGCAAGCCTTGCTGCGCCTGGATGGCATGGAGCAATTCATGAGCGCCGAAGCAGCCTTGCTGGTGGCCAAGCAGCTGAAACTGCTCGGGCAGACCGAGGCCGGTACCGCGATGCTGAAAAACTGCGTGGAAATCTACGGCGACGATCCTGTGGTCATGAAGGACATCGCCAAGCAGACCGACGACCCGAGTATCCTCAATTCCGGCAACGCCGCCGCGGAACTCAACCGTCAGGGCGTGCGCGTCTACAAGACCGGCAACCTGGTGGAGGCCCGGCAGGCATTCCGCAAGGCCCTGGCGATGCAACCGAAGAACATCAGTATCGCCCTGAACATGGCGCAGTCGTTGCTGCATGGCACCGATACCAGCGTTCCTTCGGCGGAGCTGGAAGAGTGCCGGGTCTGCCTGAAAATGGTCGGCCTGATGCCCGACACCGACGCGCGCTATCCGCGTTATCAGAAGCTGAAAAGCAAGGCGCTTGGCCAATGAACGACAACGAGCAGGCACTGGATTTCTCCACGGTGATCGCCTCTACCGTGCACGATATGAAGAACTCGTTGGCCATGCTGATGCAGGCCCACAGCCAGTGGCTGGGACGATTGCCGGAGTCGGCGCGGCAGGCGCCGGAGCAGGGTGTGATCGACTTCGAATTCGCCCACCTCAACGGCATGCTGGTGCAGTTGCTGGGGCTGTACAAGCTCGGCGTCAACCAGATGCCATTGCAACCGGCCTACCATGAGCTGGACGATTTCATCGAAGCGCAACTGGCCTGTCATCAGGAGGTGTTCGCCAGCCGCAGCATCATGGCCACCTATGAAGTGGACCCGCTGAGCCCGCTGGGCTTCTTTGACCGTGAGTTGATCGCGTCGGTATTGGCCAACTGCATCAACAACGCCATTCGCTTTGCGCGGCATGCCGTTTTGATCAGTGTCAGCGACGAAGCCGGGCAACTGGTGTTGACCATCAATGACGATGGCGAGGGATACCCGGCGCAGATGATCGAGCGTCAGGCCGATTATGTGCAGGGCATCAATCAAAGCACCGGCAGCACCGGGCTGGGCCTGTACTTTGCCGGGCGAATTGCCGCGCTGCATCAACGCAATGGCGTGGGTGGGCGTACCGAAATCAGCAATGGCGGGCCGTTGGGTGGTGGGGTGTTCCGCCTTTACCTGCCCTGACCGGCAGCAAATTTATCGACGCTGCTTGAAATTCTGAACACGTGGAGCCTATTTTGTACGGTCGCCGTTCGCGGCCCGCACAATAACAAGGATAGCGTCATGACGACCGTTGGCCTGAGTTCACTCGCGCAGCGATTGACGGGCATTGATCAAGTTGAATGTGTTACGCCGGATTTGAATGGCGTTCCACGGGGCAAAGTGATGACCAGCGAGGGTTTTCTCGACGGTCGACGTTTGCAGATGGCGCGGGGCGTACTGTTGCAATGCATCATGGGCGGATATCCGCCGGCACGGTTTTACGGCAGCGATGATGGCGACCTGGCGCTGATCCCGGACCCTGCACAAATCCACCGCTTGCCCTGGAGCCATCCACCACGGGCCTTCGCCATTTGCGATGCGGATGAACTGGGCACCACCACCAGCTCCAATCTGTCGACCCGTGGACAGCTCAAGGCGGTGATTGCCCGTTACGCGGCCCGAGGCCTTGCGCCGGTAGTGGCGACCGAGCTCGAGTTTTTTGTCTTCGCCCCCAACACTGACCCGACTCAGTCGTTCCAGCCGCCACTGGGGCTGGACGGTCGTCGCGAGGATGGTCAGTCGGCGTTCAGCGTCAGTTCCAACAACGGCTTGCGGCCGTTCTTCAATGAAGTCTACGAGTGCATGGCGGCCCTGGGGTTGCCTCGCGATACCTTCATGCACGAAATGGGCGTCAGCCAGTTCGAGATCAATCTGCTACACGGTGATCCGCTGTTGCTGGCCGACCAGACATTCCTGTTCAAGCACTTGCTCAAGGAGGTTGCCCTCAAGCACGGCCTGAGCGTGGTGTGCATGGCCAAGCCGTTGCCGCATACGCCGGGCAGTTCGATGCATATCCACCAGAGTGTGGTCGAAATCGATTCGGGGCGTAACGTGTTCAGCGACGAGGCGGGGCAGGAGACGGCCACCTTCCGCCACTTCATTGCCGGTCAGCAAACGTGTATGGCCGATTTCACTGCGTTGTTTGCGCCGAACGTGAACTCCTATCAGCGCTTGTGCCACCCTTACGCCTCACCGAATAATGCCTGCTGGTCCTATGACAACCGGGCGGCGGGCCTGCGCATTCCGGCCAGTTTGCCGGTGGCCCGTCGGGTCGAGAACCGCTTGCCGGGGGCCGATGCCAACCCGTATCTGGCGATTGCCGCAAGCCTGGCGGCGGGGTTGCATGGCATCGAGAAGGCATTGGAGCCGAGCGCGCCGATCCAGGGTGAGTTCGAAGTGCCGGACAATCTTTCGTTGCCGTGTACCTTGCATGCGGCACTTGAGCGTCTGAAACGTAGCCAGTTGGCCAAGGAACTGTTCGGCGCGGAATTCATCGAAGGCTACATCGCTTCGAAGACCCTGGAACTGACCAGTTTCCATGATGAAATTACTCCCTGGGAAAGGCGTGTTTTAGCAGCCCAGGCCTGACGTCCCGTCGACATCCGGCTATCGTTTAGCGATAGTCGATTCTCACTGCAAGGAGCCGCTCGGAACGCCGATGCGCCAAATCTGGAAATCCTTTCGAGCGCTGTATTTCGCCTCGCTGATGATGTTGATCGGCTCGGGCCTGTTGAGTACTTACCTGGCGTTGCGCCTGGCTGCCGACCATGTCGACAGTCTGTGGGTCGGTGCGCTGATGGCCGCCAACTATTTCGGCCTGGTGCTGGGAGGCAAGATCGGTCACCGGTTGATTGCCCGGGTCGGGCATATCCGGGCCTATTCGGCGTGTGCCGGGATCGTTGGCGCGGCGGTGCTCGGCCATGGCCTGGTGGACTGGTTGCCGGCCTGGCTGTTTTTGCGGGTGATTGTCGGCCTCGGCATGATGTGCCAGTACATGGTGATCGAGAGCTGGCTCAATGAACAGGCCGATGCCAATCAGCGCGGCATGGTCTTCAGCGGCTACATGATCGCTTCGTACCTGGGGCTGGTGCTGGGGCAGTTGATTCTGGTCATGCACCCAGGGCTGGGGCTTGAATTGCTGATGTTGGTCGCCCTGTGCTTCGCGCTTTGTCTGGTACCCGTGGCCCTGACCCGGCGGATTCACCCGGCGCCCTTGCATCCGGCACCGATGGAGCCACGGTTCTTTATCAAGCGCGTGCCGCAGTCATTGAGCACGGTGCTCGGGGCGGGCCTGATCGTCGGTTCGTTCTATGGTCTGGCGCCGCTGTATGCCTCGCAGCAAGGGTTGTCCACCGAACAGGTCGGTCTGTTCATGGGTAGCTGCATTTTTGCCGGGCTGCTGGTGCAGTGGCCGTTGGGCTGGTTGTCCGACCGCTACGATCGGGCCGTGTTGATCCGCAGTTTCGCGTTCAGCCTGGCCCTGGCCGCACTACCGCTGGCCATCATGCCGCAGGTGCCGTTGGAGGTTCTGTTTATCGCCGGTTTCGTCTGTTCGCTGGTGCAGTTCTGCCTGTATCCGTTGGCGGTGGCGTTCTCCAATGACCATGTCGAAGGCGATCGCCGGGTGTCCTTGACGGCAATGTTGCTGGTGACCTATGGCGTGGGTGCGAGTATCGGGCCGCTGGTGGCAGGTGTGCTGATGAAGCTGTTTGGCAGCCAGATGCTCTACGCCTTCTTCAGTTTCTTCGCGTTGGTACTGGTGTGGCGGATTCGCCCGAAAGCAGTGACCAACCTGCATCAGGTCGACGACGCACCGCTGCATCACGTCGCCATGCCGGACAATATGACGAGTTCGCCACTGGTGGCCTGCCTCGACCCGCGTGTTGATGAGCAGGTGGTGCAGGATCAGATGTGCAATCCGGTGAATCCGGAGCCGCCAGCCGAACCGGAAGCCGAATCAGGAACTGAATCCGATCAGCCGCCAGAAGATCCTGACTCGGGCCGCGAGCAAAGCTTTACCGAGGCCAGGCCTTAAAATCGGGGCACAAAAAAACGGGCAGTCGCCGCAAGGGACTGCCCGTTTTTTGTTGACGCTCTATCACATGTCGTCTTTGTCGAAGCGACGCGCCTCGCGTTGCAACTGGTAGACGAAGCGTTCGACCTGACGCTGCACCAGCCCGCTCATGTTGTGGAAGCGAATGCCGGCGAAGGTGGTGGAAATCCTTTCTTCGAAATGCAGATAACGCAACTCGACCGGCGCGGTCATCTTGCCGAAGGGCAGGTCGGCGGTGAAACGGTCGTAGACCTGACCCAGTTGCAGGCTGCCGGTGATGTCGCCGTCGAAACGCAGTTTGCAGCCGGTGGCGGAAATATCCAGCAGCTTGCCGCTGATCGGCGCCTTGAGCTTTTCGCCGTCAAGGTTGACGTTGACCAGTTGTGCCAGCTTCAGCGCGGCGCGGAACGCATTGCGGCGCTGGTGGTACACCACTTCATCGGGCAGGGGGCCGCGGTAGCAGCGGCTGCCAGCGGACTCGTCGATGTTCAGCTGGCCGTTGCTTTCCCAGGCAATGCGTACGCCTTCGTGGAAGCCTTCGACCCGGAACGGCTCGCCCGCCAGCAGATAGCGCTCGCCATCACGGGGAATCATTTCGTCCAGGGCAATCATGTTGCTGTCACGGTCCAGGTCCACCAGATAGCTCTGGAAGCGCTGGCTGCGCTCGTGGAACGTGATGATCAGCGGGTCATGGCTTTCGAGCAGCTGGCGCAGGTTGCTGGAGATTTCCAAGGGCGTGGAGAGCACCTTGGGTGGCTGCGGAGCATCATCCACGGATAAGGCATTGGACACGGTTAATCAATCTCCAGACAAAATTTGACTACGGCAGGCTAGCAGTTTGCCAGTATGTTGTGCGTCTTGATAGAGCGGGGGCATTGACCGGCTCATGCCTGACTGAGCGGGCGCGGCTTGGCAAGCTTGGAGAATGTTCCGCTGGCATCGTAAAGCGCCGGGGTTTCACCGCCGTTGAGGATTTTCAGCTGGGTGGCCGTAGCGGCCTGCTGAGTGAGGATCGACTGGCCGTTGTTGGCGTTGATGGCCTGGCACTGGGCCAGGAGATCGGTCAGCACGTCACTTTGCGCCAGCAACTGCTCGCCAATGCTTGACTGGCCGGCCAATTGCTCCAGACCGCCACGGTTGGTCGGCAGGTTGAGGCTGGCGAGGATTTCACTGCGCTTGCGGCCATGCTGTTCGAGCAAAACGACCAACGCCTGTTTCTGCGCCAGGATGTCCTCGAGCAATGGCATGTCGCGACCATGCAATGCGAGGGATTCGGTCTGCAGTAATTCCAGCAGGTGTTGCGCTGGAGCAAAGTCGTCGGTGATCAGTTGCAGTAAATGAGTGTCGTGCATGGCTGGCCTTGGGTTTTAAGCGTCCAAAAGCCTGGCGCCGGCGGTGGCCTAGCGCTGGGCTTCGAAGTTGAGCAGTTTGCTGGCTACACGGTTGCTGTCGACTTTATAGCTGCCATCGGCAATCGCTGCTTTCAACTCGGCCACGCGGGCGTTGTCGACGGCAGGCTGATCGCGCAGCTTGTCAGTGACCTTCTGCAACTGTTGAGCCTCATTGCTGAGATGTACCGATTCCCCGCTTTTGACGGTACCGGCCTGTTCGGCCGCGGACTCCAGCGGCGCGGATTTGCCGGCCTCGGCGCTTTCCTTGCTGGTGCTGGTACGTGTACTGCCCGTCAGGGACGAGGAGCTGTTCAAACGGCTGAAATCGATGACCATGATAAAAAAACCTCTGGGAATTTGGACGCTTGCCATGGTTTCGGCCATTCCCTGGAAAACTTTAGGCCCATTTATCAATGAACCTTGCGCGCGTCAGCGCTTGCCCTGCATGGAGCACAGTCTAGGGAACCGCCGCGGCAAGCGCCACATTCTGATGAGCAGAGAGCCTTACATGGACACTTCCACCTGCCCCGGCGCCATGACCTGCGCCTTGATGACTCGTTGGGAATTGAGGTTTTTCACCCGGATCTGCTCGCTCAGGCTGCCGTTTGACAGCGCTTCGCCCGGCATGCGCACGCTGAGGGTACCGCTGCGGGCGGTGATCACCACCTGATCACCCTTGCGGATGACTTCGGCCTGTTCGATATGCACCAGGGTAATCACCTGGTCGGCGACCATTGGTCGGGTCAGTCGCTGCCCGATCGCCTGATCCAGGGAGGTCAGGTAGCCCTGGCTGGTGAGGCTGATATCGCGCTCGCGCAGGACCACATCCCCAGGCTCGACAATGGCGGCGCGGCGCAGTGGTCGGGCGCTGGTCACGACATCGCGAAACAGGCGGACTTGAGCGGGTACGAACACCGTCCAGGGGGACGCGCCCTCGCAGCGAACCTTGACCGTGACCCGTCCCAGCGGCTTGGGACTCTCGAGCGTTGCTGTCAATTCCTTGTCGCACATGGGCATGTGCATGCGCGGATCGAGCTGGTTGACCTGGATCTCGTAGCGACCTTCCGTTTGACTGGTAGCCAGATAGTCTTCTACGGTGAATTCAAGAAAGCCCTGAGTGACGCCGATAAGCATGTCAGGCAAGGTAACCGCGTCAGCAAGGGCAGGGCTGCCAGCGTTGAACAGGCAAACAGCCGCCAGCACGCCGAGCAATTTGCGGTAGGGTGTGGTCAGGCGTCGAAAAAATGTCGGTTCTGTGTTCATAACGATTAAAAAAGCAAGCGCCGTGCCGTTTAGTGATGAAGGCGCGTCGCAACAACACTTGGCGTTGGCGTAGGAGTCTGGGCATGGCTGGTGTAATGGATTCGGTAAACCAGCGCACGCAACTGGTGGGGCAGAATCGCCTTGAACTGTTGTTGTTCCGTCTCGACGGCCAGCAACTGTACGGGATCAACGTGTTCAAGGTTCGGGAGGTGCTGCAATGCCCCAAACTGACGCTGATGCCCAAGTCCAGTCCTGTCGTGTGCGGCGTGGCGAACATCCGGGGGGCGACCATTCCAATCCTTGATCTGGCGATGGCAACTGGCTCCGGCGCGTTGAAGGACAAGAACAACCCCTTCGTGATCATCACGGAGTACAACACCAAGACCCAGGGTTTCCTGGTGCGCTCGGTGGAGCGCATCGTCAACATGAACTGGGAGGAGATCCATCCACCGCCCAAGGGCACCGGGCGCGATCACTACCTCACGGCGGTGACGCGGGTCGACAATCAGTTGGTCGAAATAATCGACGTCGAGAAGGTGCTGGCGGAAGTGGCGCCGACGCCGGAAGCGATTTCCGTCGGTGTAGTGGATGTCGAAACCCAGCACAAGGCGCTTTCGTTGCGCGTGCTGACGGTCGACGACTCGTCGGTGGCGCGCAAGCAGGTCACGCGTTGCCTGCAAACGGTCGGCGTCGAAGTGGTGGCGTTGAACGACGGTCGGCAAGCGCTGGACTACCTGCGCAAACTGGTCGACGAGGGCAAGAAGCCGGAAGAAGAGTTCCTGATGATGATCTCCGACATCGAGATGCCGGAGATGGACGGGTACACCCTGACGGCGGAAATCCGCAACGACCCGCGCATGCAAAAGCTTCATATCATCCTGCATACTTCGTTGTCGGGGGTATTCAATCAGGCGATGGTCAAGAAGGTCGGTGCCGATGACTTCCTGGCCAAGTTCCGTCCTGATGACCTGGCATCCCGGGTAGTCGACCGGATCAAAGCAGCAGATATCAGCTAGGGGCCCGTGCTCCTGGCAGTCAACACGATTTAAGAGGCGGCATCATTGTCTACGGGTAATTTGGATTTCGAACAGTTCCGGGTATTCCTGGAAAAAGCCTGTGGCATTTTGCTCGGTGAAAACAAGCAGTACCTGGTCTCCAGCCGTCTCAACAAACTGATGGAACAGCAAGGCATCAAGTCTTTGGGGGAACTGGTTCAGCGCATGCAGACCCAGCCGCGCAGCGGTCTGCGCGAGCAGGTGGTGGATGCCATGACCACCAACGAAACCCTGTGGTTTCGTGACACCTACCCGTTTGAAGTCTTGAAGAACAAGGTACTGCCCGAAGCGATCAAGGCCAGTCCCGGCCAGCGCCTGCGCATCTGGTCGGCAGCGTGCTCGTCGGGTCAGGAACCGTATTCGCTGTCGATGTCCATCGACGAGTTCGAGCGGGTCAACATGGGCCAGTTGCGGATGGGCGTGCAGATTGTTGCCACCGATCTGTCCGGCACCATGCTGAACAACTGCAAGACCGGCGAGTACGACAGCCTGGCCATCGGCCGCGGTCTGTCGCCTGAGCGCCTGCAGCGTTATTTCGACCCTAAAGGGCCGGGGCGCTGGGCGATCAAGGCGCCGATCAAGAGTCGGGTGGAGTTTCGCTCGTTCAACCTGTTGGACAGCTACGCGAGCCTCGGCAAGTTCGACATCGTGTTTTGTCGCAACGTGTTGATCTACTTCTCCGCCGAGGTAAAGAAGGACATCCTGCTGCGTATCCACAG
The DNA here is from genome assembly GCF_019956275.1 of Pseudomonas sp. GL-RE-26. NCBI lineage: Bacteria > Pseudomonadati > Pseudomonadota > Gammaproteobacteria > Pseudomonadales > Pseudomonadaceae > Pseudomonas > Pseudomonas sp. GL-RE-26. Next base: position 54,798 of record NZ_JAHBDI010000002.1, read on the forward strand.
CACGTTGAAGCCAGGCGGTTACCTGTTCCTCGGCGCTTCCGAAGCGTTGAACGGTTTGCCGGATCATTACCAGATGGTCCAGTGCAGCCCGGGGATCATTTACCAGGCGAAGTGATTTCGTTGGTGTTGTCAAAAAAACGGGAGTCCTCAGGGGCTCCCGTTTTTTTGTCCGCAATATCTCTCCCACACACCGCAAATCCCCTGTAGGAGTGAGCCTGCTCGCGAGAGCGGTTTCACATTCGACATATCCGGTGACTGATACACAGTCATCGCGAGCAGGCTCACTCCTACAACAGTTGTTCGGTGGTGTTGGTGAGATGGGTGCCAAGCGGCAGAAAAGCGGCATCCGGCGGAAAACCGTTGCCGCTTTTCTGGCATTGCCGCGTTGCCAAGGCCGGCAAAGCCCCGGTTTCCGGGGTTTTTTGAATTGGCATGGGGCTTGCTAAGTTGATCCTACGAAAAATCAGGTCACCCGAAGGTTTCCCGACATGAGCATCAGCTTCGATAAAGCGCTCGGTATCCACGAACAAGCCCTGGGCTTCCGCGCCCAGCGTGCCGAAGTCCTGGCCAACAACATTGCCAACGCCGATACCCCGAACTACAAGGCTCGGGACCTGGACTTCTCGAAAGTGCTCGCCGAGCAGAACGAGAAAACCAAAAGCGGCACCTTCGCCTTGAACATGACCAACAGCCGTCATATCGAAGCTGAAGGCCTGGGCAATGGCGACGAATCGTTGCTGTATCGCACGCCGATGCAACCGTCGATTGACCAGAACACCGTGGACGCCCAGCTGGAGCAGTCGAACTACGCGGAAAACGCGATCGGCTTCCAGGCCAGCTTCACCCTGCTCAACAGCAAATTCAAAGGGCTGGTGTCAGCCCTGCGCGGAGAGTAAGCCATGTCTCTATCCAGTGTTTTCAACATTGCCGGTAGCGGCATGAGTGCGCAGACCACGCGCTTGAACACCGTCGCTTCGAACATCGCCAACGCCGAGACGGTCTCGTCGAGCATCGACCAGACCTACCGTGCACGCCACCCGGTATTCGCCACCATGTTCCAGGGCGGGCAGAGCGGCGGCAGTGATTCGCTGTTCCAGAGCCAGGACGCCGCCGGTCAGGGCGTTCAGGTGCTGGGTGTGGTCGAAGACCAGAGCAATCTTGAAGCGCGCTACGAGCCGAATCATCCGGCGGCCGATGCCAAGGGTTACGTCTACTACCCGAACGTCAACGTGGTGGAGGAAATGGCCGACATGATTTCCGCGAGCCGTTCGTTCCAGACCAACGCCGAAATGATGAACACCGCCAAAACCATGATGCAGAAGGTCCTGACCCTCGGTCAGTGATAAGGGGCGACTCAGATGAGTATTAACGATAGCACCAGTGCTTTGAGCCTCAAGGACATCCTGGCCAACTCTTCGATCAAGAACACCGCCACGACTGATGGTCTGGCATCGGCTACCAACAGCCCCACGGGCAACAAAGCCCTGGGCAAGGATGCATTCCTGCAGTTGCTGGTGACCCAGCTGAAAAACCAGAACCCGCTGGAGCCGCAGGACAACGGCGCTTTCGTGGCCCAGTTGGCGCAGTTCAGCAGCCTGGAAGGCATCACCACGCTCAACGACACCGTGAGCGGGCTGGCCAGCAACTACAACTCGTCCCAGGCATTGCAGGCTTCGTCGCTGGTGGGGCGTTCGGTCATTGCACCCGGTGACAAGGCTGTGGTCGACACGTCGAAGAGCCTCAGCGGTACGGTGGTGGTGCCATCGTCGGTGGCCGCCGCCACCCTGAATATCACTGATGCGAGCGGCAAGACCGTACGCACCATCGACCTGGGCGCTCAGAAGGCAGGCAACGCCAGTTTCATCTGGGATGGCAAGAATGACGCGGGCGAAACGGCAGCTGCAGGTACTTACACCTTCGGCGCTACCAGCACGATCGACGGGAAGTCCGTGGCGCTGATCACCAACCTGCCAGCGACCGTCAACAGCGTGACCATCAGTCAGACTGGCGGTGAGTTGATGCTCAATCTGGCCGGGCTGGGCACCGTCGCTCTGTCCAAAGTACAAACCATTGGTATGTAAGGCCGACTAACCCGGCACAAAGGAGTGGATTATGTCTTTTAATATCGGCCTTAGCGGTCTCTTTGCATCCAACAAACAACTGGACGTGACCGGCAACAACATCGCCAACGTCGCGACCACCGGTTTCAAATCGTCCCGTGCAGAATTCGAAGATGTGTACTCGGCAACTCGCCTGGGCACCGGCAGCAAGACCGTCGGCAACGGCGTGCGCCTGGCCAACATTTCCCAGCAGTTCGGCCAGGGAGACGTGAATAACACCGGCAACGTGCTCGACATGGGTATCCAGGGCAATGGCTTCTTCGTCCTGAGCAACAACGGTTCGCTGACCTACACCCGTGCCGGTACGTTCAAGACCGACAAGGATGGCTACGTGACGAACAGCGACGGTACGGCCCGTCTGCAAGGTTATGGCGTGGACTCCAATGGCAAGATCCTCAATGGCGTATTGACCGATCTGCGGATCGACACCTCCAATCTGGCGCCGAAATCCACCAGCACCGTTTCGTCGACGATCAACCTGAACTCTACGGCCGTGGTGATTGACCAGTCGGTCGCCACCAACAAATTCGATCCGACCAAACAGGCAACTTTCACCAAGCAGTTCAGTACCCCGGTTTTCGACACTCAGGGTAACCAGCACACCATGGATCAATACATGGTCAAGACCGGGCCGAACACTTGGGATACCTACACCCTGATCGATGGTCGCAATCCGGACGGTTCCTCGCCTACCGGTACGGGTGCAGTTGATCCAATTGCTTCGACCATGACATTTGATACATCCGGCAAACTGGTTTCGGTCAGCACGCCAGTGACGCCACCGACGACCCCGCCAACATCGACCACCAGCAATGACCTGAAAATCAGCAACTGGACGCCGGGTACCGTCACCAACGGTGTCTGGGCAGCCAACGGCGCGGCAGCCGATCCGGCGGGCCTGACCATCGCCATGGGCAACACCACCCAGTTCAACGCCGACACCGCGCGTTCGATTCCATCGCAGAACGGTTATGCCACTGGCCAGATCACCAACCTGACCATCGACGGTAGCGGCGTACTGCTGGCCAACTTCAGCAACAACCAGACCAAGCCAATCGGCCAGATTTCGCTGGCAAGTTTCACCAACGAACAAGGTCTGCAGCCGGTGGGTGGCACCAGCTGGAAAGAAACCTACACCTCGGGTATTCCGGGCTACGATGCGCCGGAAACCGGAACGCTGGGTTCCGTCGTTTCGAACTCCCTGGAAGAGTCCAACGTCAACCTGACCAACGAACTGGTCGACCTGATCAAGGCGCAGAGCAACTACCAGGCAAATGCCAAGACCATCTCCACCCAGAGCACCATCATGCAGACCATCATTCAGATGACTTGATGCTGGAAAGTGCAGTGCAAGGAGCCCCTCATTAGAGGGGCTTTTTTGTTGGTGCGCCAGGCATGGCGCGTTGCGCGTAAGCGCAACCAGCTTGGCTGTGGTGGCCACGCTGGTGACTTGGAGGTGAAAGTCCTCTACACACCCGGCAAGGGGAAGTGTTAGCCAGAGGCAAGGGTGTCGCGGGTGACTGCGAATCCGAAGGAAGCCCGAGGCAAAATGCTGGCCTGACGAACAGGAAGCGGATAGAGGCGGCGCAGCGGGGTAAGAAGGCCAATATCTTCAAAGCCCGATACTTGCACGGAACGCTGCGACGTAGATCCGACAGGCATAAGCAGGAAGGTCGCGCGAATTACCCTGGGAGATCTGTTTAGCCTGCCATGTGCTACCGGCGTCGCGAGATGACGGGATGGGCGACAGAAGTCAGCAGAGGCCGTAGTAGTTGCTCGAAACCGGAGTAATGAAGGGCTGAACCTGCCATGAGTGGATAGTCGGGTGTGATCTCTGTTGGAGCGTAAAGCAGAAACTCCGCGTAGCGGAGGTCAAGACCATTAGGAGGTAGGAGCCGGAAGCTCCGAGGGCCGGTCTGGGCGCTTAGATACCGCAGGCGACACATCAACGGAACCAAGCTCGCTGACGTTGTTTGTCAGTAGGCAGGAACCGCCGTATACGGAACCGTACGTACGGTGGTGTGAGAGGACGGCGGGGGCAACCCCGCCTCCTACTCGATTCTTGGGTTTTGTATTGGAGGTAATGGCCTCATCGCGAGCAGGCTCGCTCCTACAGTTGATCGTGTTTATCTGGAAAGACCCGGTCCCCTGTAGGAGCGAACCTGCTCGCGATAGCGTCAGTACAAGCCCCCATTTCCTTCAGGCAAAAGAAAACCCCCGACCCGCCAGAGGCTGATCGGGGGTTTCGAGTAAGCGCCTTGCGACGCTTACCGGCTCAGCTTATTGGCAAGCTTCGCAATCCGGCTCGTCGATGGCGCAAGCCTTTGGCACTGGAGCAGGGCCGGCAGGAGCTGCCAGGACCGAGTCGTCACCGTGGTTGCCGCCGCTGGAAACAGCGTTCAGCTTGCCGGTGTTGATGGTCGACTTCTCGGTGCTGGTCGCAGCCAGGGCGCGGAGGTAGTAAGTGGTTTTCAGACCACGGTACCAGGCCATGCGGTAGGTCACGTCCAGCTTCTTGCCCGAAGCGCCGGCGATGTACAGGTTCAGCGACTGAGCCTGGTCGATCCACTTCTGACGACGGCTGGCGGCGTCGACGATCCACTTGGTGTCCACTTCGAAGGCAGTCGCGTAGAGCTCTTTGAGTTCTTGCGGGATGCGCTCGATCTGCTGCACCGAACCGTCGTAGTACTTCAGGTCGTTGATCATGACCGAGTCCCACAGACCGCGAGCCTTCAGGTCGCGAACCAGGTACGGGTTGATCACGGTGAATTCGCCCGACAGGTTCGATTTCACATACAGGTTCTGGTAGGTCGGTTCGATCGACTGCGATACGCCGGTGATGTTGGCGATGGTCGCGGTCGGTGCGATGGCCATGATGTTCGAGTTACGGATGCCTTTCTGTACACGGGCACGAACCGGTGCCCAGTCCAGGGATTCGTTCAGGTCGACATCGATGTACTTCTGGCCACGGGACTCGATCAGGATCTGTTGCGAATCCAGCGGCAGGATGCCTTTGGACCACAGCGAACCCTGGAACGTCTCGTAGGCGCCGCGCTCGTCGGCCAGGTCGCAGGAAGCCTGGATCGCGTAGTAGCTGACCGCTTCCATCGACTTGTCGGCGAACTCGACGGCAGCGTCGGAGCCGTAAGGGATGTGCTGCAGGTACAAAGCGTCCTGGAAGCCCATGATGCCCAGACCGACCGGACGGTGCTTGAAGTTGGAGTTCTTCGCTTGCGGCACCGAGTAGTAGTTGATGTCGATCACGTTATCGAGCATGCGCACGGCGGTGTTCACGGTGCGTTGCAGCTTGGCGGTGTCCAGCTTGCCGTCGACGATGTGGTTCGGCAGGTTGATCGAGCCCAGGTTGCAAACGGCGATCTCGTCCTTGTTGGTGTTCAAGGTGATCTCGGTGCACAGGTTCGAGCTGTGGACCACGCCCACGTGCTGCTGCGGGCTGCGCAGGTTGCACGGGTCCTTGAAGGTCAGCCATGGGTGGCCGGTTTCGAACAGCATGGACAGCATCTTGCGCCACAGGTCTTTGGCCTGGATGGTCTTGAACAGCTTGACCTTGCCCGGGTACTCGGTCAGGGCTTCGTAGTACTCGTAGCGCTCTTCGAAGGCCTTGCCGGTCAGGTCGTGCAGGTCCGGTACTTCGGACGGCGAGAACAGGGTCCACTTGCCGTCATCGAAGACGCGCTTCATGAACAGGTCAGGGATCCAGTTGGCGGTGTTCATGTCGTGGGTACGACGACGATCATCACCGGTGTTCTTGCGCAGTTCGATGAACTCTTCGATGTCCATGTGCCAGGTTTCCAGGTAGGCACACACAGCGCCTTTGCGCTTGCCACCCTGGTTAACGGCAACGGCAGTGTCGTTGACGACTTTCAGGAACGGCACGACGCCCTGGGACTTGCCGTTGGTGCCCTTAATGTACGAACCCAGCGCACGAACCGGTGTCCAGTCGTTGCCTAGGCCACCAGCGAATTTCGACAGCATGGCGTTGTCGTGGATCGCGTGGTAGATGCCCGACAGGTCATCCGGCACGGTGGTCAGGTAGCAGCTCGACAGCTGTGGACGCAGGGTACCGGCGTTGAACAGGGTCGGGGTCGACGACATGTAGTCGAAGGACGACAGCAGGTTGTAGAACTCGATCGCACGGTCTTCTTTCTGCTTCTCTTCGATCGCCAGGCCCATGGCCACGCGCATGAAGAAGATCTGCGGCAGTTCGAAACGCACGCCATCCTTATGGATGAAGTAACGGTCGTACAGGGTTTGCAGGCCCAGGTAGGTGAATTGCTGATCGCGCTCGTGGTTGATCGCCTTGCCCAGTTTTTCCAGGTCGAAGGAGGCCAGCACAGGGTTCAGCAGTTCGAACTCGATACCTTTGGCGATGTAGGCCGGCAGTGCCTTGGCGTACAGGTCGACCATCTCGTGGTGAGTGGCGCTTTCGGCCACACCGAGGAAGCCCAGGCCTTCGGCACGCAGGGTGTCCATCAGCAGGCGGGCGGTCACGAACGAGTAGTTCGGCTCACGCTCAACCAGAGTACGGGCGGTCATCACCAGGGCGGTGTTGACGTCGGTCAGGGCCACGCCGTCGTACAGGTTCTTCAGGGTTTCGCGCTGGATCAGGTCGCCGTCGACTTCTTCCAGGCCTTCGCACGCTTCGGTGACGATGGTGTTCAGGCGGCCCATGTCCAGCGGCGCCAGGCTGCCGTCGGCACGGGTGATGCGGATCGACGGGTGAGCGTTGACCGCTTCTTCGGTTGGTGCGTGGGCAGCGCGCTCTTTCGAACGACCGTCACGGTAGATCACGTAGTCGCGAGCGACTTTTTGCTCGCCGGCACGCATCAGGGCCAGTTCGACCTGGTCCTGGATTTCTTCGATGTGGATGGTGCCGCCCGATGGCATGCGACGCTTGAAGGTCGCGGTGACCTGTTCGGTCAGGCGGGCAACGGTGTCGTGGATTCGCGACGAGGCAGCAGCGGTGCCGCCTTCAACTGCGAGGAACGCTTTGGTGATGGCGACGGTGATCTTGTCATCGGTGTAGGGAACGACAGTGCCGTTACGCTTGATCACACGCAGTTGACCTGGCGCGGTGGCGGACAGATCCGAATTCGAATCGGCGGCCTGCGGCAAGGTGCCCTGCGGGTTCTCGCGAGTTGTGTCGGTTTGCATGGGGGGTGTCTCCACATTCTCTATGTTTGTTTGGGCACCATCACGGTGCCCACCGTTCCGTCCTGAAGCACTACAACCGGCGAGCGCCGGGCATAACAACTTCGGGACAGATCAGGAAGGGGGCTATAGGGCGCCGCTTCCATGCCGAAGTCTTTGGTCTCGTGCCGTGGGCGCAAGACCGGGGGTCCTTTGAGGTGACAGTTCAGGACTGCAACACCCGTACCGTTTTCACCACTTGGGGTCGAAATACAGTAGCCATCCGCACGCGCGGTTTGGTCTTTCAAAAATACGTATGGTTCAACCGGACAGAGGCAATAAAAGCGCTTGAAATTGGTGTCTGGTTTGTGTTTGGTTTTTTGCGCAAAACCCTACATCTAGGGGTTTTTTAGCGCCGGGGTACAAGATAATGCGTTTTAGGGGGGGATTGCAACGTACTACCTGTGGATAAACCTGTGCGTAAATTGTGTGTGAAAGAGGTAACCGGCGTGTAGGCCGCGACGCTGCTGGACCGGACCTTTTTTCAGCGATTTTCAACCATCGAAATCGCACGGGCGGATTTTTAAGGGCGCGAACCCTATCACAAAAAACCCTGTTGTCCGAACGCATTTACCCGCTTGTGTTCTCGACGGGCGGCGTTTATACAATCGGCCCAGCGTGTATACATATTTATCCCCCCGAATCATTACAAAAAGACGGGCGGATCCTTCCTTATTAGTGTTTTTGGCAAGCAGAGGTCACCCGTGGAGCAAGAAGCCTGGCAGGTATTGATTGTGGAGGACGACCAGCGACTGGCCGAACTGACCCGCGATTACCTGGAAGCCAATGGCCTGCGTGTATCGATCGAAGGCAATGGTGCGCTCGCGGCGAATCGCATCATCAAGGAACAGCCGGACCTGGTGATCCTCGACCTGATGCTCCCCGGTGAAGATGGCCTGAGCATTTGCCGCAAGGTCCGCGCCCGCTATGACGGCCCGATCCTGATGCTCACTGCCCGCACCGATGACACTGACCAGATTCTCGGCCTGGACCTGGGGGCTGACGACTACGTCTGCAAACCAGTACGCCCGCGTCTGCTGCTGGCGCGCATCCAGGCGTTGCTGCGCCGTAGCGAAACGCCCGAAGTCGCCCCGGAAAAACAGCGGCGTCTACAGTTCGGTCCGCTGATCGTCGACAACGCCTTGCGCGAAGCCTGGTTGCAGGGCAACGGCATCGAGCTGACCAGCGCCGAATTCGACCTGCTCTGGCTATTGGTGGCCAATGCCGGGCGCATCCTCTCCCGGGAAGAGATCTTCACCGCGCTGCGGGGCATCGGCTATGACGGTCAGGACCGCTCCATTGATGTGCGCATCTCGCGCATCCGCCCGAAGATCGGCGATGACCCGGAGCATCCACGGCTGATCAAGACCGTGCGCAGCAAGGGCTATCTGTTCGTTCCCGAGGCTTGCGTAGACCCGTCCCTGTGAACTCGATCTTCCTGCGTATCTATGGCGGCATGTGCGCCGCGCTGATTCTGGTGGCGGTGCTCGGTGTGCTGGCGTTGCACCTGCTCAATCAGGTGCGCAGCGAGCAATACCGCGAGCGCCTGGCCCACGGCACGTTCTCGCTGATGGCCGACAACCTGCAACCGATGAACCAGACCGAGCGCCACCGGGCTTTGCTGGTGTGGGAGCGGCTGCTGGGGATTCCGCTGGCGCTGAAAACCTTTGCCGAGACCGACCTCGACTTGACCCAGCGCACCCGTGTATTGCGCGGCCAGGCATTGGTGGAACAGACCGGGCCGCATGCGGCGAAGGTCTACAAACTGGTCAGCGACAAGGAGCAGTTGATGCTCACCGGGGAAGTGCAGCAGATCAGCGAGCAACTGGCCCGGGCGACCATCTACCTGTTGACCGATGAACTGGTGCGCACCCCGGTTGCCGACCAACCCTTGCGCCTGGCGCAATTGAAGGAAAGCAAAGGCTTCGGCTTCGACCTGCGCCTGGTCACGGTTGACGAGGCGGACATGGACGAAGACCAGAGCCGCCGGGTATCCGAGGGCGACACGGTGATGGCGTTGGGCAAGGGGGGCGATTCGATCCGGGTGTTTGCCGGCATGGTGGGCACGCCGTGGGTCCTGGAAATCGGCCCGTTGTATCAGATGAATCCTTATCCGCCGGAGTGGCTGGTGCTGATTGCCGCGCTGGGCCTGACGCTGATCGGTTTGATCGTCTATCTGTTGGTGCGCCAGCTCGAGCGACGCTTGCGTGGCCTGGAAGCCGCCGCCACGCGCATCGCCAAGGGCAGCCTGGAAACCCGCGTGCCGGCGCGCGGTGCGGACTCGGTGGGGCGGCTGGCGTCGGCGTTCAACGGCATGGCCGAACACTTGCAGCAGTTGCTGGCGATCCAGCGCGAACTGGTGCGCGCGGTGTCCCACGAATTGCGCACGCCGGTGGCGCGCCTGCGCTTTGGCCTGGAGATGATCGGTTCGGCCACCACGCCGCAAGCTCTGGAAAAATACTGCCAGGGCATGGACCACGACATCGAGGACCTCGACCGGCTGGTGGACGAGATGCTGACCTACGCGCGGTTGGAGCAGGGCTCGCCGGCGCTGAACTTTCAACGCATCGATCTGGATGCCTTGGTCGATCAGGTGATCGAAGAACTGTCACCGTTGCGCGCCGACGTCACGGTGCAACGCGGGTTGTGCTTGTCGGCCGCCGATAACGACGATGCCTGGGTCGAGGCCGAACCGCGCTATCTGCATCGGGCGATCCAGAACCTGGTGACTAATGCCATGCGTCACGCGCAATCCCGGGTGACCATCAGCTATCAGGTGGGGCAGCAGCGATGCCGGGTGGATATCGAGGATGACGGGCCGGGTGTGCCGGAGTTGGCGTGGGAGAAGATATTTACGCCGTTCCTGCGCCTCGACGACAGCCGCACCCGCGCGTCTGGAGGCCATGGGTTAGGCCTGTCCATTGTGCGACGCATCATCCATTGGCATGACGGGCGCGCGTTGATCGGCAAGAGCAAGAGCCTGGGCGGGGCGTGCTTCAGCCTGAGCTGGCCGCGCAATCAGGAGAAGCGTTGAGTTTTTTGGTGACTGTTTTGCCCGCGATGTGGGCCCGACAGGCGCCAAAAAACTCAGGCCTTGATGCTGACCAGACTCAACAACTGCCCGTCCTTGACCCCAAACTGCGCATCCAGCTCGGTGCCATTGCGCCATTCGCTGGACAAATCAGTGAGCAATCGCAACCGCACCTCACCCGACTCACGCCACTCCAGCACTTCGGCGTGTTCGAAATAAAAGCGTTGCTGAACGATCGGATAGAGCGCCTTGAACAGGCTTTCCTTGACCGAGAATGTCAGGGTGACCAGCAACGCCCGTTGATCGTGATCACCGGCCGCCAAGCGCTGGAGCTCCGGTGGATTGAGGATTTCCCCGGCCAGGCGTTCGGCCCGTTCGGCATTGAGCAGGTTTTCCAGATCCATGCCCAGGCCGCGCCAATGGCTTTTGTTCGCCACGATTGCCGCGGCCCGGCCTGTGCTGTGGGTGATCGAGCCTGTGATATGACCAGGCCAGACCGGTGCCCGGTCTTCACCGATGGCCGGAATGAAGCTCAAGCCTTCCAGTCGCTGTAGCGCGGCCCGGGCACATACCCGTCCGGCGAGAAACTCCGCCTGTCGTTTGGCCACCGAGCGCTGGATGCTTGCCGGCACTTCGACAGAGCTGCGCTGAAAGTCATCGCTGGCCAGTTGGGTGCTATCGAAATGAGTACTCAGCAGGACCGTATCGGGCAGCACAAACGGCAGCGGCCAATGGTCATCGAGGGGCGTACAGCAGGCAGGCAGGACGGGGGCTGGATTCATGTCGGGCATTTTGCCGTTAAGCACCAAGGCTGGGTAGTAGCGGCGTGGCTTTTGTGGCGAGGGAGCTTGCTGTGGCGAGGGGGCTTGCCCCCCGTTGGGTGGCGAAGCCACCCTAAAACCTGCAATCGCATTGTGTCAGATAGGGCGCGTTTGCCGGATATACGACTGCTTCGCAGCCGAACGGGGGCAAGCCCCCTCGCCACAGGGAGCCTTGCTCAGCTTCAGTCGCTGTATCTCAACCAAAGATCTTCTTGAAAAACGCCTGCATGTCCGCCCATGATTTTTCATCCGCGGCCTTGTTGTAGCCTATGTCCGGCCCGCCATGATCGCCATGGCCCAGTCGATCGGCATCCGGGTTGGTGAAGCCGTGCCTGGCGCCGTCGAGGCTGACGAACTTGTAGTCGGCACCTGCCTTGTCCATCTCACTTTTGAACGCCGTGATGTTTTCCGGGGTGACGATGCTGTCCAGCGCCCCGTGTTCCACCAGTATTTTCGCTTTGACACTGCCCGGCGTTGCTGGCGTGTTGGTCGCCAGCGCGCCATGGAAACTCACCACGCCCGCCAATGGCACGCCCTGTCTTGCGGCATTGAGCACCACGGCACCGCCGAAGCAGTAGCCGATGGCGGCGATTTTATGCGGGTCGGTCTGTGGCTGTTTTTTCAGCAGGTCGAGCCCGGCCTGAAACCTTGCGCTCGACACGGCACTGTCTTTCGCCACGGCTTGCATGAAAGCCATGGCGTCCTTGGGATGCTCGGTATTTTTACCGTCGCCGTACATGTCGATGGCCAGGGCGCTGTAGCCCAGGCCGGCGAGATCACGGGCGCGACGCTTGGCGTAGTCGTTCAGGCCCCAGAACTCATGCACCACCACGACCCCGGGGCGCGGGCCTTTGATGGCATCGTCATAAGCGTAATAGCCGATCATCTTCGTGCCGTCGGCACTTTGGTAGGGGATTTCCCGGGTCTGGATAGCGGCCTGGCTGAGCCCGCTCAGGGCCAGCAGGAGGACGGCGAGTAACAGGCGCATGGTCGGATCTCCTGTTGAAACGTGTCGAAACATACGGAAGGGGGCGGTTCAGCCCAGGTTCAGAGTGCGTTCAGGGGGAGTTCAGGGCGCGGTGCGTAACCTTGCCTCGTACCCAAAAAACAAACGGCACATGAGGAAACTCCCCAATGACTGGATTCAAAAAACTGCTTCTGGCATTCACGGTTCTGGGCGCAAGCACCGCAGCTTTCGCGTCCGACGACAACTTCGCCAGTCTTACTCTTGGACAGACCAGCGACAAGGTCAAAAAATCCCACGCCCTGAACGACAACCTCAATCACCCGAACGCCGATGGCGTAATCGGCAAGGACACCACCTGGGGTGTTCGTCTGGGCCAGCAAAACACCAAGGGCCGCTACTACGCCACTTACGACAATGTGTCGGGCTCCCACAATGGCATTAAACTGCGTCAGGAAAACCTCCTGGGCAGCTACGATCTGTTCTACCCGGTGGGCGGCAGCACCAAGCTGTTCGGTGGCGCCACGGCCGGCCTGACCAAAATGACTCAGGAGTCGCCAGGCTTCAGCCGCGACAGTGATATCGGCTACGCCATCGGTGGCCAGATGGGTGTGCTGCAACAGGTTTCGCAGAACGCCTCGGTTGAACTGGGTTACCGTTACCTGCGCAGCAACGCCAGCACCGAGATGAGTGAGCGCGGCGGTAGCAAGCAGGGTTCGCTGGACCTGACCAGCAGCGCCCAGACTTATCTGTCCGCCAACTACGCTTTCTGACAAGCGTTTCGTGAACGGCCTGCGCCGGATCAGCCCGAGTGACTGATCCGGCGTTGCCATGTTAGCTATTGAGGTGCGACGTTGCGCCTCTGGAGATATTGATTTGCCCGGGAGTGCAATATGAAATTGCTGGTCGTCGAAGATGAAGCGCTGCTGCGTCATCACCTGCAAACCCGTCTGACGGAGAGCGGCCACGTGGTCGAGTCCGTGGCCAACGCCGAGGAGGCGCTGTACCAGACCGCACAGTTCAACTTTGACCTGGCGGTGATCGACCTCGGTTTGCCGGGCATGAGCGGGCTCGACCTGATCCGCCAGTTACGCTCAGGTGGCAAAACCTTCCCGATCCTGATCCTCACCGCGCGTGGCAACTGGCAGGACAAGGTTGAAGGCCTGGCCGCGGGTGCCGATGATTATCTGGTCAAGCCGTTTCAGTTCGAAGAACTGGAGGCCCGCCTGAATGCCTTGCTGCGACGTTCCAGCGGTTTCACCCAGTCGACCATCGTCGCTGGCCCGTTACTGCTGGACCTGAACCGCAAGCAGGCGTCCCTCGACGAACAGCCGCTGGCACTGACCGCGTATGAGTACCGTATTCTCGAATACCTGATGCGCCATCATCAGCAAGTGGTGCCCAAGGATCGCTTGATGGAGCAGCTCTACCCGGATGACGACGAGCGTGATCCGAATGTGATCGAGGTGCTGGTCGGCCGTCTGCGCCGCAAACTGGAGGGGCCTGGCGGGTTCAAGCCGATCGACACCGTGCGAGGCCTGGGCTACCTGTTCAACGAGCGTTGCACTTGATCCGTTCGCTGCGCATACGCTTGATGCTCGCCGCCACGCTGTTGGCGGTGTTGTTCATGTTGGCGTTGCTACCGGCGATGCAAGGCGCCTTCAGCCTGGCGCTGCAGGACTCCATCGAGCAGCGTCTGGCATCCGACGTGACCACGCTGATCTCGGCCGCCCGGGTGGAGAACAACAGCCTGCAGATGCCGGCGCAATTGCCTGACGAGCGCTTCAACCTCACCGACAGCCGATTACTCGGCTACATCTATGACCGTGAAGGACATCTGGTGTGGCGTTCGAAGGCGACCCAGGAAGAACATATCAACTACAAGCCGCGCTACGACGGACGTGGCAGTGAGTTTGCGCGGATCCGCGAAGCCAATGGCCAGGAGTTCTTCGTCTACGACGTAGAGGTCAAGTTGCTCGGCGGCAAAAGTGCAGCCTTCAGCATCGTGGCGTTGCAGCCGGTTCGCGAGTACGAGCTGACCCTCGAAGGCCTGCGGGAAAATCTCTATCTGGGTTTTGGCGCGGCACTGCTGGTGCTGCTGGCGTTGCTGTGGATCGGCCTGACCTGGGGCTTGCAGGCTTTGCGGCGCTTGAGCCAGGAGCTGGACCAGATCGAAGGTGGTACCCGCGAAAGCCTCAGTGAGGAACATCCCCGGGAATTGCTGCGCCTGACCGGCTCCCTCAACCGTTTGCTGCACAGTGAGCGTGAGCAGCGCAGTCGCTACCGTGATTCCCTCGACGACCTGGCCCATAGCCTGAAAACGCCACTGGCGGTGTTGCAAGGCGTCAGTGAAGACATGGCCCAGCGTCCAGAGGATCGCGATCAGGCCTGGGTGCTGCAAACCCAGATCGAACGCATGAGCCAGCAGATCAGCTACCAGCTGCAGCGCGCCAGCCTGCGAAAAAGCGGCCTGGTACGTCATCAGGTGCACTTGCGACCGGTACTGAAAAGCCTGTGCGACACGCTGGACAAGGTCTATCGCGACAAGCGCGTGCACGTCGCGTTCGACCTGCCCGACCCGTGTTACGTACCGATCGAGCAGGGAGCTCTGCTGGAGATGATGGGCAACCTGCTGGAAAACGCCTATCGCCTGTGCCTGGGCGAAATACGCATCAGTGTGCGCGAAACCCTCAGCGGCACTGAGTTGTGTGTCGAGGATGACGGCCCCGGCGTACCACAGAATCAGCGCGCACGGATTCTCGAGCGCGGAGAGCGCCTGGACCGCCAGCACCCTGGGCAGGGTATCGGCCTGGCGGTGGTCAAGGACATCATCGAAAGCTACAGCGCCAAGCTGACCCTGGGGGATTCACCGATGGGCGGGGCGGCGTTCCGGATTCATTTTCCGGCGGTGTGAACGGATATTTGATAGCAGTCTTTTCGGGCTACAGGTATCAGGCGTTAAACGACCGGCAACAATGTTTTGTTGGCGTTCCGCCGTTTGGTGGCAAGTAATAAGCCCCGCCTTATTGACGACATGCACACGCAGAGCCTGTGTTGGTTGCATGAGTGGATAGGGGCTGAAGCGTTACAAGCCACCAATGGAGATAAAAATGGAAAGGAAGAAAGTTTGGCTGACGTTTGACGACGGTCCTCGGCAAGCCCAGACCGAAACCGTGCTCGAAACACTGGAGCTGTTTGATATCAAGGCAACGTTTTTTATTGTTGGCAATCTGGTTGCCAGGCATGGCGAGCGTATCAAGCGCATCCTGGACGAAGGGCACCGGATCGGCAATCACACTTACGATCATCTAAGACTGGTCGGTCAGGACAAAGATACCATCATCGATCAAATCAAGATGACGGAGCAGGCACTGACTCCCTACCAGCAGCCGGACCTGATCATGAGGCCGCCTTATGGCGCTCACGATGCGATGGTCGATCGCACTGTCGCCGAGTTGGGGTATCGGCAGGTTCTCTGGAGCGTGGATACCCTGGACTGGAGCAGCAACTATCAACCTGGGGGCTGGGTATCCCATGGTGTTGAGCAAATAAGGAAAAGAAAGAACTCCATTGTGCTGATGCATGACATACACGCGACCACGGCCAATAATCTTGGCCGGTTCATCGGACAAATAAAACTGCTGGGCGATGTGGATTTCGAATCACCAGCCACACTGGCGATTCCGCCGGTCAGTCAGTTGAATATGTATGTGGTTGTAAGGGGCGATACATTGTCCAAAATTGCCAGAGAGTTTTATGGTGATGCTGCCAAGTACCCACTGATCTTTAATGCGAACAGGTCGGCGCTGGATCATCCAGACAAAATTTACCCTGGCTTGTCACTGATCATCCCGCCTCTGGAGTAAGCGTTCGCAAATCCTGGACGGGGTATTACCGGGTGCGTTCGGGAGACGCCAGTGATCACTGCGCAACGCAGGTGCTGAAACTCAGCTCTCCTGCGCCCGATATGCCCCTGGCGTCAGCCCCGTCCACTTCTTGAACGCCCGGTGAAACGCCGACGGCTCGGAAAACCCCAGCTGCTCGGCGATCTGTTGCAACGACAGGTCGGCGCGGCTCAGGTGATAAATCGCGATATCCCGGCGCAACTGGTCCTTCAATTCCTGAAAGCTCGAACCCTCTTCCCGCAAATGCCGGCGCAGGGTCTGCGGGCTGATGTGCAGGTGCGCGGCCACGGCTTCAAGGTCAGGCCAGCGTGAGCTGTCGCGACTGAGCAAGCGCCGCAGGCGGCTGCTCAAACTGTCGCCATCGTCCGGGCGCGAGAGCAGGTCGGCGGGGGAGCGCTCGAGGAAATGCTTGAGGGTACGTTCGTCCTGCAGCAGCGGCATGGCCAGGTAGCGGCTGTGAAACAACAGGCTGCTCTGGGGCCTGGAAAACTCAAGCGGGCAGGAAAACAGCAGGTCGTACTCGGCGCCGTGTTCCGGCCGGGGGTAGCTGAACGTGGCCTGCTCCAGGCGAATGCGCTGGCCGATCAGCCAGCTGCCGAAGCGGTGCCAGATCACCAGCAGGCTCTCGCTGAGGAAATGATCCGGGTCCCAGAGTTGTGAGTCGTCCAGGCTCAGGCGCACCCATTCATCTTCGCGGCTCAGGGTCAAACGCGGAGCCCCGGGGAATAGGCTATAAAACAATAAGCCGCGATGGAGTGCCTTATCCAGGTTGCGGCAGTGAATCACGGCATGGCACATCATCGCGAAGCTGCCCGGCCTGCTTGGGGCTTGCCCGAACCCCAGGTACTCGTCGTCCAGCGCCAGCCACAACGCCTGGATCAATTGGGTGAATTGCTCCGGAGCGATGCGTGCCCGGGGCTCGTCCAGCAACTCGGGGCTGATTCCCAGTTGCTGTAGCAGGTCCGAATAGTCGTAGCCGTGCCGATGCGCACCACCCAGGGCGGCGCGGGCGAAATGACTGGCGATGGTGCGTTCGCGCATGGCAGTAGATCTGACCGTTGATCGACGGATGTTAGCTGCGCACCGCGGGCATGAACAGGGCGGATATCCGCCAAATAGCAGGACGACTGTTAATGGAAGGGCGGAAATCCGCCACATGCTTATAACCGTTCGGTGACAGGGAGTTCGCTGCAACCCCGGAGATCAAAAGGCTTGCAGGGTTTTTACGGAAGGTGGCACGGGCCTTGCGATACAACGAGCAGATGCCTGCCGTTGCGCAGCTCGAAAAAACAAATCCCTCCAGTGCAGGAGGGTTCGCAATTGCGGTGTTGCGGGCAACAGATGGATGTTGTCACCGGGCACCCTTGAGGAACTTTGCAATGACGACTCGTCAGCCACTGTACAAATCCCTGTATTTCCAGGTGATCGTTGCAATTGTCATCGGTATTTTGCTCGGTCACTTCTATCCGCAGCTCGGTGTGGCGGTAAAGCCGCTGGGTGACGGGTTCATCAAACTGATCAAAATGATCATCGCCCCGATCATCTTCTGCACCGTCGTCAGCGGTATCGCCGGCATGCAGGACATGAAAGCGGTCGGCAAGACTGGCGGTTACGCACTCCTTTACTTTGAAATCGTTTCGACCATCGCATTGCTGGTGGGTCTGGTCGTGGTCAACGTCGTGCAGCCAGGCGCGGGCATGCACATCGACGTAAGCACCCTGGATGCCTCCAAAGTCGCTACCTACGTAGCGGCTGGTGCTGATCAAAGTGTCATCGGCTTCCTCCTCAACGTGATCCCGGCCACCATCGTTGGCGCATTCGCCACGGGCGACATCCTGCAAGTGCTGATGTTCTCGGTGATCTTCGGTTTCGCCCTGCATCGCCTGGGTGCCTACGGCAAGCCGCTGCTGGACTTCATCGATCGCTTCGCCCATGTGATGTTCAACATCATCAACATGATCATGAAGCTCGCGCCGATCGGTGCTTTCGGTGCCATGGCGTTCACCATCGGTGCCTACGGTGTCGGCTCGCTGGTGCAGCTGGGTCAACTGATGGCGTGCTTCTACATCACCTGCCTGCTGTTCATCCTGATTGTGCTGGGCTCCATCGCCCGTCTGCACGGCTTCAGCGTGCTGAAAATGATCCGCTACATCCGTGAAGAACTGCTGATTGTGCTCGGTACTTCTTCTTCGGAATCGGTGCTGCCACGCATGCTGGTCAAGATGGAGCGTCTGGGCGCGCAGAAATCTGTCGTGGGTCTGGTGATCCCGACCGGTTACTCGTTCAACCTCGACGGTACCGCCATCTACCTGACCATGGCCGCGGTGTTCATTGCCCAGGCAACCGATACGCACATGGACATCACGCACCAGATCACCCTGCTGGTGGTGTTGCTGCTGTCCTCCAAAGGCGCTGCGGGTGTGACCGGTAGCGGCTTCATCGTACTGGCTGCCACCCTGTCCGCCGTGGGCCACCTGCCGGTCGCCGGCCTGGCGCTGATCCTCGGTATCGACCGCTTCATGTCCGAAGCCCGTGCCCTGACCAACCTGGTCGGTAACGCCGTGGCCACCATCGTTGTGGCCAAGTGGGTCAAGGAACTGGACACCGACGTGTTGCAAGCGGAGCTGGCATCGGGCGGTCGCGGCATCGCCGACGAGCCTAAAGACGATGCACTGGGCCACGTCGAAGGGGCAACCCCGACGAACGCCAAGTAAGCCTTGTTGTAATGAAAAACCCGCTTCGGCGGGTTTTTTCATGCCCGGCGATTGAGCGCAACGGTCACTGCACGTGGCGTATAAGGTGATTGCTGCAAAGCAATCGGCTGCCTAGGCTGTGGGCATCGTTAAGGGAGAACGCTCATGTTCGGTCCACTGGCATCACTCAAGGTTCTGGATTTCTCGACACTGCTGCCGGGGCCGTTCGCCTCGTTGCTGCTGGCGGACATGGGCGCCGAAGTGCTGCGCATCGAATCACCGACCCGCATGGACCTGCTGCGGGTGTTGCCGCCCCACGATCAAGGTGTGTCAGCCAGTCATGCCTACCTCAATCGCAACAAGCGCAGCCTCGCCCTGGACCTCAAGCAGCCTGAGGCGCTGGAGGTGATCAGGTCGTTGCTGCAGGACTACGACATTGTGCTCGAGCAGTTCCGCCCAGGTGTCATGGAGCGTCTGGGCCTGGGTTACGAAGCCCTGAGGGCGATCAATCCGAAATTGATTTATGTGTCGATCACCGGCTATGGCCAGACCGGCCCCTACAAGGACCGCGCCGGCCATGACATCAACTACCTGGCCCTGTCCGGGCTGGCGAGCTACACCGGCCGTGCCGACACCGGGCCGCTGCCGTTGGGCATGCAGGTGGCGGATGTCGCCGGTGGTTCGCTGCACGGAGTGATTGGTTTGCTGGCGGCAGTCATTGCCCGGCAGCAAACCGGTCAGGGTCAGCACCTGGATGTCAGCATGACCGACTGCGCGTTCAGCCTGAATGCGATGGCAGGTGCCGGGTATCTGGCCTGTGGCGTCGAGCCGGCTCCGGAAAACCAGGTGCTCAACGGTGGCAGTTTCTACGATTACTACCGCTCCCGGGATGGGCGCTGGCTGTCGGTGGGCAGCCTGGAACCGGTATTCATGAAACAGTTGTGCACGGCATTGGGGCTGGAGGAATTGGCCGGCCTCGGCCTGTCACCGCAACCGGCGCATCAGAAACAGCTTAAAGACGCGCTGAGGGTCGAGTTCGAAAAGCATGACTTTGCCGAGTTGCGTACGCTGTTCGCCGAACGGGATGCGTGTGTCGAGCCGGTATTGAGCCTGGGAGAAGCGCTGCATCATCCACAGTTGCAAGCGCGGGAGTTGGTGACCGACGTGCCCCGTGGCGATGGCTCGTCCCAGGCGCAGATGGCGTGTCCGCTGAAGTTTTCGCAAGGGTTGCCTGAGCCCCGGCATATTGGCGCGGCGCTGGGGCAGCATACGGATCAGGTGTTGGGGGAGTTGGGGTTCAGTGCTGAGCGGATTGCTCAATTGCGGTTCGCCAAGGTAGTTCTCTAGCGTCTGCCTGCGAAGAGGTTAGTACGGCCAGCACACATCCCGCTACTCGACCCGCATCTCCCCACTGAACACCAAGGTATTGCGACACCGCCGGCACAGGTACCGCCGTCCCTGCCGAACCAGGCTGTGGCGCTGTGCCGAGAACGGGAAGTCGCTGTCGGCGCACGGACACTTGTAGATGTAGCGGGTCACGCTGCGGCGTTTGACATCATAGGTGTGGCAGCGGTTGGGCGGCAGTTCGTACACGCCGCGCATGATCAATTGCCACTCTTCGCCATGGGGCTGGATGCGGTCGCCGAACAGCTGGTGGGCGATCAGATGTGCGACTTCATGGGCCACGGTCTGCTTGAGGAAATCTTCGGTGTTTTCCCGGTACAACTGCGGGTTGAAGCGCAGCAGGTTCTCGTGCAAATGCGCGACACCGGCTTTTTGCCCGCGCAGCTTGAGGCTCACCACGGGGCGCTTGAAAGGTCGTTTGAAAAAGGATTCGGCTAGTTGGAAACAGTCTTCGACGCGGGTATTGAGTTGCTCGGGCATGCTTGATGGATCTCCAGAGCGGTCGAGTATGCCGCAACCCTGGGACCTTGCGAATCGCCAAGGTGCCGAATGGTCGTGTGCCGTCTCGTTGCTGAAGAATGAAAAGGCCGCCTTGCGGCGGCCTTTGTCAGCAGTTCCGATTTTCAGTGATGAGCGACTAACTGGTGTAGACCGGGCCCACGCCGAGTCCCCAGACAATGACTGTGAACGCCATGATGGCGACCAGCACCACCAGGCCTACGGCGAGCACCGAACTTGAAAACAGGAAGCCCTCGTCAGATGGAATGTTCATGAATGTCGGCAAGCCCACATACAGCAAATACACCGTGTAGCAGATGGCGGCGGTGCCGACGATCATCCCCAGCCACAAGTGCGGGTACAAGGCAGCGAGTCCGCCGATGAACAACGGTGTGGCGGTGTAGGTTGCAAACGCAATGCAACGGGCGAGGCTTGGGTTGGCGTCATAGGTGCGGGCCATCCAGTGGATGAACGCGCCCATTACCGCAACACCACCGAGCATCGCCACGTACGACATGATCGTCATCCATATCGCGCTTTCTACGGTCAGCATCACGGGAGCCCGATTGCCGATGACCCAGCCGACCTGCGTGGTGCCAATAAAGGCAGACACGGCGGGGATCGCCGCCAGAATCAGTGTATGGGTCAGGTACATGTGGCTGATGCTTTCCTCCTGGTCGCCACGGATTTCTTTCCATTCTTGGTCAGGGTGGGTGAAGAGCCCCACTACGTGATGGATCATGCCAGTCACTCCTCTTGTTTTACCGTCGCCCCCCAGTGGAGCGCCTACGGGCCAATGCGGCCAAGTAAGTCATAGGTCTGAATTTGTATGTGACCTTATGTCGCAGTATAGGGAGGAGTTTCCCCAGAGGGAGTAGGGGCTTTAGAGCAAATCGCGCTGTAAACCCGGTTGTTAATCGCTGCAGGGTCTGTAGGTGAGCTGGAGATGTTGCCCCCTCGCCACAAGTGCAAAGAATTTGCGTAAAATGCCGGCCTTTCGTCACACCTCACGGATTTCGCGTCATGGGCACTCTCACAGTCAACCAGAACAAACTGCAAAAGCGCCTTCGCCGACTGGCCGGAGAGGCGGTTGCCGATTTCAACATGATTGAAGACGGCGACAAGGTCATGGTCTGCCTGTCCGGTGGCAAGGACAGCTACACCATGCTCGATGTGCTGATGCACTTGCAGAAGGTCGCGCCGATCAAGTTCGAGATCGTGGCTGTGAACATGGACCAGAAGCAGCCGGGCTTCCCGGAGCACGTGCTGCCGGCCTACCTCAAGGAACTGGGGATCGAGTACCACATCGTCGAGAAAGACACTTACTCGGTGGTCAAGGAGCTGATTCCGGAAGGCAAGACCACCTGCTCGCTGTGCTCGCGCCTGCGTCGCGGCACGCTCTATACCTTCGCCGATGAAATCGGCGCGACCAAGATGGCTCTCGGTCACCATCGCGACGACATCGTCGAAACGTTCTTCCTGAACATGTTCTTCAACGGTTCGCTCAAGGCCATGCCACCGAAACTGCGCGCCGACGATGGTCGCAACGTGGTGATCCGCCCGCTGGCCTACTGCAATGAAAAAGACATCCAGGCCTACTCGGACTTCAAGCAATTCCCGATCATCCCGTGCAACCTCTGCGGTTCCCAGGAGAACCTGCAGCGTCAGGTGGTCAAGGAAATGCTGCTGGACTGGGAGCGCAAGACCCCGGGGCGTACCGAAAGCATTTTCCGCAGCCTGCAGAACGTGATCCCGTCGCAACTGGCGGATCGCAACCTGTTCGACTTCACCAGCCTCAAGATCGACGAAAGCGCCGCTTCGCGCTTCGTCAATGTGGTCAACCTCTAGTCAAAAACTGTAGGAGTAAGCCTGTGGCGAGGGGGCTTGCCCCCGTTGGGCTGCGAAGCGGCCCCAAATCTCTGATGAGCCAAAGATTTTGTGAGTGCTGCGCACTCAAACGGGGGCAAGCCCCCTCGCCACAGTTCGCTCCCACATTTGGTTTTTGTTTCATTCCTCAGGAGAGGGCATGCGCGATTACAAGTGGCTCAATGAATACTGTCTGAACCGCTTCGGTTCGGCGGCTGAACTGGAAGCCCATCTGCCCGTTCCCAAAACCCCGGCGCAACTGCGCAAGATCAGCGACGATCGCTACCTCTCGACGATGGCGTTGCGGGTATTCCGTGCCGGGCTCAAGCACAGCCTGGTGGATGCGAAGTGGCCGGCCTTCGAAGAAGTGTTCTTCAAGTTCGACCCGGAAAAAGTCGTGCTGATGAGTGCCGAGCACCTTGAACGCCTGATGCAGGACACGCGGATCATCCGTCACCTGGGCAAGCTCAAGAGCGTGCCGCGCAATGCACAGTTCATATTGGATGTGGCCCATGAAAAGGGCAGCTTCGGTGCGCTGATCGCCGATTGGCCGGTGACCGATATCGTCGGGCTCTGGACCTTCCTGAAAAAACGCGGACATCAGTTGGGCGGTCTGTCGGCCCCGCGTTTCTTGCGGATGATCGGCAAGGACACTTTTGTGCCGAGCTATGACGTGGTCGCGGCATTGAATGCGCAGGACATCATCGACAAGGTGCCGAGCAGTCTGCGCGACCTGGCGTTAGTGCAGGACGTGTTCAACCAGTGGTATGAGGAAAGTGGCGGGCGGCCGATGAGCCAGATTTCGATGATGCTGGCTTACACAGTGAATCATTGAGACCGAGTCGCCCCAATCGCGAGCAGGCTCGCTCCCACATTGGATCTGTGTCGTTCACAAAATCCCCTGTGGGGGCGAGCTTGCTCGCGATGGCGTCAGATCAGGTGGCAGAGATTTCACCTTCACCCACCAGCTTGCGGTTCAACTGATACCGCCAGCGCACATACAACAGTGCCGAACAAAACACCGCCAGACTCGCGCCCATCTCCAACAAACCGAAGATTTGCCGGTTCGGGTCATAGGCAGCCAATGCGCCCTTGATGAAATACAGGTTCACTACAAAGCACATCCACGAATGCCCGCGAGGGCTGCCGATGATCATCCCCGGTGCCAGAATCAGCAGTGGCACCAGCTCGATCAACAGAATCACCCAGGGGCGTGCCCCGTGCAGGTCGGCAATCGCCAGGTAGTAAACACACAGCAGTCCCACCAGGCCGAAAAAGCACAGCAGGCTGATGGCGCGCATCGCCTTGACCCGTGGTTCGAGCCATTCGAGGGCGGGCAGGATCTTCGGCTTCTTGGCCACCTCAGCTCTCCAGTTTCTGTGCAGTCTTGGCCAGGCGCATACCCAGCGCGCGGCACAACGCCACTTCATGGGCATCCAGACCGCTTTTGCCGTCGGCACCGGCGTGGTGGCTGGCGCCGTATGGCGTACCGCCGCCCTGGGTTTCCAGTAGCGCCGACTCGCTGTAGGGCAGGCCGGTGATCAGCATGCCGTGGTGCAGCAGTGGCAGCATCATCGACAGCAGCGTGGTTTCCTGGCCGCCGTGCAGGCTCGCGGTGGAGGTGAATACACCCGCCGGTTTGCCCACCAGGGCGCCGGTCAGCCACAGGTTGCTGGTACCGTCGAGAAAGTACTTGAGTGGCGCGGCCATGTTGCCGAAACGGGTCGGGCTGCCGAGCGCCAGGCCGGCGCAGTTCTTCAGGTCGTCGAGGCTGGCATACAGCGCGCCTTCGTCGGGAATTTCCGGCGAAACGGCTTCGCACTCGGTGGAAATCGCCGGCACCGTGCGCAGGCGGGCCTCAAGCCCGGCCTGTTCGACACCACGGGCGATCTGCCGGGCCATTTCGTTGGTCGAGCCGCTGCGGCTGTAGTACAGGACCAGAATGTACGGTGCGCTCATGGCAACAGTTCCAGGATCTGCTCCGGTGGGCGGCCGATGATGGCCTTGTCACCGACTTCGAGAATCGGTCGCTCCATCAGTTTCGGGTGGGCGGCGATGGCGGCGATCAATTGCGCTTCGCTCAGGCTGCTGTCAGCCAGGTCGAGGGTCTTGTACTCGTCCTCGCCGGTGCGCAGCAATTGCCGGGCGCTGATCCCGAGTTTGCCCAGCAGGCCCTGGATCTGCGGGGCGTCCAGCGGGGTTTCCAGGTAACGGACCACGGTCGGCGTCAGGCCACGGGCTTCAAGCAGTTCGAGCGCACCGCGGGATTTCGAGCAGCGCGGGTTGTGATAAAGCGTCAGATCGGTCATGAGCGGGTCGCATCTTGCGTAAGGTGGCGGCTATTCTAACTGTGCAACGCGCAATCCAGAACCGTGAGAGGCGATGGGTCGCAGGTGCATTCAATTTTTGACAAGGAACACGACATGACAAGGCGACTGGCAGCAGCATTGGCGATCATCGGAGCGTTGATGCTGGGGGGCTGCGGTAATGACTATGGCATCGACCAAGATGGTCATAAAATCGCCTCTGACCGCCTGGATGGCAAATGGCTGGTGCTCAACTACTGGGCAGAATGGTGCGGACCTTGCCGTACCGAGATACCGGAGTTGAACACCCTGGCCGAGCAGCTCAAGGACAAGAAAATCGGTGTGTTCGGAGTCAATTTCGACAACGTCCAGGGGCAAGAGCTGAAGGGCGCGAGCGAGAAACTGGGGATCAGGTTCACCGTGCTGGCGCAGGACCCTTCCGAACTGTTCGAGTTGCCGCGCAGCGAAGCGTTGCCGGTGACCTACATCATCGATAACAAGGGCAAGGTACGTGAGCAGTTGATGGGTGAACAGACGGCGGCGGGGGTGATGGCGAAGCTTGAGGCGTTGCAGGCTAAAAACTGATCGGATGATCGATTCACTGTGGCGAGCGGGCTTTTTGTGGCGAGGGGGCTTGCCCCCCCGCCACAGGTTTCTCGGGATACCCAGGGGGGATCAACCCTCCTCAAGCCACCAACGCAGCGGCTTGCCTTCGGCTGGCCAGAAGCGTATCTGCTCGATCGGGGAGACGTCCCAGCGCTGGACGTTTTCCAGGGCCTGAAGGAAGCGTTTTTCCTGTTCCATCAGCGCCGGCGCGCACAATTTGCGGGTGCTGCCGATTTTGCCGAAGGTCAGTTTGTCGCCATCGAGGGTGTACGGCGCAAACCAGTGGTTGCAGCCGCCATTGCCGTAGGCCCGGCCATCTTCGCCGAAGGTGATGGTCAGGTGGCTGTAGTCCATCAACGGCCGCTCGCCGATCCACTCCAGAATGTAGCTGCGGTTCTGTTGCAGTTGCACCGGCTCGGCGGCGCAGCCCAGCAGGCTGGCGCCGACCATGGCGGTCAGAGCGAGGCGTTTCATCACGCAGGCTCCTGGCATTT
Source organism: Pseudomonas sp. GL-RE-26 (assembly GCF_019956275.1). NCBI lineage: Bacteria > Pseudomonadati > Pseudomonadota > Gammaproteobacteria > Pseudomonadales > Pseudomonadaceae > Pseudomonas > Pseudomonas sp. GL-RE-26. The sequence continues at coordinate 80,717 of NZ_JAHBDI010000002.1, forward strand.
CGGGCACAGGTGTTTCTCGCCGACAGTGGTCCAGCCCAACTCGGCAATCCGCGCGGTGGCGGCAGGCTTTTCGGCCTTGTTGCCCAGCTTGGTATCGACGGCGAACTCGAAGCTCAGCTCTTTGGCGCAGCTGTCACAGTTCACTTGCCAGGTGTGGATGGCCAGTTCACCGAACACCGGGCCACTGGCCACCGCGACCCATTGGCCGGGCGGGTTGATCAGGTGGCGAACCGTTTCGACGGTCAGGCGCATGGACAAGTCCTTCGCACCCTTGAGGGTCACGACCAGCACGTCATTGTTGCGAATCGAACCACCGTTGCCAGTGACTTGATAACGCCCCGGCACCAGGGCGCGGCATTCAGTGAGGGTGTGTTGCGGGTTCATCAGGCTGTAGCGGAAATCGTGTTCGACCATGGGTCCTCCAAATATGCGCGATATGCTAGCACGGGCTTGCACGCCGCATCGCGCAGGCAGATGACCTTCGATCCGTTTCAGTTTCCCGTCACCAAGTTTTCCGGGGTGCCCGCTGCCCAGGCTGAAATGTTGCGCAATGTGATGGTGGCAATCGCGTCCAGCGCTTCGCGGGTCAGGAAGGCCTGGTGCGCAGTGACGATCACGTTAGGAAAGGTCAGCAGCCGTGCCAGCACATCGTCTTGCAGCGGCAGGTCGGAGCGGTCCTCGAAGAACAACTGCGCCTCTTCCTCATACACATCCAGCCCGAGGTAACCCAGGCGACCGTCTTTCAAGGCATCGATCAGCGCCGGGGTGTCCACCAGGCCGCCACGCCCGGTATTGATCAGCATCGCGCCCGGTTGCATGTGCGCCAGGGATTGACGGTTGATCAGGTGCTTGCTCTGCTCGTTGAGCGGGCAGTGCAGGCTGATGATCTGCGATTCGGCAAGCAGCTGCGGCAGGCTCAGGTAGCGCGCGCCGAGGGCTTTGACCTGTGGGTTGGGGTAGGGGTCATAGGCCAGTAACTGGCAGCCAAACCCGCTCATGATTTTGGCGAAGGTCGCGCCAATCTGACCGGTGCCGACCACGCCGACGGTCTTGCCTACCAGGTCGAAACCGGTCAGCCCCTGTAGTCTGAAATCCCCATCTCGGGTGCGGTTGTAGGCGCGGGGCAAGCGGCGGTTGAGTGCGAGGATCAGCGCCACTGCATGTTCGGCCACGGCGTGGGGCGAATAGGCCGGGACGCGCACGATGGTCAGTCCCAGACGCTTTGCCGTCGGCAAGTCGACATGGTTGTAGCCGGCCGAACGCAGGGCGATCAGGCGTGTGCCACCGGCGGCCAGGCGCTCGAGCACCGCCGCGCCGAGGTCATCATTGATGAACGCGCAGACCGCTTCATACCCTTGGGCGAGCGCTACCGTGTCGAGGCTCAGGCGCGCAGGCTGAAATTGCAGCTCGATGCCGGCCGGTTGCTCGGCCGCGAGAAAGCTCTCGCGGTCGTAGTTCTGGCTGCTGAAAAGAATCGTACGCATGCGGTGCTCCTTGAAGGTGGCCTGCACCGTTGAGCAAGCCTGCATTCGACAGTCGTCAGGTTAGCTCGCCGGCAGCCTTTAACGATTGCGCTGCATCAAGCATTCATGCGCGCCTGGGCCGCCAGGCGATTGATTGCCCGGTCGAGCTCATCCAGTGCCACGCTGGCTTTCGGGTCCTGTTGCTTGAGCAGGGTTTCGCTGCGTTGGCAGGCCGCACGCAATTGCGGTACGCCGCAATAACGCGTCGCGCCATGCAGGCGATGGACCCGTTCGATCAGGGCGTTGTGGTCGTTGCTTTGCTGAGCGAGGCGGATGGCTTCGCGGTCGGCTTCCAGGGAAGCGAGCAGCATCGCCAGCATGTCTGCAGCCAGGTCAGCCTTGCCGGCGGCCAGGCGCAATCCTTCGTCGTGGTCGAGCACCAACAGGTCATGGGCGCCAGCATGTCCATCGCCGGAACGCTCCGGGCTGTGATTGCGCAGCGCCAGGCCACTCCATTTCAGCACCACCTGGGCCAATTGCCGTTCGCTGATCGGTTTGGTCAGGTAGTCGTCCATGCCGCTTTGCAGCAGTGCGCGTTTTTCGTTGGCCATGGCGTGGGCGGTGAGGGCCACGATCGGCAGCGGGGTGCAATGGCGTTCGCTTTCCCACTGGCGGATCGCCTCGGTGCTCTGGCGACCGTCCATGCCGGGCATCTGCACGTCCATCAACACCAGATCGAATGTCTCGTTCTGTACCGCCTTGATGGCAGCATAACCGCTTTCCACCGCGAGCACCTTGGCGCCCATGTCTTCGAGCAGGGTCTGCACCAGCATCAGGTTGGCCGGATTGTCGTCGACGCAAAGTACCTTCGGGGCACGGCTGGACACCGGTTCGCCCGGTTCGCTGCGCATCGGTCGCGGGTTGACCAAGTCAGAAAGGGAGCGGCGCAGCTTGCGGGTGCAGGCCGGTTTCGCCTGGAGCTGGCTGTGGGGGTTGGGCACGGAAAGATGGAACAGCGTCTGTTCCGTGGTCGGGCACAGCACCAAGACTTTGCAGCCAAGATGCTCGAGGTCCCAGATGTGCTGGTTGAGGCGTTCCGGCGGCATGTCGTTACTGGTGATGCCGAGCACGGCAAGCTCGATCGCCTGGTCGGTCTGGTGGGCGGCGGTGACGCCATTGGTCAGGCTTTCCAGGGTATTGAACGGTGTGGTGCTGAGGCCGCAGTCTTCCAGTTGATGCTGCAACGCCTGCCGCGCCAGTTCGTGGTTTTCCAGTACCGCCACCCGTCGCCCGAGCAAGGGCGCGGAGGGCAGGTCTTCGGCATCGTCGCGGGTTTTCGGCAGGCTCAGGCTGATCCAGAACTCCGAGCCTTCCCCCGGCGTACTGTCGACGCCGATCTCACCGCCCATCTGTTCGATCAGGCGCTTGGAAATCACCAGGCCCAGGCCAGTACCGCCGGGCTGCCGTGACAGCGAGTTGTCGGCCTGGCTGAAGGCCTGGAACAGGGCGCGCACGTCCTGGTTCGACAGACCGATGCCGGTGTCCTGAATGCTGATGCGCAACTGCACGGTGTCTTCGTGTTCTTCTTCGAGCATGGCGCGGGCGACGATGGTGCCTTCGCGGGTGAACTTGATCGCGTTGCTCACCAGGTTCGTCAGGATCTGCTTGAGCCGCAGCGGGTCGCCTACCAGTGACAGCGGCGTGTCCCGGTACACCAGGCTCACCAGTTCCAACTGCTTGGCGTGGGCGGCCGGGGCGAGGATGGTCAAGGTGTCCTGGAGCAGGTCGCGCAGGTTGAACGGAATATGGTCGAGCACCAACTTGCCGGCCTCGATTTTCGAGAAGTCGAGAATCTCGTTGATGATGCCCAGCAGGCTGTCGGCGGACTTTTCGATGGTGCCCAGGTAGTCGAGCTGGCGTGGGGTGAGCTCGCTTTTTTGCAGCAGGTGGGTGAAGCCGAGAATGCCATTGAGCGGCGTGCGGATTTCATGGCTCATGTTGGCCAGGAATTCGGACTTGATCCGGCTCGCTTCCAGGGCTTCCTTGCGCGCCAGGTCCAGCTCGATGTTCTGGATCTCGATGGTTTCCAGGTTCTGGCGCACGTCTTCGGTGGCCTGGTCGATGCTGTGCTGCAATTCTTCCTGGGCATTTTGCAGGGTGCCGGCCATGCGGTTGATGCCGGAGGCCAGCTCGTCCAGTTCCTGACTGCCGAGGGGTGGCAAGCGGGTTTCCAGATGACCGTCCTTGAGTTGGGCCACGGCCTGCTTGATCTGGCTCAACGGCCGATTGATCGTGCGGCCCATGCGCAGGGCCAGCAGTGCCGCACCCGTCAGTCCCGCAATGATCAGCATCAGGCTGGCGAACAGGCTGCGGTAACCACGCAAAAGCATGCTGTTATGGGACAGTTCAAGCTCGACCCAGCCCAGCAGGCGATCGGCTTCTTCGGGAATCACGTCCCCGGCCAGGTTGCGGTGTTTGCCGAATACCGGCAGCAGATAGCGGGTCGCATCGTTGCCACTGCGGCGCAGCATCTGCGTGCCACTGCCGGAAGGTGTCTGGTTGAGCATGGTCGGGCCGGCGTGGGCCAGCAGCGTGCGGTCAGGAGCCAGGAAGGTCACCGCCCGCACGTCGGTTTGTTCCAGGGCCTGGGTGGCGATGCGTTCGAGCAGTTCGTTGTCCTGATGGCCCATGGCGGGCGCCGCCAGTGGGGCCAACTGCTCGGCGATCATTTCGCCGCGCTGCATGAGCTGGATGTGCAGGTCAGCCTGTTGCATCCAGGTAAAATAACCCCCCAGCACCAACGCCATCAGGCTGGTTGGCAACAGGGTCAGCAACAGCACGCGGCCTTTGATTCCCAGTTTCTTGAGCACGCATCTCTCCTGCATCCCGCTATTTATAGACCCGTACATGCATCCGCCATGCACCACTTGCGCAGTGTAGCGATTTGCTCGCGGGCAATCCTCGTAAAAATGGTGCCGTCATTCGTCGGTCCGGGCGGCTCTTTGGCAAAACGGACAAACCGTGGGTTGCCCCTGGCGAGGCAATCTTGAATAATCACTTAACTGAGAATTGTTTGCAGATAGTCATGGCTCCCATCACTGCTGGCCTCCCCCGAATCCTGTCCATCGAAGACGACCTTGTGCTCGGCGCCTACGTGCATGAGCATCTGGACCGCAGCGGCTTCCAGGTGACCTGGTGCCAGAACGGTCAGGAAGGCCTGGATATTGCCCGCAGGGAACCTTTCGACGTGGTGCTGATGGATATCCTGTTGCCGGGCATGGACGGCCTGGCGGTGCTGACCCAATTGCGCCAGAGCCATTCCACCCCGGTGTTGCTGATGTCGGCCCTCGGTGCCGAGGCCGATCGCATCAGCGGCTTTCGCCTGGGGGCCGATGATTACCTGCCCAAGCCCTTCAGCATGGTGGAGTTGAGGGTACGCATCGAAGCCATTCTGCGGCGGGTGGCACTCGACCGTCGACCCGCGCCCGCAGTGCTGGCCTCGTCAATGGACAGCCTGCGTTTCGACGATGAAAGCTTCGAGGTCTTTTACGGCGAACAGGCCGGTGGCCTGACCCGCAGCGAGTATCGGTTACTGGAGACGCTGCACCGCAGCGCCGACGAAGTACTGAGCAAAGCCTTCCTTTATCAACAGGTGCTGCAGCGCGGCTACGCGGCCCATGACCGCAGCCTGGACATGCACATCAGCCAGATCCGCCGCAAGCTCAAGGCCATTGGCTACACCGAGCGTGAAGTGCGCACGGTATGGGGCAAGGGCTACATCCTGAGCGCCGCCGATGAAATGTAATTTGCCGGGCAGGCATTCGCTGTTCTGGAAGCTGGCTTGTCTATTGGTCTCTTTCTGCCTGCTGATGATCTGGCTGAGTTGGTCTTGGGGCCGTTACATGGAGGAACGTAACCAGTTCCTCTCCGATGAGGCTCGCGGCACCCTGTCCGGTTATGCCGCCGAAGCCGAGCAGGCGTGGCAGCAGCGCCAGAACGTCGGTGTCGATGACTGGCTGCAAGGCATGCATCATCGGGAAAAAGGCTGGGTCGGTGTCATCGGCGGTGATTTGCAGTCCTTGAGCAACCAATCGCTGACGGACAAGGAAGTCGAACGCCTGACTTTTTTGCGCGGCCTCGATTGGCCAATCCACAAGAAAGGCCAACCGTGGATGCGCATACCGTTTCCCGGTGATCCGTCCGCCGGCAGCCTGGTGATCGAGCTGCCCAAGCGCTTCGTACCCGGGCGTTACCGGGTGTTCTGGCGGGTGATCACCAATGGCGTGATTCCGGGATTGTTCACCTTGCTGCTGTGCGTCGGGCTGTATCGCGTGTTGGTGGTGCCGCTCAACAGCTTGCGTGAACAGGCCAATGCCTGGCGTGCCGATCAACTGAACGTACGGCTGTCGACCCGGACCACCAATCGATCGGATGAACTGGGTGAGTTGGGGCGGGCGTTCGATCACATGTCTGAGCGCCTGCAAAGCACCGTGGCTTTGCAACAGCAACTGCTGCGCGATCTGTCCCACGAGTTGCGTACCCCCTTGAGCCGCCTGCGAGTGGCCAGTGAAAGCGAGCAGGGGCTGGAGCCATTGCGCGAGCGCATTGGTCGTGAGGTCGATGGCATGCAGCGCTTGGTGGAGGACACGCTGCAACTGGCGTGGCTTGATACCGAGCGCACCCGATTGCCCGACGAAGCGATCCAGATCCAGGCCCTGTGGGAAATGCTCACGGAGAACGCCTGCTACGAAAGTGGCTGGCCCGATACGCAGTTGCAATGCACGGTGGATGCATCCTGCTGGGTTCGCGGTCATCTCAACACCCTGGCCCAGGCGTTGGAAAATATTCTGCGTAATGCCATTCGTCATTCGCCGGCGGGAGGCATTGTCCAATTGGGCGGTCGTCGTGATGGCGATTTCTGGCACCTGTGGCTGGAGGATCAGGGTGGCGGTGTGGCAGAAGCTGATCTGGAGCGGATCTTCCTGCCGTTCACCCGACTCGACGGTTCGCGGCCGGGGGATGGTGGGTTTGGCCTGGGCCTGAGCATCGCCAGGAATGCGGTGCAGCGTCAGGGTGGACAGCTGTGGGCGCAGAACACAGGGACCGGGTTGCGGATGAATATGCGCTTGTTGGCGGATGTTAATAGCGCCAGTGCCGACGCCATCGCGAGCAGGCTCTCTCCCACATTGACCGTGTTTGAATCGCGAAACCTGTGATCACCGCGGTACCCTGTGGGAGCGAGCTTGCCCGCGAAGAGGCCCTCAAGTTCACCGCAAAATATCTGCTTATTCCCATTAACCATAAGCACCATACTTTGCGTGATATGGCCTGCGAACGTTTGCCGGTATGATAGGCACCCCCGCAGTCTGGATTGCGAATACGCCATGACCTTGCAGTACCCAACCATCGCCGATTGCGTCGGCAACACTCCGCTGGTTCGTTTGCAGCGCCTGCCCGGCGCCACCAGCAATACCCTTTTGCTCAAGCTCGAAGGGAACAACCCGGCGGGTTCGGTCAAGGACCGTCCGGCGCTGTCGATGATTACCCGCGCCGAACTGCGCGGGCAGATCCACGCTGGCGATACGTTGATCGAGGCGACCTCGGGCAACACCGGGATCGCTCTGGCCATGGCCGCCGCGATCAAGGGTTACAGGATGATCCTGATCATGCCGGACAACTCCAGCGCCGAGCGCAAGGCAGCCATGACGGCCTATGGCGCCGAGCTGATTCTGGTCAGCCAGGAACAGGGCATGGAAGGCGCCCGTGACCTCGCGCAGAAGATGGAAGCCGAAGGTCGCGGCAAGGTACTGGATCAGTTTGCCAACGGTGACAACCCTGAGGCGCACTACACCACCACCGGTCCGGAAATCTGGCGCCAGACCCAGGGCACCATCACCCATTTCGTCAGCTCCATGGGCACCACCGGCACCATCATGGGCGTGTCGCGCTACCTCAAGGAGCAGAACGACAACGTGCAGATCATCGGCCTGCAGCCGATGGAAGGCTCGGCGATCCCGGGTATCCGTCGCTGGCCTCAGGAATACCTGCCGAAGATCTACCAGGCCGACCGCGTGGACCGCATCGTCGACATGGCCCAAAGCGAAGCCGAAGACGTGACCCGTCGTCTGGCCCGCGAAGAAGGCATTTTCTGTGGCGTGTCCTCGGGCGGTGCCGTGGCGGCAATGCTGCGCCTGTCCAAAGAAGTTGAAAACGCGGTGATCGTCGCGATCATCTGCGACCGTGGCGACCGTTACCTGTCGACCGGCATTTTCGACGCGCCCAACTGATGGCCAAACATGAAAGAGGCCTGCGCTTCCAGCCCACCGGCGGCAGCAAGGCCCCGCAAGTCCCGACCGGCAAAAAGCAGCGCCTGACCATCGAGCGCCTGGCCAATGACGGTCGCGGTATCGCGTTTTTCGAAGGTCGCACCTGGTTCGTCATCGGCGCAATGGCCGGTGAAGAGATCGAGGCGCGCGTCCTCGGTGCCCACGGCAAAGTGGTCGAGGCGCGCACCGAACGGGTATTCAAGGCCAGCGAATTGCGCCGCCCGGCACCGTGCGCCCATGCCGGCCGCTGCGGCGGTTGCAGCGTGCAGCATCTGCCCCACAACGAACAGCTTGCCCTGAAACAGCGCATGCTCGCCGAGCAGTTGTCGAGGGTCGCGGGCGTCGAGCCCGAAGAGTGGGCGGCGCCATTGAGCGGTGCGGAGTTCGCTTACCGGCGTCGCGCCCGCGTGGCGGTGCGCTGGGACATGAAGGCGAAAAAACTCGAAGTCGGTTTCCGTGCTGCCGGCAGCCAGGACATTGTTGGCATCGATGACTGCCCGGTGCTGGTACAACCCTTGCAACCGATCATGAGCCGCTTGCCGGAGATGCTGCGGCGCTTGAGCAAACCCCAGGCACTCGGGCATGTGGAGTTGTTCAGCGGCTCGACGCTGGCCGTGTTGCTGCGGCACATGGCGCCGTTGTCCGACGCCGACCTGACGATCCTCAAGGAATTCTGTGCGTTCCATGAAGCCCAGTTGTGGCTGCATGGCGACGGCGAACCGCATCCGGTCGAGGCCGATCAGTCGTTGGGCTATCGTCTTGAACAGTGGGACCTGGAGCTGGCGTATCGTCCCGGGGATTTCATCCAGGTCAACGCCGCCGTCAACGAAGCGATGGTCGCCCAGGCACTGGACTGGTTGAGGCCGACAGCGGATGAGCGCGTCCTCGACCTGTTCTGTGGTCTGGGCAACTTTGCCTTGCCGCTGGCCAAGGCCGCTCGTGAAGTGGTGGCGGTCGAAGGTGTGCAGGTGATGGTCGATCGGGCAGCGGCGAATGCGGCTAGTAATAATCTGCATAACGCGAAGTTTTTTCAGGCCGATTTATCCCAGCCTTTGACGGACGCCGAATGGGCCGCCGAAGGCTTTTGTGCGGTACTCTTGGACCCACCGCGTGACGGTGCTTTCGAGGTCGTGCGCAAGCTCAAGAGCCTTGGCGCCGAACGTTTGGTGTATGTGTCGTGCAACCCTGCAACTCTGGCGCGCGACACGGTCGAATTGATCAAGCAGGGCTACCGGTTAAAACGTGCCGGGATTCTCGATATGTTTCCTCAAACGGCACATGTCGAGGCCATGGCGTTATTTGAAGCGAGCTAGGATGCTCGTCTGGTCCGACTGGCCCGCCCGTGCAGCCGCGCACCCAGCCCGACGTGGGCGCACGGGCAACGAAGGTCAGCGATTTGACGCATTGAATCTGCGTCGTAGGGAAGGTAAGCAAGATGGTACAGGTGAGAGCACACCAGCCGATCAACACCGACGGCAGTATCAATCTCGAGGCTTGGCTCGATCATGCGGTCAGTGTCGATCTGGCACTGGATCGCGAAGCCTTGAAAGAGGCCTGCGAGTACGCTCGCGAGGCCGAACAACAAGCCAATGCGGCACAGAATCTGTGGTCGGAAGGTAACTCGACTTTCCGTACCGGGCTTGAGATCGCCGAGATCCTCGCCGACCTCAAGCTCGACCAGGATTCACTGGTCGCCGCGATCCTGTATCGAGGCGTGCGCGAAGGCCAGATCAAGTTGCCGGCCGTCAGCCAGCGCTTCGGTCCGGTGGTGTCCAAGCTCATCGACGGCGTGCAGCGCATGGCCGCGATCAGCGACAGCCTGAGCCCGCGCAAATCCCTGGTGCTGGGCACCCAGGGCCAGGTGGAAAACCTGCGCAAGATGCTGGTGGCCATGGTCGACGACGTTCGCGTTGCCCTGATCAAACTGGCCGAACGCACGTGCGCGATCCGCGCGGTGAAGACCGCCGACGACGAAAAACGCAACCGCGTGGCCCGTGAAGTCTTCGACATCTACGCTCCGCTGGCCCATCGCCTGGGTATCGGTCACATCAAGTGGGAACTGGAAGACTTGTCCTTCCGTTACCTGGAACCGGACCAGTACAAGCAGATTGCCAAGTTGCTCCATGAGCGGCGACTGGATCGCGAGCGTTTTATCAGCGATGTGATGAGTCAGCTGAAAAACGAACTGCAGGCCACCGGCGTCGATGCCGACATCAGCGGCCGGGCCAAACACATCTATTCGATCTGGCGCAAAATGCAGCGCAAGGGGCTGGAGTTCAGCCAGATCTACGACGTGCGTGCCGTGCGTGTGTTGGTGCCGGAAATGCGCGATTGCTACACCGCGCTCGGCATCGTCCACACCCTGTGGCGACACATCCCGAAAGAGTTCGACGACTACATCGCCAACCCCAAGGAAAACGGCTATCGCTCGCTGCACACCGCGGTGATCGGGCCCGAGGGCAAGGTGCTGGAAGTGCAGATTCGCACCCACGCGATGCACGAAGAAGCCGAACTCGGCGTGTGCGCGCACTGGCGCTACAAGGGCACCGACGTCAAGTCCGGTTCCAATCACTACGAAGAGAAAATCTCCTGGCTGCGTCAGGTGCTCGAATGGCACGAAGAGCTGGGTGACATCGGTGGCCTGGCGGAACAGTTGCGGGTCGATATCGAGCCGGACCGGGTGTACATCTTCACCCCGGACGGTCACGCCATTGACTTGCCGAAGGGCGCGACCCCGCTGGACTTCGCCTACCGCGTCCACACCGAAATTGGTCACAACTGCCGTGGCGCCAAGATCAACGGGCGCATCGTACCGCTCAACTACAGCCTGCAAACCGGTGAACAGGTCGAGATCATCACCAGCAAGCACGGCACCCCGAGCCGCGACTGGCTGAACCCGAACCTGGGCTACGTCACCACGTCGCGAGCACGGGCGAAGATCGTTCACTGGTTCAAGTTGCAGGCTCGCGACCAGAACGTCGCGGCCGGTAAAACCCTGCTCGAGCGCGAGCTCAATCGCCTCGGCCTGCCGGCGGTGGATTTCGACAAGCTGGCCGACAAGGCCAACATGAAAACCGCCGAAGACCTGTTCGCCGCCCTCGGTGCCGGGGACCTGCGCCTGGCGCAACTGGTCAACCTGGCGCAGCAACTGGTCGAGCCGGAGCGTGGCAACGAGCAGCTTGAACTGATTCCACGCAAGGCCACCGGATACAAACCGGGCAAGCGCGGCGACATTCAGATCCAGGGCGTCGGCAACCTGATGACCCAGATGGCCGGCTGCTGCCAGCCGCTGCCGGGGGATGCCATCGTCGGTTACATCACCCAGGGCCGTGGCGTGAGCATTCACCGCCAGGACTGCGCCTCGGTGCTGCAACTGAGCGGGCGGGAGCCAGAGCGGATCATCCAGGTCAGCTGGGGCCCGGTACCGGTGCTCACCTATCCGGTGGACATCGTCATCCGCGCCTACGACCGTTCCGGTTTGCTGCGTGATGTTTCGCAGGTGCTGCTCAACGAGCGGATCAACGTGCTGGCGGTCAACACCCGCTCGAACAAGGAGGACAACACCGCGCTGATGTCCCTGACCATCGAGATTCCGGGGCTGGATGCATTGGGGCGGTTGCTGGGGCGGATTTCCCAGTTGCCGAACATCATCGAAACCCGGCGTAACCGTACGCCGTGATGGTGTTCATGTCTGGCACCGTTCTACTGTGTGAGCGAGCTTGCTCGCGATGGCGGCTTGAAGGACACATTGATGTTGAATGTGACGACGCTATCGCGAGCAAGCTCGCTCCCACAGGTTCTCGCAGAGTTTAATAAATGTATTCACTTGAAGACCTGCTTCACCTGATGAACCGCCTGCGCGATCCGCAGTACGGTTGCCCGTGGGACATCAAGCAAACTTACGCCAGCATCGTCCCCCACACTCTGGAAGAAGCCTACGAAGTCGCCGACGCCATTGAGCGCGGTGACTTCGATCACTTGCAGGGTGAGCTGGGCGACCTGTTGTTCCAGGTGGTTTATTACAGCCAGTTGGCCCGGGAAGAAGGGCGCTTCGAGTTCGCCGGCGTGGTCGACAGCATCACCCGCAAGCTGATCCGCCGCCATCCTCACGTGTTCCCCACCGGTGATCTGTATGCGCCAATGGATGTCCCGCGCCTGAGTGAAGCGCAGGTCAAGCAGCGTTGGGAAGAGATCAAGGCCGAGGAGCGCGCGGAGAAATCTTCAGCCCCCGAACAGCTGTCGTTGCTTGATGACGTCCCCGCGGCCTTGCCGGCGTTGTCACGGTCGGCGAAATTGCAAAAGCGCGCAGGGCAGGTCGGTTTCGACTGGCCGGACGCCTTGCCGGTGCTCGATAAAGTACGTGAAGAGCTCGATGAAGTCCTCGAAGCCATGTCGGAAAATGATCCCGAGGCCGTGGCCGACGAGATCGGCGACCTGCTGTTTTCCGTGGTCAATCTGGCGCGGCATCTCAAGGTCGATCCGGAAACCGCACTGCGTGGCGCCAACGGCAAGTTTGAAAGACGCTTTCGTTTTATCGAACAGGCATTGCGCGACACCCGCCGTCCCATGGAAGATTGCACCCTCGAAGAGTTGGACGCCTTGTGGGGCGAAGCCAAACGTCAGGAAAAGAATTTGCCCAGCTGCGGTTGAGCAGTAGCCTAAGTGAGTAATAAGCACCATGAGCATTTCCCTTCGCGACCAGTTGCTCAAAGCAGGGCTGGTCAACCAGAAGCAGGCCAAGCAGGTCAGCAAAGACAAGCAGAAACAGCAACGCCTGGCCCACAAAGGCCAGGTCGAGCTGGATGACTCCCAGCAACGCGCGGCACAGGAAGCCATGGCCGAGAAGGTCAAGCGCGACCAGGAGCTCAACCGCCAGCAGCAGGAAAAGGCTGAGGCCAAGGCCCGTGCCGCGCAGGTCAAGCAATTGATCGAAGTCTCGCGCCTGCCGAAATTGACGACCGAGGATTACTACAACTTCGTCGACGACAAGAAGGTCAAGCGCATCTCCGTCAACACCCTGATGCGCAACAAGCTCAGCAGCGGTTCGCTGGCCATCGTGCATCACGCTGGCGGCTACGAAGTGATTCCGCGCGAGGCTGCGCTGAAGATTCAGGAGCGCGACCCGCAACGCATCGTGCAGTTGAATGTGCAGACCGAAGAAGTCAGCGTCGAGGATGATCCGTACGCAGCCTACAAGATCCCTGATGATCTGATGTGGTAATCGCTTCTCTGGCATTACATGTTTGTTAGTACATTGCTGGATTAATCAATTGAACCCGAAAGATCGCGTCGATACGATCTCTCGGGTTTTCTTTTGCCCGAAATATTCTCAGGGGAGAGAACTAATGGAATGAACTTCAATGAATAAGGATATTCTCAATGCTGGTAAGTATCGCCTCGTTACGCCAACCCACTTTTAAATCGCAGCTTTCACGGCCGCGACAACTCGATCAATCCATTCACGATTATCTTGACGACGAGCTTGTCGCGCGAGCGGAGCTTGTACGCCGAAAGATCAAGATTGCTGCGAAAGCTGCTCGCGACGATCACGGCGGGTCTGCTTGCGTTTTCGTAACCTTGCCTGAGTTTTTCTGGAACATTCCCTGGCACGAAGTCCGCAATGAGCAAGAACTTCACGAACTGAGCTCTGCCTATCTGACGAAGGTGACCGAGTGTGTGACGCTGTTGATAAGCGATCTGCCAGTGGAACTGTACGGCAAGATCGTTTTATTGGCGGGAAGTTGTGCGACACTGATCAAAGTGGGAGAGGGGGAGTCGAGCTATTACGATGTCGTTAATTATGTGCTGACCATTTCCAATAAGGAGTACGAGGCTGACATTCCGCTTATGTCGATGTGGCCGAAACGTTATGTGTCTGGAATCGATTTTGGAAGGCATGTAGGCGCGGAAGACGGGTACTGGTTTTTCAAGTTGTTCGATGAGGTCGTGGTAAGGGTAAAGAAAGTCAGTGATGTACGGGCCGAGCACAGTTACTTTGGTGGTTACGAAGGGATATTCATTAATAGTCTTGTCGCGGGTTGCCCATTCGGTATCAACTTGTGCCTGGATTATGCGGTGTTGAAAGACGGTGAACGGGATAAGGAAGTTGAACAGGCGGGGGCAAAAATCGATTTTCTGATTGCCTGTGGCATGAACTTCGATTACGGCAAGCGTCATCTGTCTTCGCTTCAGTTTGCCGTCCGCAATGACGGCATGGGTGATGGTGAGTGCGAGGTGGTGAAACTTGAGGCGGGCTGGATCGTCGGTGTTGTTCCTTCGGTGGAGATCGACGACTCGCTTCATTTAGCGGCCATTCAGATTGCCTGAGCCGCGTCCTCCGGTCGCAGCCTGCCCGTGCGGGGAAGGGGCAGGCTGCATGGTGGTGGAGTCTGTCTTCAACCGGTTGCGAGCTCGCGTTTGCGCTCGAGCATTTCCAGTTCGGCCCTGTAGTTTTGTGCGTCGATCTCGGAATGGAACATCCCGACCAGCAGGTCTTGTTGATGCACATCCCAGATCCGGATACCGGCGGCTACACCCTCGTGGGATTTATGTGAATCGTCGCGTTCAGTTACTTTTACAGTCATCTGCTAGCTCCAATCTCTGTTATCTGCAGCAAGGCGTGTGCAGGCCTTTGTTATATGTTTTGTTAGCTTGCTAAGTAAATGACTGAGTTTGGTAACGGTTTTTTGCAAAAACGGAAACAGTCCTGCAGCCCGCTAAACACGCGACATTCGGTCACAGGGCATTAAGTTTCATGACAAAAGCTTCATCTTCAGAACGCACCGCAGACGCTTGTAGGAGTGAGCCTGCTCGCGATAGCGGTGGGTCAGTTACCAGTGATGTTGCCTGGAATACCTCTATCGCGAGCAGGCTCACTCCTACAGAGGATTTGTGTATGTCTTGAGGCTTTTCTCAAGGCAAAAAAAACGCCCCGAACCAGTCGGGGCGTTTTCTTGTGCGGCGTTATGGCGGGGTGTTACTTGCCCTGCCAGCGCTTCAGTACCAGGGTGGCGTTGGTGCCACCGAAACCGAAGCTGTTGCTCATCACGGTGTTGATGGTGGCGTTTTCGCGGGTCTTGGTCAGCACCGGCAGATCGGCCACTTCAGGGTCGAGTTCGTCGATGTTGGCGGAGCCGGCAATGAAGTTGCCTTCCATCATCAGCATGCAGTAGATCGCTTCGTGAACGCCGGCGGCGCCCAGCGAGTGACCGGACAGGCTCTTGGTGGAGCTGATGGCCGGAGCCTTGTCGCCGAACACTTCACGCACACCTTTCATTTCCGCGACGTCGCCGACCGGGGTCGAAGTGCCGTGGGTGTTCAGGTAGTCGATCGGGGTGTCGACGGTGGACAGTGCCTGCTGCATGCAGCGGATCGCGCCTTCGCCACTCGGGGCAACCATGTCGTAGCCGTCGGAGGTCGCGCCGTAGCCGACGATTTCCGCGTAGATTTTCGCGCCACGGGCCAGAGCGTGTTCCAGCTCTTCAACCACGACCATGCCGCCACCGCCGGCGATGACGAAACCGTCACGGTCGGCGTCGTAGGCACGGGAAGCTTTTTCCGGGGTGTCGTTGCGCTTGCTGGACAGGGCGCCCATGGCGTCGAACAGGAACGACTGGCTCCAGTGCTCTTCTTCACCGCCACCGGCGAAGACGATGTCCTGCTTGCCCATCTGGATCTGTTCCATGGCGGTACCGATGCAGTGAGCACTGGTGGCGCAGGCAGACGCGATGGAGTAGTTCAGGCCCTTGATCTTGAACGGAGTGGCCAGGCACGCGGAAACGGTGCTGCTCATGGTCCGCGTTACGCGGTATGGGCCGACGCGCTTGACGCCTTTCTCGCGCAGGATGTCCAGCGCTTCCATCTGATTCAGGGTCGATGCGCCACCGGAACCGGCGATCAGGCCGGTACGCGGGTTGGACACCTGCTCTTCGGTCAGGCCGGAGTCGGTGATGGCGTCTTTCATGGCCAGGTAGGCATAAGCTGCCGCGTGGCCGACGAAGCGATAGATCTTGCGATCGATCAGTTCTTCAAGGTTGAGGTCAATGGAGCCGGAAACCTGGCTACGCAGACCCATTTCGGCATATTCCGGGTTGAACCGGATGCCAGGGCGGCTTGCACGCAGGTTAGCGGAGACGGTCTCTTTGTCATTGCCCAGGCAAGAAACGATGCCCAGACCAGTGATAACGACGCGGCGCATGCGGATAACCCTTAGAAGTTGTCAGTGGAGGTGAACACGCCGACCCGGAGGCCTTCGGCGGTGTAGATTTCGCGACCGTCGACAGTGACCGAACCGTCGGCGATGGCCAGGTTCAGCTTGCCCTTGAGGACGCGCTTGATATGAATGTTATAGGTGACTTTCTTGGCGGTCGGCAGGACCTGGCCGAAGAATTTCACTTCGCCCGAACCCAGCGCACGGCCACGGCCCGGCAGGCCTTGCCAGCCCAGGAAGAAACCGACCAGTTGCCACATGGCGTCGAGGCCCAGGCAGCCCGGCATCACCGGGTCGCCTTCGAAGTGGCAGGCGAAGAACCACAGGTCCGGATTGATATCCAGCTCGGCGACCAATTCACCTTTGCCGTACTTGCCACCTTCTTCGCTGATAAGGGTGATGCGATCAACCATCAGCATGTTCGGGGCGGGCAGTTGCGCGTTACCAGGGCCGAACAGCTCACCGCGACCGCAGCGCAGCAGGTCTTCCCGGGTAAAGGCGTTTTGTTTGGTCATGCGAGCTCCTCAATAGTCCCATGCGGCAGGTGGGGCAAATCTTCCCGGCCGATCGAAGCGTTCATGCCTCGAACCGGCAGCCTACTCATAGACTATTGCGTTGTGGTGAAAGTCACAGCACCAAGGACATGAATGTACACTTGTGCACTGAAATTATTATTCAAGCCCCTTTTCGGGCCTGTTCGGGTGACTAAGACTGCCGCACTTTCGCCTTTCACGCCAGTCGCAGATGCTCGAAAGGCCTGTACTACTGCACCCATCGCTGCAGAATTTGCTGCAGATCAGTCCGTTTGAACGGCTTGGCCAGGTAATCGTTCATCCCTGCCGACAGACAGGCTTCGCGGTCACCCTGCAAGGCGTTGGCGGTCAGGGCGATGATCGGCAGGTCGGTGCAGCCGGGTAGCTTGCGGATTTGTCGGGTGGCTTCATAGCCATCGATGATCGGCAAGCGGCAATCCATCAGGATCGCTTCGAAAATCAGGCTCTCGGCACTGCGTACCGCCTGCGCGCCGTCGGCGGCGACACTGACCTTGAAGCCCAGGCTGCGCAACATGGCTTCGATGACGGTCTGGTTGACCGGGTTGTCTTCGACCAACAGCACATTGCGCCCCTCGCCATTGCTGTTGCGCGATTGCGCGCGAGGGGGCAATAGCGGTTGGGTCTGCTGGTGCAGAGCCAGGGGGATTTCCAGGGTGAACACCGAACCGTGGCCTTCCTCACTCTGCGCGCGCAAGGTGCCGCCCATGCGTTCGGCCAAGGTACGGGCAATCGGCAGGCCCAGCCCTGTGCCGCCGTAACGTCTTGAAATGGAGCTGTCGGCCTGCTGGAAAGCGTTGAACATCAATTCCAGGCTTTGCGCCGGGATGCCGATGCCGCTGTCGCGCACGGTGCAGGTGAACCACAGCAACTCGTGGTCCAGCGACTGCCACTGCGCCTCGATGGTGACGCGGCCCTGCTCGGTGAATTTCAGTGCATTGCCAACCAGGTTGACCAGTATCTGCCGGATACGCGTCGGGTCGCCCTTGGCCTGCAAGCCGCGCATGTCGTCGGGGATCATCAGTTGCAGGTCCAGACCACGTTGCGCGGCGCTGTGCTGGAACGACTGGGCGCAACTGCCGATCAGGTCGGCGAGGTTGAACGGGATGTGCTCCAGTTCCAGCTCTGAACGTTCGATCCGCGAGAAATCCAGGATGTCGTTGATGACCTTGAGCAAGTGCTCGGTGGATTCCGAGGCCAGCGCCGCGTATTCCACCTGTTCCTCGGTCATGTCGGTGGTTTCCAGCAACTGCAGCATGCCCAGTACGCCATTCATTGGCGTGCGCAGTTCATGGCTCATCATGGCGAGGAAATCGGATTTGGCGTTGTTGGCCTTTTCCGCTTCTTCGCGGGTCTGGATCAGCTGCGCCATGGCCTGATGCTGTTCGCGGCTGGCCTGCTCGAGACCGCTGGCGAGGTTGTTGATGTGTTGCGACAGCGCCCCCAGCTCGGTGTCATCGACAATCGGTAGCGGTGTCTTGTAGTCGCCGTCCTGGATCGCCTTGACCGCATTGCCGATATCGCGGATCGGTTGCGACAGGCTGCCCGCCAGACGCCGGGCCACAATGAAGGTAAACAGCAGGGCAAACAGTGCCAGGATGGCGGCCTTGAGCACGATTTCCTGTTGGCGCCGGCTGAAGGCGTCGTTGGAAAGCCCGACGATCACCCGGCCTAGATAGTCTTCGACAGGGGCCACGGTGGCGGTTTTGCTGCTCTGGAAAAAATCATTGTGCAAAGCGATGCGCTGGAGCCGTATCGGTGCCTGGAACACTTCGAGCTGTTGCGCGCGATTATGATGTTCGTTCGGTTGTTCGACGTACACCAGAACCCGGTTGGCGCTGTCCTGGATTTCCAGAAAGCTCACGTTGGGTGTGGCCAGCGTCGCCTTGAGCAAGGTGTCGAGCACTTCGATGTTGCCCGAAATCACTCCGTACTCGGTGGCCGGGGCCAGTTGATTGGCGATCAGCTGGCCGGTGTGGGTGATTTCCTGACGCAGATCCTGAATACGCACGAACGTGAAGAAACTGATCAGCAACAAGGTCAGCAGCAGTGCAGGGCCGAGGCTGATCAGTTGGGTGCGGGTGTTGATGTCCCAGCGACGGCGCAAACTCATGGACGGCGTTCTCCTTCAGCCAGCAGTGTGGCGACAGACGCTTCGTTTATCTGTTCGATACCCAATGAACGCGCCACCTGCGGATTGCTCGCGACCTTGAATCGATGGGGATAGTACGTGTGCGGCCAGGTGGCCGGAGGCCGGTCGAGCAATTCGTCGAGGACCGCCAACCAATCGCTCTGATCGCTATAGGTACTGGCCAGGCTCCCGGCCTTGACGAATCCGGCGTTGGGTCCGATCAGCGCCACTTGCCGGGAGTAGCTGCTCAACAGCAGGTTCTTTGCGGTTTGCGGGTTGTACAGGTCGGCATCGTCCAGGCCCAGCAACACGTCGCTTTTATTTAGCAGGGCCTGTAATGGACGACTGTCGTGAATGTTGTCCCAGCGCTGGGTGACCACCTCAAGATCCAGGGGGAGGGCGGCCTGACGCAGCTCATTCAAGAGGAATTCACTGTGGGTGTCGTAGAGCACGCCGACGCGTCTGGCCTGGGGCAACAGGGTGCGGGTCAAGCGCAACTGGCGATCCAGTGGTGGATCGCTCCATAGCAGGCAAAGGCGTGCAGGCAGCGAGTTGTTCAAGCGCTGCCGGGCCTGCAGGCGGCTGATGCGCAATACCAGTGTCGCCGGGCCCTGGGCGTTCTGCAGGCGCCAGTCGAGGCTGGGCAGGTCGAGCAGTATCAAGCGGATGTTTTCCGGCAACTTGTCCGGTATCGGCATTTTGGCCAGCGTCTGGAAGCGTACGCTATCGCTTGGTCGCAACTCGCTCAGGGCCTGGGTAAACGCCCGCACAGCGGGGCTGTCTTCGGCACCCGTGAGCAAAATGTCGGCCGCATTACTCGCCAGGCTGCCCAGCAGGCCGCTTGATAGCAGGCAGAGTATGGCCAGCAGCCGACCCAGGGTCGGCATTCTGCAGGCCGGACGATTCGGCATCTTAAAGCTCCAGCTCCGCGCTGAAATACATTACGTGGCGCTGGTCATAGTTGTTGTCGATGAAGGTGGTCGGCTGATTGTCCAGCCGTTGCTGGAGCACTCCGGCCAGCTCCAGGCTGGCCTTGCCCAAGGCGATACGTTTGGCGATGCGCGCATCGACCCGTTCGAAGCGGTAGCCGTTGAGGGCGTCATCGCCATAATAGAAAAGCGCACTGTTCCAGCCCTGGCCCCAATCGCGCAGCCATCCGGCCGAACCACTGTTGCTTGCAGTCTGCCTGGCATCCAGCGGATTGCTGGCGTCGGCATCAACGTAGGCATAGGTCAGTCGCAGGCGATCGAGGCTGCCGACGCGCCAGTCGAGCTGGGTTTCGCCCCCCGAAAAGCGTGCCTTGTTGGCGTTGCTGGCGATGTACTGATTGTTGCGCAGCGGTTCACTGATCATGCCGGTGATTTCGTCGTGGAACAGCTTCACGTCGAGCGCCAGCCCCGGTTCGGGAAAATAGCCGTTGTAGCCCAGTTCCCGGGAGCGCATGTGCTCTTGGTCGAGGTCGCCGGGGCCACGGGTCTTGACGAAATAACGGGCGCTGGACTGGCCAAAGGCGCCGGGCTTGAGGTTGGTGACCTGATAACTCCAGTTGACGTTGTTCTCGAACATGTCCGGCGAACGGACGGCCTCGGAGTACACTGCACGCAAGCCGTGACGCGGATTGATCAGGTAGTTGACCGCCATGCGAGGTGTCAGCGAGCTGCCGATCAACCGGGTGTCCTCGAACATGGCACCGCCTTGCAACAGCCAGTGTTCGGTGGCACGCCACTCGAACTGGCCGAACGCCCGCCAGATGGTGTCATCGAGCTTGCCATTGAAGTAGGTCTCGGAATCTGCCCGGTCGTAACGATAGTTCAAACCGCTGACCAGCCGCAGGTTATCGGCAAGGCTCAGGGTGTCCTGCAGTTCGAGGTCGTAGCGCGACTCTCGGGTGCTCTGGTCGATGTCGCCGCAAACGGTCTGGCTTGCGCCGTTGCGCCATTGATCGAGCACCTGATTGGCCAGCGCCTGCTCGGCGGGCGTGCCGGCCGGCGCACCAGGGCCGGTGAAACGCGTGATGTTGCGGGCCAGGCGTTCGGTGTAGTTCGGGTTCAATTGCCAGAGTTCGGTCAGTTGCGGGCTGAAGGATATTTCAGCATCGCAGGCGCGCCAGGTTTGCTGACGATCCCAGTGTTGGGCCGAACCCTGGATATAAAGGCTGTGGTCGGGATCGATGTCCAGGTTCCAGCGCAATGACCCGGCGTAGTCCTTGGCGGTGACGTCGGAGTCGTTGCCCGCGCGGGTAATCCCCGGGAACACCGGCCGGTAGGTATAGGGGCGTTGGTTGGTGCCGTCCTTGGCATTCAATTGCCAGTCGAGGCTTTGCCGTTCGTCGAGGCTCTGGCTGACGGCGAGGTTGAAGCGATCGAGGCGACGGCTGTCATGGTAGTGCGCGCCGGTTCGATCGGTGTCGAAGCCGTCGTCTTGCTGGCCGGACAGGGACAGGCGCATGTCACCGTCCTCCCAGCCCAGGCCCTGGCTGGCGTAAAAGTCGTTGATGCCGCGCTGGCCCTGGGTGACCTTCATGCGCGTACCGTGACTGTCGGCCGGCCGCCGGGTAATGATGTTGACCACCGCCATCAGGGCATTGGCGCCGTAGCTGACGGTATTCGGTCCGCGAAAAACTTCGATGCGCTCGATATCTTCCATGGCCACCGGAATGTCGCTCCAGTCGACGGTGGCCAGGCCGGCGCGATACACCGAGCGCCCGTCTATCAGCACTTGCATGCGTCGCGCTTCAGTTGCATTGGTGCCGTGGTAGTTCACCGCTGCCTGGTTGCCGCTGATGTTGCCGACCATCATCCCCGGCACCAGACGCAGCAGTTCACTGATGTCGCGGGCTCCGCTGGCGTGGATCAGGGCGCTGTCAATCACCGTCATGCTTCCCGGCACGGCCGCCGGCGACTGCTTCAGGCGCGTGGCGGTGAGCACTTGCGGCAGTGGTTCACTGTCCAGGAACAAGTCGTCGGCCAGCACCGGCGAGCTGAAAATCAGCGCCAGTACCAGAGGCGAATGCGGTGAAGAAGAGCCCGGAGACACAACTGATCCCTGTCAGTGATTGTTGGCGCGCATGTTAACCGAGCCGAATGACTTTTCCATTCACGATGTCTGCATTTTCCTCGGTTTTATTGGTCTTCTTCCTACGGTTGCAGGTATTTGATGTCGGGGCTGGCCGCCGAGGGGCTGCCCCGTATAATGCCGACATCGCCACTGGTATGGATTAACGGATTGCATATGACTGAACAGCGCCCGATTGCGGTCCTGGGAGGCGGAAGTTTTGGAACCGCCGTGGCTAATCTGCTGGCCGAGAACGGGAATCAGGTCCTTCAGTGGATGCGTGACCCCGAACAGGCCGAGGCCATTCGGGTCAATCGCGAAAACCCGCGTTACCTCAAAGGCATCAAAATTCTGCCCGGCGTCACGCCGGTCACCGACCTGCAAGCCACCCTGGACGCCTGTGACCTGTGTTTTGTCGCATTGCCCTCCAGCGCGCTGCGCTCGGTGCTGGTGCCGCACGCCGAACGCTTGACCGGCAAATTGCTGGTGAGCCTGACCAAAGGCATCGAAGCCCACACGTTCAAGCTGATGAGCGAGATCCTCGAAGAGATCGCCCCGCAGGCGCGCATCGGCGTCCTGTCCGGACCCAACCTGGCCCGAGAAATCGCCGAACATGCACTGACCGCCACGGTGGTCGCCAGTGAAGACGAAGAACTCTGCCAGCAGGTTCAGGCCGCGCTGCACGGGCGCACCTTTCGTGTGTACGCCAGCGCCGACCGTTTCGGCGTGGAACTGGGTGGGGCGTTGAAAAACGTCTACGCGATCATCGCCGGCATGGCGGTGGCGCTGGGCATGGGCGAAAATACCAAAAGCATGCTGATTACCCGGGCATTGGCGGAAATGACCCGCTTCGCGGTGAATCAGGGCGCTAACCCGATGACCTTCCTGGGACTGGCGGGCGTGGGCGATCTGATCGTGACCTGTTCGTCGCCCAAGAGCCGCAACTATCAGGTCGGTTTCGCCCTCGGCCAGGGCCTGAGCCTGGACGAGGCGGTCACGCGCCTGGGTGAAGTCGCCGAAGGGGTCAACACCCTTAAAGTGCTCAAGGCCAAGGCCCAGGAGGTTGGCGTGTACATGCCGCTGGTCGCCGGTCTGCACGCGATCCTGTTCGAGGGCCGCACGCTGGAGCAGGTCATCGGACTGTTAATGCGTGGCGAGCCGAAAACCGACGTCGACTTTATTTCCACCAGTGGTTTCAACTAATTTCACGCTTGCCAGAAAAGCAGGGAGTTGCGCATGAACGATCCAAAAGTAGAAGCCAAGTACGAATCCATCCTGCTGCGGGTGCTGTGGATGATCCTCTTCGTGCTGGTGTGGCAAGTGGCGCAGTTCATCCTCGGCGCCGTCGTGCTGGTGCAGTTGATCTATCGTTTGTTCTATGGCGCCCCAAGCGCCAGCCTGATGAATTTCGGCGACAGCCTGAGCCAGTTTCTGGCGCAGATCGGTCGTTTCGGCAGCTTTCACAGCGACCAGAAGCCCTGGCCGTTCGCCGACTGGCCGACGCCGCGTACACCGGAAGGTGAGGCGCCGCATGTCGTGGCACCGGCACCCCATCCGACCCGAGATGAGGAACCCAAGCTATGAAACTCTGGGTATTGCGTCATGGTGAAGCCGAGCCTTATGGAGCGCGACCTGATTCCGAGCGGGCACTGACCGACCACGGCCGCAAGGAAGTGTTGAGCAGCGCCGCGCGGTTGATGGGTGAGCCGCTGACGGCGATCTATGCCAGCCCCTACCTGCGTGCACAGCAGACAGCGCAACTGGTGCGCGAGGCATTGGGCTTCGAGCCCGAGATCCGTACCGTCGAATGGCTGACCCCGGACACCGACCCGGACAAAGTGGCCGAGCAACTGGTATCGGTGAGCAACGTCCTTTTGGTCAGTCACAACCCGCTGGTGGGGCATTTGTTGAGTTACCTGCAACATGGTGCCGGGCATCCGCCGGAAAAAGTCAGCACCGCCGGGTTGGCCGAACTCAAGGGCGATGAGTTACTGATCGGGTCGATGAAACTCGACAGCATCAAGCACCCTTAACACCGCTTTTCTGTGGGAGCGTGGCTTGCCCGCGAAGGTATCGACTCGGTTTACCTGATAAACCGCGGCGCCTGCATCGCGGGCAAGCCACGCTCCCACAGGTACGTCATAACCCGAAAAGTTTTGTATGAAATAGTCAACCAAGCACTTGCTTGGTTGGCTACGCTTGCTCCAGACCAAAATCACAGGAGCGAGTCGCATGTCTGCTGCTTTTCGTTTGCCACTGGACGTCTTCTACGAGCGTGAGGCCCGTCATCCCCGCCAGCGCTTTCTGGTCCAGCCTGTCGGAGGCGGCCAGGTCGAGACCTTGACCTGGGCCGACGTCGGTCATCAAGCACGCTGCGCCGCCCACTGGCTGCGAGCGCGGGAACTGCCGCAGGGCAGCCATATCGCCCTGATCTCGAAAAATTGTGCGCACTGGATCATTGCCGATCTGGCGATCTGGATGGCCGGGCATGTGTCGGTGCCGTTGTACCCAAACCTGACCGCCGAGACCGTTGCCCAAGTGCTCGAACATTCGGAAGCAGCGCTGGCGTTCATTGGCAAGCTCGATGACTGGCCAGGCATGTCCCGTGGCGTCAGCCCCGACCTGCCGACCATCAGCCTGCCCCTGCATCCTCCCGGTGACTTTGATTTCAGCTGGGACGACCTGCAACGCAGCTCGCCCATCCAGGACAATCCCAAGCCTGACGCCGATCAACTGGCGACCATCATTTACACATCCGGCACCACGGGCATGCCCAAGGGCGTGATGCACAGCTTCGGCAATCTGGGGTTCGCCACGACACGCGGCACTGCGTTGTTCGGCCTCAACGAGTCGGACCGGCTGTTGTCCTACCTGCCGCTGTGCCACGTTGCTGAGCGGATGTTCGTCGAACTGGCGTCGATCTATACAGGTCAAACAGTGTTTTTCGCTGAGAGCCTCGATACCTTCCTCACCGACCTGCGACGTGCGCGCCCGACCGCACTGTTTGGCGTGCCGCGTATCTGGACCAAATTCCAGATGGGCGTGTACAGCAAGATCCCGGCAAAACGTCTCGACTTCCTGCTTGGCCTGCCGATCATCGGCAAACGGGTCGGGCATAAAGTCCTCGCCGGGTTGGGGCTGGACGCGTTGCGCATCGCGTTGTCCGGCGCAGCTCCGGTGCCGCAGACCTTGTTGCAGTGGTACCGCAAACTGGGGCTGGACGTGCTGGAGGTCTACGGCATGACCGAGAGTTGCGGCTACTCCCACATCGGTATGCCGGGCCAGAACAAACCGGGCTGGATCGGCAAGCCTTGCCCGGAAGTCGAAGTGCGGATCGCCGAGACGGGGGAGGTCATGGTGCGCAGTGGTGCGACCATGCTCGGGTATTACAAGGAACCGGAAAAAACCGCCGACACCATTACCGAGGACGGCTTCCTGCGTACCGGCGACAAGGGCGAGCAGGACGCCGAAGGCAATCTGCGCCTGACCGGACGCCTGAAGGAAATCTTCAAGACCAGCAAAGGCAAGTACGTGGCCCCGGCTCCGATTGAAAATCGCCTGGCCGTGCATTCGCGCATCGAACAGGTCTGCGTGGTGGGCGATGGTTTGAGTGCGCCGCTGGGTTTGTGCGTGTTGTCGGCGGTCGGCCAGCAGGATGCCGACGGGGCCGCGCGCGCCGGCCTGCATTCGAGCCTGGAAAAATTGCTGGAAGAGGTCAACGGCGCCCTCGACAAGCATGAACAACTGCGGCGCCTGGTAGTGGTCAAGGACAGTTGGGCCGTGGAAAACGGCTTTCTCACCCCGACCCTGAAGATCAAGCGCAACGTGATCGAAGCGGCTTACGGTGAGCGCTTTGAGGAATGGAGCGAGCGCAGCGAAGCGGTGCTGTGGCAGGATTGATTCACGAAGAAAACCAACAAGGAAATTCTGCGATGAGCTTGTGGCGCACCACCCCGAACATCGAGCAGTTGAACGCAATCCAGAAAAACACCATTGGCGAAGTGCTGGACATCCGTTTCGAGTCCTTCGACGAAGAGTCCCTGACCGCCAGCATGGTCGTCGATCACCGCACCCATCAGCCCTACGGCTTGCTGCATGGCGGTGCCTCGGTGGTGCTGGCCGAATCGGTCGGCTCAATGGCCAGCTACCTGTGCATCGATGCCAGCAAATTCTATTGCGTGGGCCTGGAAATCAACGCCAACCATTTGCGCGGCCTGCGCAGCGGACGGGTGACGGCGGTGGCCAAGCCGATCCACATCGGCCGCACGACCCACGTCTGGGACATTCGCCTGACTAGCGATGAGGGCAAGGCCAGTTGTGTGTCGCGACTGACCATGGCAGTGGTGCCATTGGGTGAGAATCCACCGACTCGTTGAACCAAAGCCATAGCTTTGACCGGACTGTCATCATTCCTGTCAGTTACGGTCATTGCTGTAGGACGCGGTCTTGCGGACAATCGACGTCTGTTCTCGCTCATGGATTTGCAGGTATGTCGCAACAGATCTTTTTCGCCCACGCCAATGGTTTTCCTTCGGGGACCTACGGCAAGTTGTTTGCGGCGCTGGCACCCGAGTTTCAGGTGACGCATCTGGAGCAGCACGCCCACGATCCGCGTTTCCCGGCGGACGACAACTGGTACAACCTGGTGGATGAGCTGATCCATCACCTGCAACAGCAGGCCGAGCCTGTGTGGGGTGTCGGTCACTCCTTTGGTGGCGTGCTGCATCTGCATGCGGCTTTGCGCTGCCCTGAGCTGTATCGCGGGGTAGTGATGCTCGACTCGCCCGTGCTGACCCGCACCGACCAATGGGTCATACGGGCGGCCAAACGCTTTGGTTTCATCGACCGCTTGACCCCGGCCGGGCGCACCCTGGGTCGCCGTGAAGAATTCGCCGACCTGGAAAGCGCCCGGAAATATTTCGCCGGTAAAACCCTGTTCCGCGGTTTCGACCCGGAATGCTTCGATGCCTACCTGCAACACGGCTTGCACCAGGTCGGCGACAAGCTGCGCCTGCTGTTCGACCCGGCCACGGAAATCAGCATCTATCGCGGTGTGCCGCACACCAGCCCGGGCAGCACCCGGCAGTTGCAAGTGCCGCTGGCGGTGGTTCGCGGGCACAACAGCCGCGTAGTGATGCGCCATCACGCCAGTTCGGTGGACCGCCTGCCGCTGGGCGAGTCGTTGACCATGCCCGGCGGCCACATGTTTCCGCTCGAACGTCCCCTTGATACCGCTGACATGCTCAAAGGCCTGTTCTATCGCTGGGGCGGCCGTCGACAGCAGGATTGCGCATGAACCACGTCGTCGAAGAAGTCCGCCTGAGCCTGCCGCACATCGAACTGGCGGCGCACCTGTTCGGTCCTGAAGACGGTCTGCCGGTGATTGCCCTGCATGGCTGGCTGGACAACGCCAACAGCTTTGCCCGTCTGGCGCCGAAGCTCAAAGGCTTGCGCGTCATCGCGCTGGACATGGCCGGTCACGGTCATTCCGGGCATCGCCCGCCGGGCGCCGGTTACGCCATGTGGGACTATGCCCACGATGTGCTGCAAGTCGCCGAACAGCTAGAACTGCGCAAATTTGCGCTGATGGGGCATTCGATGGGCGCCATCGCTTCGCTGATCATCGCCGGGTCGATGCCCGAACGGGTCACCCACCTGGCGTTGATCGACGGCATCATTCCTCCTACAGACAAAGGTGAAAACGCTGCCGAGCGCATGGGCATGGCCCTGCAAGCTCAACTGGATTTGCGGGAGAAGCGCAAGCCGGTCTACGACACCCTCGACCGAGCCATCGAAGCGCGCATGAAGGGCCTGGTTGCGGTCAGCCGCGAGGCCGCTGAACTGCTGGCGCAGCGCGGCCTGATGCCGGTGCCGGGCGGTTACACCTGGCGCACCGACAATCGCCTCACGTTGCCATCGCCGCTGCGTCTTACAACCGAACAGGCCATGGCCTTCGTCCAGCGGATCAAGTGTCCTGCAACGCTGGTGGTTGCCGCCGACGGCATGCTCGCCAAACACCCTGAGTTGCTGGAGCGTCTACCCTTTAGCCGGGAACAGCTGCCAGGCGGCCACCATTTGCACCTC
This sequence comes from Pseudomonas sp. GL-RE-26, assembly GCF_019956275.1. Taxonomy (NCBI): domain Bacteria; kingdom Pseudomonadati; phylum Pseudomonadota; class Gammaproteobacteria; order Pseudomonadales; family Pseudomonadaceae; genus Pseudomonas; species Pseudomonas sp. GL-RE-26. The sequence goes on from NZ_JAHBDI010000002.1 coordinate 108,535, forward strand.
AATGACGAGTCCGGTGCCGATCTTGTCGCAGACTGTTTCAATCGGTTTTTCGCCATTCCTTGACTTGCGCCGGGCAACTGTCGAGGCTTGGCGGGTTGAAAAGGGAGACAACCATGATAGATCTCTACACCGCTGCGACTCCGAATGGCCACAAGGTCTCTATCGTGCTCGAGGAACTCGGCCTGCCCTACACGGTGCATGCCTTGAGTTTCGACAAAAAGGAGCAGAAGTCCACGGACTTCCTCAAGATCAACCCCAATGGCCGGATTCCGGCGATTGTCGACCGCGCCAACGGCGATTTCGCCGTGTTCGAATCCGGCGCCATCCTGATTTACCTCGCTGAACAGACCGGCAAACTGATGCCATCGGACCCGAAGGGGCGTTCGCTGGTATTGCAGTGGCTGATGTTTCAGATGGGCGGGATCGGCCCGATGCAGGGCCAGGCCAACGTGTTCTTCCGCTACTTTCCGGAAAAACTCCAGGGTGCCATCGACCGCTATCAGCATGAAACCCGTCGCCTCTACGAAGTGCTCGAGACGCGTTTGCAAAGCGTGGAGTTCCTCGCGGGCGAGTACAGCATTGCCGACATCGCCACCTTTCCCTGGGTGCGCGGCTACGAGTGGTCGGGCGTCTCGGTGGAGGGCTTGACGGCGTTGCAACGCTGGATGGCAACCATGGAGGCCCGGCCCGCGGTGCAGCGTGGTCTGCAGGTACCGATACGCGCCGATGAAGCCAGTGTCATCAAGGGCGCCCAGGCCATGCTGATCCGATGAGTCTATCCATGCGTTCATTCAGTTTATTGGTGCTGTGCAGTTTCAGTCCCTTGTTGTTCGCCGCTGATATTCCGGGCAGTCAGGACCTGCCGATAGTGCCGCGCATGACCGACGCCCAGATTGTCGACTATCGCCCCGCCGCCGAACTGGAGCGGATCTACCCGTTGGGCTCGATCCGTAAAATCAGTGGCCAGTTACGTTTCGACGGCCAGGTCAGTGCCCGCGGCAACGTCACGTCGGTGACCTACGAGTTGCCACCGGAGCATTCATCCATCGAGGCGTTCACCGCTGCCCGCGAGGCTTTGCAACAGCAGGACGCCGGGTTGCTCTTTTGGTGCCAGGCGCGCGATTGTGGCGAAAGCAGCCTCTGGGCCAATGAAGTCTTCGGTAACGCCAAGCTGTACGGCGCCGACGATCAACAGGCCTATCTGCTGCTGCGTCTTGCCGCACCAAGGGACAACACGCTCATTGCGCTGTACAGCATCACCCGGGGTAATCGCAAAGCCTACCTGCATGTCGAACAGTTCGAAGCTTCGGCACCGCTGGGCGAGTTGTTGCCGACCTCCGCGACCTTGCTGCGTGAACTCAAGAGCACCGGCGAGCTGGATTTTTCCACGTTGAACAGCGCACCTGACGAGACCTGGCTGCGCCTGATTTCTCGCGGACTGAATCTGGACACCACCTTGCGGGTCAGCATTTCCGGAGCGAACTCCGAAGCCTGGCGTCAGGCACTGATTGCCCAGGGCGTGCGTGCCGCGCGGATGGAAACCGGCAGTGCCGAGGGCTCTGGCCTGCACATCGAGCTATTGCGCTAGGCTGTACCGGGCGAGCGTGCAAGCTGCGTTCGCCTACTCTTTTGCTGACTGACTTTTTCGAGACTTTTGATGATCAATAACGATCGCCTGTTGGTGCAGATCCTGCTCGTGGTGTTGTTCGGCGCGAGCTTCTGGGTGATGGCGCCGTTCTGGTCGGCGATGTTCTGGGGCGCGGTCCTGGCGTTTGCCAGTTGGCCGCTGATGCGCTTGCTGACCCGTTGGCTTAACGGTCGCGAGTCGCTGGCGGCGGCATTGTTGACGCTGGGCTGGATGGTGCTGGTAGCGGCACCGCTGGTGTGGCTGGGTTTCAACCTCGCCGATCATGTGCGCGATGCCACCGCATTCATCAAGGATGCGCAGGTCGAGGGGCTACCCGAAGCACCGGTGTGGCTGGGTTCGATTCCCTTTGTGGGCGAGCGGCTGGTAGGCATCTGGAACAGCATCGATGAGCAGGGCGCGGCGATGATGGTGTCGCTCAAGCCTTATTTGGGGCAGGTGGGTAACTGGTTGCTGGCGCGCAGTGCGCAGATCGGCGGCGGTATTCTCGAGCTGACCCTGAGCATCGTCTTCGTGTTCTTTTTCTATCGTGACGGGCCGCGACTGGCGGCGTTTGTACACACGTTGCTGGAGCGGCTGATCGGTCAGCGGGCCGGCTATTACATCGAGCTGGTGGCGGGCACGGTACAGCGGGTGGTGAACGGCGTGATCGGCACCGCGGCGGCCCAGGCGATCCTGGCGCTGATCGGGTTCCTGATTGCCGGCGTACCGGGAGCGCTGGTGCTCGGTATCGTGACGTTCATGCTCAGCCTGATCCCGATGGGCCCGCCGTTGGTATGGATTCCGGCGACCGCATGGCTGGCCTGGAAAGGCGAGTACGGGATGGCCATATTCCTCGGCATCTGGGGCACATTCATCATCAGCGGTGTCGACAACGTGCTCAAACCGTACCTGATCAGCCGTGGCGGTAACCTGCCGCTGGTCATTGTGCTGCTTGGGGTGTTTGGCGGGTTGATTGCCTTTGGCTTTATCGGCCTGTTCATTGGCCCGACATTGCTGGCGGTGGCCTACAGCCTGTTGATCGACTGGAGCAAGACTCAGGCGCGGGTTGAAGATCGCCGGCCCTGAAGTTCCAGGGTCCGTAGCCCACTGAGCCCCTGAGGGTCAGTGGGCTTTTTGTTGGTGCGCCAGGCATGGCGCGTTGCGCGTAAGCGCAACCAGCTTGGCTGTGGTGGCCACGCTGGTGACTTGGAGGTGAAAGTCCTCTACACACCCGGCAAGGGGAAGTGTTAGCCAGAGGCAAGGGTGTCGCGGGTGACTGCGAATCTGAAGGAAGCCCGAGGCAAAATGCTGGCCTGACGAACAGGAAGCGGATAGAGGCGGCGCAGCGGGGTAAGAAGGCCAATATCTTCAAAGCCCGATACTTGCACGGAACGCTGCGACGTAGATCCGACAGGCATAAGCAGGAAGGTCGCGCGAATTACCCTGGGAGATCTGTTTAGCCTGCCATGTGCTACCGGCGTCGCGAGATGACGGGATGGGCGACAGAAGTCAGCAGAGGCCGTAGTAGTTGCTCGAAACCGGAGTAATGAAGGGCTGAACCTGCCATGAGTGGATAGTCGGGTGTGATCTCTGTTGGAGCGTAAAGCAGAAACTCCGCGTAGCGGAGGTCAAGACCATTAGGAGGTAGGAGCCGGAAGCTCCGAGGGCCGGTCTGGGCGCTTAGATACCGCAGGCGACACATCAACGGAACCAAGCTCGCTGACGTTGTTTGTCAGTAGGCAGGAACCGCCGTATACGGAACCGTACGTACGGTGGTGTGAGAGGACGGCGGGGGCAACCCCGCCTCCTACTCGATCGGCACAGGGCCTCATCGCGAGCAGGCTCACTCCCACATTGGGCCGGTTTTGCTTTCAGGCGCGCGGCAGGCGAATCACCGCCGTCAGGCCGCCACCGGGGGTTTCTTCCAGTGTCAGCTGCCCGCCCATTCGTTGCGCGGCCTCCCGGGCAATGGTCATGCCCAGGCCAACGCCGCCGGAATTGCGATTACGCGAGCCTTCAAGGCGAAAGAAGGGTTCGAACACTGCTTCGCGTTGTTCTGCGGCGATGCCCGGGCCATGGTCGATGACCCGAATCACCAACTGTTCACGATGGTCTTGCAGGGTAATCAGCGCCTGTCCGGCATAGCGCAGGGCATTGTCCATCAGGTTGTTGATGCAGGAGCGCAAGGCCATTGGCTGCACCTGCAGGGGAGCGCAGTGGCCGCTGGCCTGGACGTTCGCTCCCTGGTCCTGGGCATTTTCGCTCAAGGACTCCACCAACGCCTGCACGTCCATCCACTGCGGGGCTTCGCTGGTGCGCTGTTCATGCAGATAGGTGAGCGTGGCGTCGAGCATGCTGATCATGTCGTCGAGGTCCTGGCGCATCTGGCCTTGCAACTTCTCGTCGTCGATTTTCTCCAGCCGCAGCTTGAGCCGCGACAACGGCGTGCGCAGGTCGTGGGACACGGCACCAAGCATGCGCGAGCGCTGCTTGACCTGTTCCAGGATTCGGCGCTGCATTTTGTTGAACGTGTGCGCCGCTTGCCGTGCTTCCCGTGGTCCCGATTCATCCAGTGGTGGGCTGTCGAGGTCTTCGCTCAAGCGCTCGGCCGCGTCGCTCAGGCGCTGGATCGGCCGGCTCAGCAGTTTGGCGCCGTACCAGGCGGCGATGATCAGCGAGACCAATTGAAACGTCAGGGGCACCAACGGACCGCCAAACCACGGTCGAGGCGGCCGTTTCTCGAAACGTGGGTCCAGTGGCGGGCGTGGCCCGTCCAGGCCTTCGGAAAACTCCGGTGGAGGCGGCGGAGGCGGCGGGCCGTAATGGTGGAACCAGGCAAAGGCCAGCAGGTGCGCGAGGATAATCGCCAGCAACAGTACGCCAAACAGGCGACCGAACAGCGTATCGAAGCGCCCGCGCATCAGCCGATGTCTCGGGCATCGAACAGGTAACCCTCACCGCGAACGGTCTTGATCAACTGCGGAGCCTTGGGGTCGTCGCCGAGTTTCTGGCGCAGGCGCGACACCAGCAGGTCGATGCTGCGATCAAAGGCTTCGATCGAACGACCGCGAGCGGCGTCCAGCAGTTGTTCCCGGCTGAGCACGCGGCGCGGACGTTCGATAAACACCCAGAGCAGGCGGAATTCGGCGTTGGACAGCGGCACCACCAGGCCATTGTCGGCAATCAGTTGCCGCAGCACGCTGTTCAGGCGCCAATTGTCGAAACGAATGTTCGCCCGCTGTTCGCTGCGGTCATCGCGCACCCGGCGCAGGATGGTCTGGATCCGCGCCACCAGTTCGCGGGGCTCGAACGGCTTGGCCATGTAGTCGTCGGCGCCGAGTTCGAGGCCGATGATCCGGTCGGTGGGTTCGCAACGGGCGGTGAGCATCAGGATCGGGATGTCCGACTCGGCGCGCAGCCAGCGGCACAGCGACAGACCGTCTTCACCGGGCAGCATCAGGTCGAGCACCACCACGTCGAAATGCTCCGCCTGCATCGCCAGGCGCATCGCGGCGCCATCGGTGACGCCGCTGGCATGGATGTTGAACCGGGCCAGGTAGTCGATCATCAATTCGCGGATCGGGACGTCATCGTCGACGATCAGGGCGCGAATGCTCCAGCGTTTGTCGTCACCAGGCGTTTTTTGGTCGTCGTTCACGGGTGCTTGGGTGTTGTGCATGCGTGCGTTCATCTGCCAGGTAGGCTGCCAACCACAAAGATAGGCTGCGAGGTTGTGGTTCCAGCATAGGCGTCCGGCCCTGAGGCGGGAAGTGCTGTTGCAGGGACCTGTTGCGGTTGCCGAGGGTAGCGGGCCGGGGTGTTGCGGACGTGTCGTGTCTGTATCGAGCTCGACACAATGGCCTCAAGGGCTAGTCTTGCCTGAGCCGTCGCGACGATTTACCGATCATCGGGTCCCGCAGCGGCGCTGGTTCCGCTACAATGCGCGCCGATTTCGACTTGCCTGAGAGCCCACTCATGTCCGCCTGCCAGACTCCTATCATCGTCGCCCTGGATTTCCCTACCCGTGACGCCGCACTGAAGCTGGCCGATCAGTTGGACCCGAAGCTGTGCCGGGTCAAAGTCGGCAAGGAACTGTTCACCAGCTGCGCTTCGGAAATCGTCGGTACCCTGCGCGACAAGGGTTTCGAAGTGTTCCTGGACCTCAAGTTCCACGACATCCCGAACACCACAGCGATGGCCGTCAAGGCGGCTGCGGAAATGGGCGTGTGGATGGTCAACGTGCACTGCTCCGGCGGCCTGCGCATGATGGCTGCGTGCCGTGAAGTGCTGGATCAGCGTACCGGTCCGAAGCCGTTGCTGATCGGCGTGACCGTGTTGACCAGCATGGAGCGTGAAGACCTGGCGGGCATCGGCCTGGACATCGAGCCCCAGGAGCAGGTGCTGCGCCTGGCCGCCCTGGCGGAAAAAGCCGGGATGGACGGCCTGGTGTGCTCGGCCCTGGAGGCCCAGGCACTGAAAGCTGCGCATCCGTCGTTGCAACTGGTGACCCCGGGGATTCGTCCGGCGGGCAGCGCCCAGGACGATCAGCGCCGAATCCTGACGCCACGTCAGGCGCTGGATGCCGGTTCCGACTATCTGGTGATCGGCCGTCCGATCAGCCAGGCGGCGGATCCGGCCAAGGCATTGGCTTCGGTTGTGGCTGAACTGGCCTGATCTGACACCGCAGAACCAAATGTGGGAGCGGGCTTGCTCGCGAAGAGGGCGTGTCAGTCGACATCAATGTTGACTGATACATCGTATTCGCGAGCAAGTCGGATCGCCGCACCGCCGCACCCACATTGGTTTGTGGTTGCCTTAGATCTTCAACACCAACTTCCCGAAATTCTCGCCGCTGAACAATTTCATCAGCGTCTCCGGGAAAGTCTCCAGTCCTTCAACGATGTCTTCCTTGCTCTTGAGCTGCCCCTTGGCCATCCAGCCGGCCATTTCCTGGGCGGCGCTGGCGTACTGGGCGGCGTAGTCCATCACCACAAAGCCTTCCATGCGCGCGCGGTTGACCAGCAGCGACAGGTAGTTGGCCGGTCCCTTGACCGCTTCCTTGTTGTTGTACTGGCTGATGGCACCGCAAATCACCACCCGCGCCTTCATGTTAAGGCGGCTGAGCACTGCGTCGAGAATGTCGCCACCCACGTTATCGAAATACACGTCGACGCCTTTCGGGCACTCGCGCTTGAGGCCGGCCAGGACGTCTTCATTCTTGTAGTCGATAGCGCCATCGAAACCCAGTTCATCGATCAGGAACCTGCACTTGTCGGCGCCGCCGGCGATGCCAACCACCCGGCACCCTTTGATCTTGGCGATCTGCCCGGCAATGCTGCCCACGGCGCCAGCTGCGCCTGACAACACCACTGTGTCACCGGCCTTCGGAGCGCCGACGTCGAGCAGGGCGAAGTACGCCGTCATCCCGGTCATGCCCAGTGCTGACAAGTAACGTGGCAGCGGTGCCAGTTTCGGATCGACCTTGTAGAAGCCTCGCGGCTCGCCGAGGAAGAAGTCCTGCACGCCCAGGGCGCCGTTAACGTAATCCCCGACCGCGAACCCCGGGTTGTTCGAGGCAATGACTTTGCCCACACCCAAGGCGCGCATGACTTCGCCGAGCCCGACCGGCGGGATGTAGGACTTGCCCTCGTTCATCCAGCCGCGCATGGCCGGGTCCAGGGACAGGTATTCGTTTTGAACCAGGATCTGACCCGCCGCCGGCTCGCCGACCGGTACTTCCTGGTAGGTGAATGTCTCTCGGGTCGCCGCGCCAACCGGACGTTTGGCGAGCAGGAATTGGCGATTGGTCTGGGAGGTCATGGCAGGCACTCAAGATGAATGAAGCTTTGTTGATAGCCGGTCAGCGACGATGCCGCAAGTTCGGCTGATGCGGCGAATGCAGGTTGATCCAGTGCAGTGATAGTTGGTACGACAGTTCCATCACTGCAACTCATGGATGTCCAACCGGAGCCTTGATAGTGCTGCCGTGTTCAAGACCTCCATGGCTAGACTGGTCACACGCGATTCCCCGCATTCTTCTATTCGAGGACATAACAATGAGCATGACGTTTTCCGGCCAGGTGGTCGTGGTGACAGGCGGGGCGGCCGGTATTGGCCGCGCGACCGCCCAGGCATTTGCCGCCGAGGGCCTGAAGGTCGTGGTGGCCGATATGGACGTGGCGGGCGGCGAGGGCACGGTGGCGCTGATTCGTACAGCCGGCGGCGAAGCGACCTTCGTGCGTTGCAACGTTACCCTGGAAAGCGATGTGAAAAATCTGATGGAGGAGGTGATCAACACTTACGGTCGCCTTGACTATGCCTTCAACAACGCCGGCATCGAAATCGAAAAAGGCAAGTTGGCCGAAGGTACGCTCGACGAGTTCGACGCGATCATGGGCGTCAACGTCAAAGGCGTCTGGCTGTGCATGAAGTACCAGTTGCCGCTGCTGCTGGCGCAAGGGGGCGGCGCGATCGTCAATACGGCATCGGTGGCCGGCCTTGGGGCCGCGCCGAAAATGAGCATCTACGCAGCCTCTAAACACGCAGTGATCGGCCTGACCAAGTCGGCGGCCATTGAGTACGCCAAGAAAAAGATCCGGGTCAACGCGGTGTGCCCGGCGGTGATCGACACCGACATGTTCCGTCGCGCTTATGAAGCCGACCCGAAAAAAGGCGAGTTTGCCAACGCCATGCATCCGGTCGGTCGCATCGGGAAGGTTGAAGAGATCGCCAGCGCGGTGCTGTACCTGTGCAGCGATGGCGCGGCGTTCACGACTGGCCATTCGCTGGCGGTGGATGGCGGGGTTACTGCGTTTTAAAGCAAACATCTCTACCAAAGAAGAGTTGCAACCTGTGGGAGCGAGCCTGCTCGCTCCCACAGGTTTTTGGGTTCCGTTGAAGGGCCGGGCAATGTGTTTCAAATGATTAGATCCAATGATTTTGGCGGCGTTGTCGCACATGTCTTCGAGCACTCCTGTGATTAACTGCTTCTCGCAAAATCAACAGGAGTTTGCTTGCTCATGGAATTGAGAATCGACCGACAGGCGCTGGTGCCCGTCGTACAGCAAATTGTTGATGCGCTGACCTGCTGGCTTCATTCCAGTGGGGTATCGCCCGGTACACGCCTGCCTTCGGTGCGACAGATCGCGCGGACCAATTTGCTTAGTCAGGTAAGCGTCGCCCAGGCTTGTGAACGCCTGGTGACGCAGGGGATGCTGGTGTCAGGTCATGGAGCCGGCTATACGGTTGCCGACCCGATATTGGCCGCAGGCGCAAAGCACGAGCCGGTGTGGTTCGAGGGAGCTGAGCCCGAGATCGGGCCCTGTTCGACTGAGTTGAGGCTGGGCTGTGGCGGGCTGCCTGAAAGCTGGCGCGAGACAGACGATCTGATTTACGCGATTCGGCAAGTCAGTCGTACCGACACGGCCAGCCTGTTCAACTACAGCACGCCGCTGGGTTTGCCAGCCTTGCGACAACAGATCCTCAAACACCTCAGGCAGCTGGATATCCGGGCGCAGGACAACCGGATCATGACCACGGCGGGTGCCAGCCAGGGGCTTGACCTGATCGTGCGGACACTGTTCAAGGCCGGTGATTGTATGGTCGTGGAGAGTCCAGGTTATCCTGTGCTGTTCGATCTGCTCAGGTTGCATGGCATCCACATGGTCGAGGTGCCGCGAACACCGCGCGGGCCGGACTTGGACGTGCTCGAATCGGTGCTGGTCAAGCACCGGCCTCAAGGGTTGCTGATCAATAGCTTCTATCACAACCCGACCGGCAGCAGCCTTGCACCGGTGGTGGTGCGCCGCGTACTGCAGCTGGCCAGGACCTTTGGCGTGAAGGTGATCGAAGACGACGTTTATGCGGATTTGCACAGCGGTTCCGGTATGCGTCTGGCTGCGGTGGACGACAACGTGATCTACGTGGGCAGCTTTTCCAAGACCCTCAGCAGTTCCTTGCGGGTCGGATTTGTGGTGGCCGGTGTCGAAGTGATTACGCGCCTGGCCGAGGTCAAGATGATCAGTGGCATGGGCGCCTCGCGATTTTGCGAGTCGGTGCTGGCGTGCCTGTTGGCTAACGGTGCCTACCGCAAACTGGTACAGCGTCAGCGCCAACGCTTGAGCAGCGACCGGCTGGCGGTGCTGCAATTGCTCGAAGATGTCGAATGGGAAGTTTTCGGCAAGCCGGCAGGAGGCTTGTTCATCTGGGCGCGATCACGAATGTCCGACTACGATCAGGTGCGGACCCACGCTCGGCGCCTGGGTGTACTGCTGTCATCGAAGACCGCCTTCAACCCCTCGGGGGAGACCAGTGACTGGCAGCGTATCAACGTGGCATATGCCTGTGACCCGCGTGCCCGGGCGTTCTTTCAGGCCACTGCCCGGGATCGACCTCAAGCGTTCTGAAAACGACGTTGGCGTAGCTTTTTGCCATTATTCCGGCGCCAGAGCCTTGTGTTGCCACTGGCCCGTTGCGAATCTGCGTCTACAGACTTTGGCAGGGGACTAAGTGCAATGAATTCGGCCGTGCAAGGACGTTTTGCCAACCTCGGTATGGCGAAAAAACTGGGTGTCGGGTTTGTCCTGGTGCTGTTGTTGACTGCATTGGTGGCAGGCATTGGTGTTTGGTCCCTGCAAACCATCAGCCAGCGCTTCGACGGGCTCAAGCAAATGTCATCGCTCAACAGCGGTCTGCTCAAGGTGCGGCTGCTGGAGCAGGAGTACGCCCTGCACGGCAACCCAAAAACCGTCGATGCTCTGCACGAGGGCGTCGATGGCCTGATCGCCTTGGCCGGCCAGCTCAAGGCCGCGTCTGCGGCCAACGTGCCGGTGATGAATGATGTCGAACAGTCCCTGGGGGCCTATCGCAAGGCCTTCGACGAGTTTGTCTCGCTCACCCAGGCCAAGGACCTGGCCCTGGAAATGGCCAGTTGGTCGGTGTCCAGCGTGGCCAATAATCTTGATGTATTGCAGTCCGGGCTCGCCGATGACGGCGCCTATACGCTGAAAGATTCCGAAGGCAAAGATGGTGCGCAATTCATCGATCAGGCCAGCCAGGTCGGCCAGGTTTCACGCTTGATGCTGCAAGCCATGAATGAAGCTCGCGTGCGCCTGGATCAAAGTCGTAAAGGCGACGACAGCGCCGGGCAGGGCAAGATCGAACAGGCCAGCCAGGCACTGACCCAGGCCGAGCAGCTCAAGACCACGGTCAAGGACGAGGGGTACCAGACCGTCCTCAATGAGGTGATGGGCCATATCACCAGTTTCAGTGACAAGCTTGCCGAGTACACCGGCCTGCTGGAGCAGGAAAAAACCGTCTATCAACAATTGCATCAGCGCGCGGCCCAAGTGGTCGAGCGGGTGGATCAGGCTTATGTCGCGCAAGACCTGGCGATGCAGGCCGAGCTGAAAAAGAACTCGCTGCTGATCATTGGCTCTTCCGCCCTGGCCTTGCTGGTCGGGCTGGTTGCCGCGTGGTTCATCACCCGGTTGATCGTGGCACCGCTGCGCAGCGTGATTCAGGTGGCGCAGCAGATTGCCTCGGGGGATTTGAGTGCGACCATTGACGTGACCCGCCGTGACGAAATTGGCCAGTTGATGCAGGCAATGCAACAAATGGGCGCGGGACTCAGCCATATAGTCAGCGGCTTGCAGTCGGGTATCGAGCAGTTGGCGACTTCCGCCCAATCGCTGTCGGCGGTGACTGAACAGACCAATCTCGAAGTCAGCACGCAGAAAGAGGAAACCGAACAGGTCGCCACCGCAATGAATCAGATGACGGCCACGGTGCATGATGTCGCACGTAATGCAGAGGAGGCGGCCCTGGCAGCGCAAACGGCTGACGGCAAGGTTGAAAGTGGTCAGCAGGTGGTGCGCCAGAGCATGGCGCGGATCGAGCAACTGGCGGACTCGGCCATCTCGGCCAGTTCGAGCATCGAAAGCCTGAGTGCGGAAATCCAGAACATCGGCACGGTTTTGAGTGTGATCAAGAGCGTGGCGGAGCAGACCAACCTGCTGGCATTGAACGCGGCGATCGAGGCGGCCCGGGCCGGCGAGCAGGGTAGGGGCTTTGCGGTGGTGGCCGATGAAGTGCGTGCGCTGGCCAAGCGAACCCAGCAATCGACCGAGGAAATCGAACGCCTGGTCAGCGCTTTGCGCTCGGCGGCGCAGTCGTCGGTGCAGCAGATCCAGAGCAGTGGTGAGTTGGTGAAGCTGGCGGTCAGTGATGCCTTGCAGACCGAGAGTGCGCTGGGAAGCATTGCGGCGGCGGTGTCGTTGATCCAGCAGATGAACCAGCAGATCGCCGCGGCGGCCGAGGAACAGAGCTCGGTGGCCGAGGAGATCAATCGCAGTGTCACCAGTATTCGCGCCAGTGCCGATCAGTCATCGCTGGCGATGCAGGGCAATGCAGCGTCCAGTATTCAGCTGGCACAACTGGGGGTTGAACTGAAGGGGATGGTGGGGCATTTCAGGCTTTGAACTGATCATCGGTCAGACCAAAAAAAGCCACCTCTCGGTGGCTTTTTTCATTTTCGCTGATCAGTCGTAGATCACTTTTTTCTTCCAGTCCGCGTCAGCCTCGACGTCCTTGAGGCCTTCGGTCAACTGGTTGACCTCGCCTTCGACCGGCGCGATGCGATCCATGACCTGATCGTTGGCGCGGGCCAGGAGTTTTTCCAGGTACTCCAGTTGCTCGGCGTAGACCTGTGGGTCCTGTTGTTTGCGCAGGTATTGCACGCCGCGCTCGAATGCCAGGCGAGCCTGCCCGGGCTGGTTCTGTTGCAGGGAATGCTGGCCGAGGTTGTTGAAGAACTCGATGTGCAGCAGCACCAGGATGTGGCGCACTTCACGAATCCAGCGCTTGGCTTCGTTGGGGGGCAAGAAGCCGTCCTGTGCCGCACGGGTAATCTGGCCGTGCAGGGCTTCGAGCAGGAAGCGTACATCCTTGGCCTTGGCTTCGGTCTGGATCGGTGCTGGCGGATTGTTGACCGGGATGGATTCACCCTGGCCGACAAGGGCCTCCAGTTCGGCGATCCGTGCCTTGAGGTTGGCGCTGGATTTTTCCAGGTTGAGCAGGCGCTGGCAGACGTTCAGTTCCAGGCGGGCCAACAGTAGCTTGAGTGCCGGGGTCATCAGCTGGCCGGGGAACGTCTCGGTGATTTCGCCGCAGCGTCGCAGGCGATCGTTGAGCTCGATCTTGGTACGGGCCTTTTCCAGCTTGTTGTTTTCCACCACATGGTTCATGTAGCCAATGGCGATCAACAGTGCGATCCCGGCTACGACTAGCAGGGTGATCATGAGTGGCGTCACCGGTAAGACCTCTTTATAGGTTACGCATGCGAGTCTGGTGGCTTGGCATTTGAGCGCCCAGGCCCGCACGACGGGTTGGATCGGACATGCTTGTACTTATATCGGCCGGAGCCCCGCATCTATAAATGATGGCACTCGATATACAGATTGCCATCACCCGGTGGACTATAACGTCTTGGCGGGTGCCAGAATATAGGCGTCAAACGCCGGGCAGCGGAAAAACCGCAACGGCTCCCAAAAGCAGGGTGAAGTCATTGATTTAAATAAATTTATATCAGGGGGTTGACGACCTCTCAATCCATCCATAGAATGCGCGCCACTTGCAGCGTAAAGCACACAGCGAAACGAAGCAGGGAGTGAATGTTGTACGTGTGTCCCCTTCGTCTAGTGGCCTAGGACACCGCCCTTTCACGGCGGTAACAGGGGTTCGAGTCCCCTAGGGGACGCCAATGCGGGAATAGCTCAGTTGGTAGAGCACGACCTTGCCAAGGTCGGGGTCGCGAGTTCGAGTCTCGTTTCCCGCTCCAATTTTAAACAGCGTTGCTTTCGGGCAGGGCTGAGTGAAACCAGAACCAAGTCTTCGGATGCGGCTCTGGACACCGAAACACACACCATGTGTTTCGGGTAGCGTGTCCCCTTCGTCTAGTGGCCTAGGACACCGCCCTTTCACGGCGGTAACAGGGGTTCGAGTCCCCTAGGGGACGCCATTTGCGGGAATAGCTCAGTTGGTAGAGCACGACCTTGCCAAGGTCGGGGTCGCGAGTTCGAGTCTCGTTTCCCGCTCCATATTTAACGAAAACGCCGCTCATTGAGCGGCGTTTTTGTTTGTGCGTAAAAAACCAGATCAACCGCTGAGGGTTTGTACCAGGCTTTCGAGCGTCTCAGTGGTTTTCTCATCCTGCACCTGTTGCGCAGCTGCGGTCGCCCTGATTTGCCGTACAAGGCGGTATTCGCTGGGCGTGCAATTTGCGAACTGCTTGAAGGCACGGGCGAAGTAGGAAGGATCCTTGAAGCCGGCCTCATAGCCGATGCTGGTAATCGGCATCTGGCTGTTGTCGAGCAGGTCTTTGGCGAAGTTCATGCGCTTGTCCAGGATGTAATCGGTGAAGCCCAGTCCATTGGCTTCCTTGAACAGGCGGCTGAAGCGAAATGTCGTCATGCCGCAGCGCTGCGCCAGATCCCTCTGATCGATGCTGTCTCGAAAGTGCTGTTCGATGTACAGCATGATGCTGTTCAGCGCCTGGTGTTTTTGGTGTCCTGAGGTCAGCCGGATGCTGTCCGGCAGCGTCGGGGAATGGTCGATCTGCGATGACTTGTCCAGGCCGTTGAAGTTTCGGCGCAGCTCGCAGAGCTGCACCACCGCCGCCAGGTAACGCTTCTTCTCGGTGGGCGAGAGTGGGAGCACCATGTATTCCCAGACGCTGGAGCGCATGGCCCATACAGCCAGTTCCTCCGAGTGTTGCACGGTGAACATGGTAATTGGGATGGTGGGGGTGGTGCGTTTGATCTCCAGCAATAGCCGCAAACCTGGCGTGTCGGGGCGATCAAAATGGATGCAGATCATGTCTGCGTGTTCCCTGATGGGCAACACGGAGTTTTTTGCCAGTTTGCAGTCGCAGGCATCCTCGAACTGCGTGACGAGTTCTTTCGTGGACCGATCATGAGTCAGATCGAACCATAGGAGCGATGGCCTTTTGGTCAAATTGGACGTCATGTCTCTACTCTGGGGGTTCTAGTGACTCTCATCGCCAGTATTGCCAATGTGCTATCACTTTGCAGATTAAATCCCGATAGAGCAGACGAGTTTTAGTTCTTTTCGCTCTATGAGTCCCCTGGAAGGTTGCCCGGGGCGAGTGTTTGCTTGTGTATTGTCGGCAAACCCGGGTTGAGCCGCCTGTCGCTTGTGAATCAATGGCAATTGCCTTTGCGTTTCAATGCATTGTTTACCCCTCGTTACTTCTGCAAAGGCCAATGTTCCGTATTTGGCCGCCCCGCAAAAAAGTCCTAACGATGTGCAAAATCCTCCTAACGCCTATGCCTTGCCCCTGACTAGTGTTGCATCAGGCAGCGCAGAAAGTACTGCCTCAGAAAAAACAACATTCGAGTGAGGTGGGCAAAATGATCATGCAAACAATCAAGGCTTCGGTAGTGAGGTTCATCAAAGACGAAGATGGCCTGACCGTTGTGGAATACGCGGTAGCGGGTGGGTTGATTGCGATAGCTGTTGTCGGGGCGTTCACGACTCTTGGCACGGAGGTGGGAAAAAACATCCTGAAACTTTGTAAGGCCGTTAGTGGTGCCACTTGCACCGCCGCCGCTGGCCCTTAATAACGACAACTCTGGCAGGAGGATGCGACATGTCCATGGAACAGCTGTTAGCCACCGTTGTGCTGATAGGACTGCTGGGCGTGGCGGTGGTGAGTGACTTGCGTCGCCACCGCATTCCCAACCTGCTGATCCTGGTAGGTCTGGCCTTGGGATTGGCCAGCCAGACTTACTCAGGTGGGATCAGCGGCATGGGAGACAGCCTGTCGGGCCTCCTGATTGGTTTTACGCTGTTCCTGCCCATGTATGCCTTGGGCGGCATGGCTGCCGGCGACGTCAAGCTGATGGCTATGGTTGGCAGTTTTCTACCCCCCCATTACGCCTTGTGGGCTGTGTTCTTCAGTCTGCTATGGGGAGGGCTGTGCGGTTTCCTGATCGTGCTGGTGCGCGGTCAATTGTTGCAGACCCTGGGGCGCTATCGGTTGATGTTTTGGGCGCGGGCCTATATGGCGCCAAGTTCAGACGAGGTAGCCGGCAAGCCCTTTCCTTATACGGTAGCGATCCTGCTGGGGACGTTGAACAGCATCTACTGGCAACTCACTGCCGGTGGATTCGGAGGTTAGACATGCACGTCATCGTCGATAGTGATGCCTACCCCAGCGATCGGGGAGCGGTGCAACGGCTTGCTCCTCAGCCCTGCACTGTCCGCGAAACTGGCCTGACCGACAGTTTTCTCGGCGAGTTGGTGTGCAAGCATTTGTTTGATGCCGGTGTGCTGGACATGTCGCGGCTGGTGGAGCGCCTGGCGCTGACCGGCGCGGTACTTGAAGAGGTCCTGGCGTTTCTGCGCAAGGATGGCCGTGTCGAAGTGCTGGGCCAGGCGAGTCAAACGGGCGGACAGATGCTGCGTTATGGCCTGACCGAACGTGGTCGCAGTGCCGCCCGCGATGCCCTGTCGCGCAGTGGCTATATCGGTGCGGCACCGTTCCCGGTGAGTACCTACCGGTCCCTGATCAAGCTACAGACCATTCACCATGGTCGCATCAACGCCAACGATATGCGCAATGCCCTTGCTGGTGTAGTGCTCACGGAGGAGATGCTCGATCAGTTGGGTGTGGCGATGAACTCCGGGCGCGCGATCATGATTTATGGCCCCGCGGGTACCGGCAAGACTTATGTCAGCAGTCGGTTGATCCGTCTGTTCGCCGAGGCCATATGGGTCCCTTATGCCATCGTCATCAACGAGTCGGTGATCGAGATCTATGACCCGCAGGTGCATCAGCGGCTCGATGATAACGCTCAACAGAATAATCTGATGCTCAACGAAGGGGTCGATCGCCGACTGCTGTGCTGCAAACGCCCGATCGTCATCACGGGCGGTGAGTTGAGCATGGAACAGCTGGACGTTCGCTATGACCCCTTCACCCGTCAATACCAGGCCGCCTTGCAGCTCAAGGCCAGCAATGGCCTGTTCATCATCGACGACATGGGGCGCCAGCGCATGGCACCCGCCGAGCTGTTGAATCGCTGGATCGTCCCGATGGAAGAGAAACGCGATTTCCTCAACCTGGGCGGCGGTCGGCATTGCGAGCTGCCGTTCGATCTGATTCTGGTGTTTTCCACCAATCTCAATCCCCTGGAGCTGGCCGATGAGGCCTTCCTTCGCCGGATTGGCTACAAGCTGCAATTCGGTTACCTGAAGCCCGAGCAGTACGAAAAGATCTGGCGTCAGGAAAGCGAGCGTTTGGGCATTTCCTATGACCCGCTGCTGCTGCGTTATGTGCTGCAAAGGCTGTATGCAAGTGAAGGTATGCCCCTGGTGCCTTGCCATCCCCGCGATCTCCTGAACATGGCACTCGATCGCCAGCGTTATATGGGCGGTTCCGGACCACTGTCACCGAAAGAGTTGGAATGGGCCTGGCACAACTACTTCGTCCAGCTCGACTTTCTTTGATACGGAGATACTGACATGAGCTCTCGTACGCTTACCCTGATAGGCGTTTCCCTGGCCATGGGCCTAGGGGCTGCATGGATGGCCGACTCCTGGCTGAGCGCGCGGCTCAATGCCAGCCCGGATGACCACCTTCGAAACGTGGTGGTCGCCACGGTAGAGATTCCATTCGGGCAGATGGTCGAGGCCCAGCAGGTCACGACCGTACGCATGCCCATGGATACGATCCCGGACGATGCCTTCGATGCCAGCGAAAAAGCCGTGGGCAAGATCGCAACGTTCGACATTCTGCGGGGCGACATCGTGCGCGGTGCGCGTCTGAGCGAGCACCTGGGGGGCAGCACCCTGGCCTCTTTGATTGCCCCCGACAAACGCGCCATATCGGTACGGGTGGACGATGTGGTCGGCGTGGGCGGATTCCTGTTGCCGGGTAACCGGGTCGATGTACTGGCGACCAAAACCACCAATGGCGGTAGTAACAGCGCCACGTCCAGGACCATCCTCGAGAACTTGCGGGTGTTGGCGGTGGATCAGACCGCGGGTACCGACAAGACCCAACCGGTAGTGGTGCGCGCAGTGACCCTGGAAATGTCCACTGCTGAAGCCGAAGCCCTGGTCACGGCGCAGACGGAGGGCAAGTTGCAACTGACGCTGCGTAACCCGCTGAACCTCGAGAAGAAAACCGCGGCCGTTGCGCCAACTACACCGGCTGCACCTGTTGCCCCGGCCATGGCTGTGGCCACCGCCGAGGCGCCAAAACATGTGGTACAGCGCAGCAGTGGCGGGGGTGGGAGTGGGGGTATCACCGTTATCCGCGGGATCGAAGTCAAAGTAGTCAACATTCGCTGACGGGACGCAACAGGTATCCGGGCACCCAGGTATTGGCGGAGCCGATCCGGATCAGTATCGGCAATCGAGGGCTTGATGATGAATCATCGTATTCAGCGGCCGTTCACTTCGACGCCAAGGCGCCAGGAAGGATCGGTGAGCGTATTGATGGTGATCGCATTGGCGGCGATGGCCATGATGGCGGCGTTGGCTTTGGACGGCGGGCATATGCTGCTGAACAAAACGCGCCTGCAGAATGCGGTGGACGCCGCCGCCCTGAGTGGCGCCAAAACCCTGAGTCAGGTGGAGGGTGGCATCAACAGTGCCAGCGCGACGCGTACCGCCGCGCTCAATACGCTGATACAGAATGCCAATGCCACAGGCAACAACGAATTGGCCACGGCGGTCGACGGCAACGCAAATTTTGCAGTGGTGGAACTGGCAAGCAGCGTCTATGGCCCGTTCTCCTATCCCGGGTCGGCGGATGCCAAATACGTTCGGGTATCGGTACCGAGCTATAACCTGACGGGATTTTTCTGGAACTTCGCTCAGATGTTCGGCTCTGGTGGCCTGGGAACCAAAGCGGTAGCGGCGATTGCCACCGCTGGACCCAGCCCTACCAGCCCCTGCGATCTCACGCCTTTGATGGTTTGTGGCGATCCGACTAAAAACAACCCAGCCGCTGGCATGTTCTGGGGCTTTCAATTTGGTGATTTGCAGGTATTGAAGACGGGTGCCGGAAAATCGACCGACGACATTGGTCCAGGCAACTTTCAATTGCTCGATCTTGGCATGAAAACTCTCGAGGGCATGGCCGGAGGTCACATGGCCTGCAGCAATGTGGGGGAAAATGTCCAGACTGAACCTGGCAACAAGGTCGGCCCTGCCTCTCAAGGTCTGAATACGCGCTTCGGCATCTACAATGGCCCGGTCAGTGCCTCGGACTATCCACCGGATCTGGTGACGATGTCCAGCACCCCAGAGATGACTTACGACGACTCAGTCAAGCCGCCAGCGAGGTACAACGGGCAACCCGTCACCTCGAGTAACGGCAATCTCACGGCGGGTGGTAGCGAGATACTGGACTACAACGACTGGCGTGCGAGCGTTGCCGCGTGTGTGGCAGGGTCCGGCAGTGACTGTGAGGGCAACGGGGTGTTCGAGCGCCGGATGCTGAAAGTCGTGGTGGGCGACTGCACCGGCAAACAGAATGGTTCAACCTCGATCCCCGTCCTCGGTTTTGGCTGCTATTTCGTGGTGCAGCCCATGGATAAAGGTGGCACGAATTCGCAGATCTATGGCCAGTTCGTGAAGGAGTGCGAAGGTGACAACGTGGCCGGTCCCTCGCCGTCAACCGATGCCGGTCCGCAGATCATTCAGCTCTACAAAACCTATCTCAACGGCAGCGGCACTCCGAGCACTGACTCGTAGGAGGCGTCATGAGGCTTCACGGATTTAAACATCCGCAGCGCCAGCAAGGCCTGGCCATAGTGGAATTCACTCTGGTCCTGCCGGTGTTGCTGTTGCTGTTGCTGGCCTTCGGTGAGTTCGGCCGCATGCTCTACCAGTACAACATCCTGTTACAGGCCAGTCGTGATGCCGACCGTTTCGTCGCCAGTCAGGCCTGGAACTCAACGCTTGGTAAGGTCGCTCTGAGCACTGAGCTGCTGGAGCAGACGAAAAACGTCGCAGTCTACGGCGTGCCCATCCCGACCGACAGCGTTGTGGTGTCAGGGTTGACGCCCGAGATGGTGGAGGTCGCCGTCGCCGAAGAGCTGCCCGACCATGTTCGAGTCACCATCACTTATCCGTTCTGCCCAGTGATTGGCGGTGGCATTTGCACCGGAGCGCTTCCCGGTTTTTTTGGTAATCAGATTGCGCTAAGCATTCCGCTAGTCGCCAGTACCGTGATGAGGGCACTGTGATGAACAGAAAACACATGCGCGGCATCTATTCGGTGGAGTTCGCCTTCATTGGTCTGCTGATGTTCATGCTGTTGTTCGGCGTAGTGGAAATGGGCCGCCTGTACTTCACGGTCAATGCGCTGGATGAAGTCGTGCGCCGTGGTGCACGCTTGGCGGCGGTGTGCAACATCGACGATGAGGTGGTGTTGCGGCGGGCGATCTTCAACGCGGCGGGCGATGCAGGTGATAGCCAGCTGATCAGCGATCTGGCCACCGCCAAGCTGAAGTTGACCTATCTGGACGTAAACGGTGCTCCGGTGGACAACCCCGCTGACACTGTCAGCGCCAACGGTTTTCGTGCCATCCGCTATGTCCGGATGAGTCTGCCAGACTTCGTATACAAACTGTTCATTCCCGGGTTCGGCGTGTCCATTACCCTGCCTACATTCCAGGCAACGTTGCCACGTGAAAGCCTCGGGCGTCATTCCGATTCCGGGGAGATCACGCCATGCTGAATACCAAGGACACTCCACTCTCCAGTTCGACCGGCAAAGCCGGGCTCAGGTTGCTGATCAGCAGCCGTGATGCCCCGTCGTTGCGCGACCTGCAGAGCGTCTGCCAACGCATGCCCAGCCTGGAGGTGAGCACTCGCCTGGTGAGCAATGGGCATGTCGACCCGCTCTACGGCCTGGACCGGATGCCCGATCTGCTGCTGTTGCGCGTCAGCCACCTGTGGCGTGAAGAGCTGGCGGCACTGTTGCAGCGCCCGGCCCATGAGCGCCCGCCGATGCTGGTGTGCGGACTGCTGAGCGAACAGGAAGGCATGCGTCTGGCGATGCAGGCCGGCGCCCGTGACGTGCTGCCCGAGCCCGTCGCCGAGACAGAACTGGTCGCCGCTCTGAATCGTCTGGTCATGGAGGTTCGGACCGGCAGCGGGACAGAAGGGAAATTGATCGCCGCGATCAGCTCCAAGGGCGGATCCGGCGGCACCATGCTGGCCTGCAATCTGGCTCAGCAGTTGAGCATGAAGGGTGGCAGTACCCTGTTGCTGGATATGGACCTGCAATTTGGCAGCGTGACGCATTACCTGGATGTGGCGCAAACCCACAGCCACCTGGAGGTGTTGCATCAGATCGACGGCATGGACAGTGTCGCGCTACGGGGTTTTTGCAGCCACTTCAGCCCGACCTTGCATGTGTTGGGGGGGCGGGCCGGTGAGCTGTGTCTGCCGCAGGATGCCCAACCCGAGCAACTTGACACCTTGTTGCAGTTGGCCCGCGCCAGCTATGACTGGGTAGTGATCGATCTGCCGCGGCAAATCGACCACCTCACCGGTTCTGTGCTGGAACAGGCGGATCGGGTGTACGTGGTGGTGCAGCAGAGCGTCAGCCATCTGCGCGATGCCAGCTCTCTGGTGCGGATTCTTCGCGAAGACCTGGGCGTGCGAGGGGATCAATTGCAGGTAGTGGTCAACCGCTATGACAAAGCGGCAGCGGTCAGCCTCAAGGATATCGGCGAGGCGCTGCGCTGCACGAACCTGTCGAAATTACCCAATGACTTCAACCTGGTCAGCCAGAGTCAGAACACTGGCGTGCCGTTGGGGTTACATGCGCCGAGGGCCGCGATTACTGCCGCACTGCGCGACATGACCGAGGACCTGGTCGGTCAACAGGTAGCCGGGAACAAAGGCTTTCTCAAACGCGCCTTTAACCGCTTTTTCGGGGGATGACCCATGATCAGTGACTTTCGTAACCGTTTGCGCAAACAGTCCGCTAAAACCGCCTCATCGTCGGTTGCCCCGTCGGGCGGTGACCTGCCGGATCCGGCAGACGAATTGATGGCTTGGGAGCATGCAATCCCGGATGTACTGTACGAAACCAGAACCCAGGTCACCCCGGTTGAAGCCGAGTGGCGAGAAAAGATCTACCAGCAGTTGCTCAAGGTCATGGACCTGTCCTTGCTGGACTCCCTTGAACAGGCTGAGGCCGCGCGGCAGATTCGCGATATTTGCCAGCGTCTGCTCGATGAGCATTCGGCACCGGTGAGTTCTTCCAGTCGCCAGTTGATCATCAAGCAGATCACCGACGAAGTGCTCGGCCTTGGCCCCCTGGAACCGTTGCTGGCCGATCACAGCGTGTCCGACATCCTGGTCAACGGCTTTGCCTCGGTCTATGTCGAGCGCTTCGGCAAACTGCAACGCACCGATGTGCGCTTTCGCGATGATCAGCATTTGCTGAACATCATCGACCGCATCGTTTCCAGTCTGGGGCGGCGTATCGATGAGTCTTCGCCGTTGGTGGACGCCCGGCTCAAGGACGGTTCGCGGGTCAACGCGATTATCCCGCCGCTGGCCATCGACGGCCCGAGCATGTCGATCCGGCGCTTCGCCGTGGACCTGCTCAATACCGACAGCCTGATCCAGGTAGGGACGTTGACCCCGGCCATTGCCCTGCTGCTCAAGGCGATTGTGCGTGGGCGCTTGAACGTGCTGATTTCCGGCGGTACCGGCAGCGGCAAGACCACCATGCTCAATGTCTTGTCCAGTTTCATTCCGCACAACGAGCGGATTGTCACCATCGAGGATTCGGCCGAACTGCAACTGCAGCAGCCCCACGTGGTGCGCCTGGAAACCCGGCCTTCGAATATCGAGGGGCGCGGTGAGGTGAGCCAGCGGGAGTTGGTGCGCAACAGCCTGCGGATGCGCCCGGACCGCATCGTGATCGGCGAAGTGCGCGGCGTCGAGGCGCTGGACATGCTGACTGCGATGAACACCGGCCACGACGGTTCGTTGACCACGATTCACGCCAACACCGCGCGCGATGCGTTGGGGCGGGTCGAGAACATGGTGTCGATGACCGGGGCAACCTTCCCGATCAAGGCCATGCGTCAGCAGATCGCATCGGCCATTGATGTGGTGATCCAGCTGGAACGCCAGGAGGACGGTAAGCGTCGTCTGGTCAGCGTGCAGGAGATCAACGGCATGGAGGGCGAGATCATCACCATGACCGAAATTTTCTCCTTCGCGCGCCATGGCATGGGCGAAAACGGCGAAGTGCTGGGTGATTATCGACCCAGCGGCATGATCCCCGCCTTCCGCGATGTGCTGGCCAAGCGCGGCATCGAGTTGCCGCTGACGATGTTCAGGCCTGAATGGATGGAGGCACGGCAGTCATGAACCAGATTCCTGGTGAATTCATTCTGATGTTCCTCGGCATGGTGTTTATCGCCGTGTTCCTCCTGTCCCAGGGCGTGGTGGTGCCGGTGTTCGGCGAGGCCGGCAAGATGCGCAAGCGCATCCGTGGCCGCCTGCACGTACTGGAGAAAGCCAATAATTTGCCCAACATGCAGACGGTGTTGCGGCAGAAATACCTGACGCGTTTGTCGCCACTGGAGGCCAGGCTTGAACAGCTGCCCTTGATGGAGGCATTGACGCAAATGATTGAGCAGTCCGGGCACGAATACCGGGCCTATCGGGTATTACTGCTCGGGCTGGTGCTAGGGGGCTCGACGGGTATCTTGATCTGGATTGTTTCGTCAGTCTGGTGGATGGCGCTGGTGGCGGGGTTCGCGGTTTTCTGGTTACCCATACTGAAAATCTCTCGCGACCGTGGCAAGCGGTTCGCTGCGTTCGAGGAAGGCCTGCCGGATGCGCTGGATGCCATGTGCCGCGCTCTGCGCGCCGGGCACCCATTCAATGAAACCCTGCGCCTGGTGGCCGAGGAGCACAAGGGACCGGTCGCTCAGGAGTTTGGCCTGACCTTCTCCGATATCAACTATGGCAACGATGTACGCCGGGCCATGCTCGGCCTGCTGGAGAGGATGCCAAGCATGACGGTGATGATGCTGGTGACCTCGATCCTTATCCATCGCGAGACCGGCGGCAATCTGACCGAGGTGCTGGAGCGTCTGAGTCGCCTGATCCGCGGGCGCTTTCGCTTCCAGCGCAAGGTCAAGACCCTGTCGGCCGAAGGGAGGATGTCGGCCTGGATACTGGTGGCCATTCCTTTCGTGCTGGCGGCGGCGATCGTGATTACTACCCCTAAATACCTGCCGGTGCTGCTCAATGATCCCACCGGTCACAAGCTGATCATCGGGGCGTTCTGCGCCATGTTGATCGGGATTTCCTGGATTCGCAAAATCATCCGGATTCAGGTTTAAGCGGTATTCGCTACCGGGAGGTACAAGTCATGGACTTTTTGCTCGGGTTATTCAGTCGGGTCGCGGGGAACGAGGAGATGGCGCGCCTGTTGTTCCTTGGCGCGATCGGTTTGAGTACGGTGCTTGTGGTCGTCGCCGTGATCTTGTTGATGCAGGGTCTTCAGGACCCGGTGCAGCGTCGTCTGGCGCTAATCAAGCGTGGTCATTTAGGCAACACGACCGGGCAGGAAGCTCCGGGGAACCTGCAACTGTTGCTCGAGCGGGTCGGCCATCGCTTTGGCACGGCCGAATCGGCTCAAACGTCCGTCACCCAGACCCTGTTGATGCATGCGGGATACCGCTCCTCGTCGGCGGTGCAGATGTACTGGGCGGTACGCTTGATGTTGCCGCTGTTATTGGTCGGTATTGCGTTGCTGCTGGTGCCGATGATTCCCAAAGTGTCCCTGATCATGGGGATGCTGTTGGTGGCCATGGTGGCCGGTGTCGGATGGTTGCTGCCGGCGCTGTATGTCGCCAAGCGCAAGCAGTTGCGACAAGGCCGGCTGCGTGCCGCGTTTCCGGATGCGCTGGATCTGATGGTGGTGTGCGTGGAGTCCGGCCTGGCCTTGCCCACGACCATCGAACGGGTGGCTGAGGAGATGTCGGTCAGTCAGGTCGAACTGGCTGAAGAGCTGGCCACGGTCAATGCACAAATCCGCGCGGGCATTTCCAGTACCGAGGCACTCAAGCAACTGGCTGTGCGCACTGGCCTGGATGACGTACAAGGGCTGGTCAACCTGTTGGCGCAGAGTATCCGCTTTGGTACCAGCGTGGCCGACACCTTGCGCATCTATGCCGATGAGTTCCGTGACCGGCGTACGCAGGCCGCCGAAGAGATGGGGGCAAAAATTGGCACCAAGATGATATTCCCGCTGATTTTCTGCCTGTGGCCGAGCTTCTTTCTGATTGCCATCGGCCCAGCGATGATCGGGGTACTCAGAGCATTCGGGTGATGAAAACGGGCGGGAGGCTGCCGAGTGCGACAGCCTTGCCACCGGAGCCTGATCTGCACTTTCCTGCACACGACATCAAGCCCGGCTTTGCAGCCAGGCCACTCTGGACTTCGCCAGAGGCTGATCACCCATCGATATGCCTCAGTTGCCGATGGTCATTTGTCCCGCTGTATCCTGGTCATAAAACTGCGGAATCGGGTAATTGAAGCTATTCAGCCAGCGCTGCATGGTCAAGTCACGTTCGGTGGCCGAAGCGGTTTGCAGGTGAGGGGAGGCAACTACACCGCGAATCTGTAGCTGCAACCACTGCTCGGTACCTTGTTGATACGGCGAGGAGGGCCCCGGCTCAATGGCCCAGGCACTGGTGGACAGGCAAGCCATGCACACGATCAACAGCCTTTTGGTATTCATCTCGACTCCTCGTACGTTCTACTTGTTCGCACTGGAAGAGGCATCGGCTACCTCAGTCTTGCGATTCCCATCGATAGCCACCACTTTTTTGGCAGAGGCCTTGAGTTTTTCCGCGCGGGTTTGAGCCTCTGCGAATTGCTTGGGGCTCAAGTCGGCGCGGGTCACGAGGTCGGCAGCCGCCTTCCAGTTATCCTGGTAGATCAGCAGCGTCACCATATTGAGTGCCGCCAGTGTGTTTGCCTGCTTGAGCTCCATGGCGGTCATGAACTCAATGCGTGCTTCGGGGATACGTCGCTGATTGAGGTAGACGACCCCAAGGTCATTACGCATCCTGTCGTCGGTGGGGGCCATCCACACCGCACGCTCAAGGTGAGTGATAGCGGTGGCGTTATCATTTCTGGCGGCGGCCAATTGGCCCAGACCATGTTCCCCTTCAGCCGCCAGACAGGTGCCGAGCAAGCTTTGATACAACGGCTCCGCCTCCGAGTTACGCCCCATCAAGCGCAGCACCCGAGCCTTGCGCAGGCGAACCTGGACCAGGCTATCGGGCAACCCTTCCAGATTCGCCAGGCTGGCATACAAACGGCCTTCGCTGGCCATGTTGTCGGCCAGGTTCAGGGACAGTTCCTGGTCCGAACCGGGCTTGGCACAGCTACCCGGTCGCGAAGGCATGCCATTGCTGGCACAACCTGCGAGCATTAATGTCGCCGCTATTGCAATGACTGCTTTCATTGAGTGTCCTCTGGCTACAACACGTTGAACGCCTGGCCAATGGCAGTACAGCTGGCCCGGCAAGCGTTCAAAGTCACCGTTACGAGTGAGGGCGAGGTCTGTGCGGTTCAGGCTTCGGTTCATTGCGAGAGCCCGCTGAGACTGTCGAAGTCGCCATTTTCCAGGAAGAACATGCGGTAGAAGTTCGGGTCGTAATTGCGCAGCTGTTCGCCAGGCAGTGTCGGTAGTTGTGCATTGGCAGCCAGTGGCTGGACCAGATGGGGGGTGACGATCATCAGCAGTTCGCGCTCTTCACGATTGATGGTGTTGTCGCGGAAAAACGCGCCCAGAATCGGGATATCGCCCAACCCCGGAAACTTGTTCACCTGGGAGTCGTTGTGGGTGCTGATC
Organism: Pseudomonas sp. GL-RE-26; assembly: GCF_019956275.1. Classification (NCBI taxonomy): domain Bacteria; kingdom Pseudomonadati; phylum Pseudomonadota; class Gammaproteobacteria; order Pseudomonadales; family Pseudomonadaceae; genus Pseudomonas; species Pseudomonas sp. GL-RE-26. The sequence continues at coordinate 135,102 of NZ_JAHBDI010000002.1, forward strand.
AGGCCGCTGATGACGAAGCTTTCGCCGTCGGCCAGGGAGATGCTGGTATCGGTGCGGCGTACGGTCAGGGCCGGGACTATCGTGCCGGCGATGCTCACGGCGTTGGTGAAATCCAGTTCACTGACTTCCGGCGCCACCTTCAGTGCGATTCGGTTTTTCCCGACGATGGTTGGCGTCAGGGTCAGACGTATACCGAATTCCTTGTACTCGATGGACACGTTATCGCTGCCTGAACTTGGCACTGGAATCGGTACTTCACCGCCGGCCAGAAAGCTCGCACTTTGCCCGCTGAGCGCAACCAGGCTTGGTCGCGCCAGGGTGTAGGCGAAACCGCTGCCTTCCAGCGCGTTGATCGCCACCAGGGTATTGCCGGTAGCAAACGTGAGGTTGAACTGGTCGTTTCTCACCGGTATCGACGGCGTGACTATGCCGCCGATGGTGGGCAAGGTTCTCGGCGAGCCGAACAGCCAGTTGCCCCGGACGCCGAAAATCGAGGCGGAGGCCTCCTTGAGCTTGGTCCGGCTGACTTCAACGAAGCGGACATCGGTCTGCACCTGGCTAGGCAGCAGCGGGTCGTCGGAAGGCACCGTCGGCGCGCTGGTCAGCGCTGACGTGGCCTTGCCCTTGACGAATACCATGCTTTGGCGCGGCGTTTTCGAACAGGCGGTCCAGACCATCAGGCTGGTGGTCCCCGGCGCAATGCCCGTGAGTATGAAGGCGTTGCTGCCGCTGGGTTGCACGTCGGCAATTTTCGGGTCACCCACCGCCAGTTGCGTGACCGGAACGGGGCTGCGCAGTTCATTCTGCAGTCCCTGACCGACCTCGTACGTTGTCGGCCAATTGTCCAGTTGCGGGCAATTGGCCGGCGCGGCCTGAGCCGCTTCCACGCTGAGGCCCATCCAGAACAGGCCATGGATAATTCGCTTGAAAGCGGGCTCGGTACGAAAGCTCATTGAGTACATCCTCGCTGGATAGGCCATCTTTAGTCAGGCCGAGTTGTCTCGGATCACTTCATGGGGATCGGACTATCCCCCCCAATGCGCCAGACCACTCATCCATGGCCCAGGCGTTATTCCTTGCGTGCTACACACGAGCGGGCGCAATTCGCTGATCCGGCTGGATAGCGAGCGACCTTTGCTGAAACGGTTTTCAGTGATCCGGTGACCTGGACTGCCGGCAAGAGCGATACTCGCGGCTATGGACGGCGCTGTCCGCTGTCCTGGTTCCCCCTGAAAGTAATCGGCAATGCAGGTACAGAGCCGGAAAACGCCTGTCAGGATCATGGTGAGGTAACTCCTTTTGCCAATCCGCTATCTGATCACTGAAGCTAACGTGGAAACTCGAGCCGTTATGACTTCTTGTAGTTTGAAGGTAGTTCAATCAAACCAAAGTGCCATGAGTTAGAGAGAAAACTATTGGTGCAAAGGCTCGAATCAGGCGGGCGGGCGGAGGGGGCGGGCAAGGTCGCAGCACAGTGCGGTTGCCTGAAACTGGCGGGTTGCGTTGAAGGCAATAAACAAAAAAAGGCCCGCATGCTCAAGCATGCGGGCCTTTGGCATCACTGATTGAAGATCAGTGCTTGCTGTCCTGGTTCGACAGCGCCAGCAGCTGCTTTTCCTGGTTCCAGTCGAAAGGTTCGTCGTTCTGTTCGGCTTCGAAGCGGCGTTCTTCCAGTGCCTGATACAGGTCGATTTCTTCATCGGACAAGTAGTGCAGGCAGTCACCGGCGAAATACCACAGCAGATCCCGTGGAATCAGGTGGGCGATTTGCGGATAACGGGAAATGACTTGAGTCAGGATGTCCTGGCCCAGGTATTGGCTTTCGATCGGATCGATCGGCAGTGACGCCAGCAGCTCGTCGAAGCGCTCAAGGAACAAGGCATGGCTTTCTTCGGGAACCTGCTCGGCCTCACCTACGGCGACCAGGATGCTGCGCAGGTGGTCGAGTAAAACGAGATGATCGGCAACGATGTTGGACACGAGATAAGTCCTCAAGAGCAAAACGGGCGCGGGAGTATAAAGCGGCCGCGCCCGTTTTTACATGTTTGAAGGGATCAGCGGACTTTTCCCTCGGCCAGTGCCAAGGTCTCTTGGTCAAAATCATCCACATCGATCACCTTGCGCCGGGCCGCCTCGGCTTCACGCAGGGTTTGGGCTTCCACCGGTTGCAACACGCCAGCTTCGAGGGCAGCATCGATCACCGACTCGCCGGCCACCGGTTTGACCTGGCCACTCTTGAGTGCCACATGCAACTTCTTCTGCAACGGCTGTGCGGCGCTCAACAGATTGCAGGCGTGTTGCAATGCGCCGACCGGATCGTCGCTCCCTTGCGGGCGGTAGCAACCCAGGAGCACTTCCTCCAGTGCCGGGTCGCCCTTGGCGCGGCCAATCACCCCAGCGACTTCGGCACCGAGTTTGTCCGATGGCCCTTTGTGTCGGCGACCGAACGGGAACACGATCACTCGCAACAGGCAGCCGACGACTTTGTTCGGGAAGTTGCTCAGCAGTTCATCCATGGCCCGTTCCGCCTGGCCGAGGCTTTCTTCCATGGCCCAGGCCACCAGTGGTGTCATGTACTGCGGTGAGTCGAGGTCGTTGTAGCGCTTGAGTGCGGCGGACGCCAGGTAAAGGTTGCTCAGTACGTCGCCCAGTCGTGCGGACAGGCGTTCGCGGCGTTTCAGTGCGCCGCCCAGCAACATCATGCTGAGGTCGGCGAGCAGGGCGAATGCAGCGGCCTGACGGTTGAGGGCGCGGAAATAACCCTGGCTGAGTTTGTCGCCCGGGGTGTGTTCCAGGTGCCCGAAACCGAGATTGAGCACCAGCGTACTGGCGGCGTTGCCCACGGCGAAACCGATGTGCTTGAGCAGCAGCTCATCGAACTCTCTGAGCGCCTGATCCTTGTCTTCACGGCCGGCGAGGGCCATTTCCTTGAGCACGAAGGGATGGCAGCGAATCGCGCCCTGGCCGAAGATCATCAGGTTGCGTGAAAGAATGTTCGCGCCTTCGACGGTGATGAAAATCGGCGCGCCGTTCCATTTGCGACCAAGGTAGTTGTTCGGCCCCATGATGATCGCCTTGCCGCCGTGCACATCCATGGCATCGCTGATGCAGTCGCGGCCGCGTTCGGTCAGGTGGTACTTGAGAATCGCCGACAGCACCGACGGTTTCTCGCCCAGATCGACCGCATTGGCGGTCAGCATGCGGGCGGCGTCCATCATCCAGGCGTTGCCGCCAATGCGTGCCATGGCTTCCTGGATGCCTTCGAACGAAGCAATTGGCACATTGAACTGCTCGCGAACCTGAGCGTATTGGCCCGTGACCAGGCTGGTGAACTTGGCCATGCCGGTGCCCACCGCCGGCAGGGAAATCGAACGCCCGACCGACAGGCAATTCATCAGCATCATCCAGCCTTTGCCGAGCATTTCCTGGCCGCCGATGAGGAACTCCAGCGGGACGAACACGTCCTTGCCGGAGTTCGGGCCATTCATGAATGCGGCGCCCAACGGCAGATGCCGGCGGCCGATCTCGACACCGGCGATGTCAGTTGGAATCAGCGCCAGGCTGATGCCCAGGTCTTCCTTGTCGCCCAGCAGGTGATCCGGATCGTAGGCCTTGAAAGCCAGGCCGAGGAGGGTGGCCACCGGGCCGAGGGTGATGTAGCGCTTTTCCCAGTTCAGTCGCAGGCCGAGGACTTCCTGGCCCTCCCATTCTCCTTTGCAGATCACCCCGGAGTCCGGCATGCCGCCGGCGTCGGAGCCGGCCAGCGGACCGGTCAGTGCAAAGCACGGGATGTCGTCGCCGCGCGCCAGGCGAGGCAGGTAATGATTGCGTTGTTCGTCGGTGCCGTAATGCAGCAACAGTTCGGCCGGGCCGAGGGAGTTGGGGACCATCACGGTGGAGGCGAGGTCGCCGCTGTGGCTCGCCAGTTTCATCGCCACTTGCGAGTGGGCGTAGGCGGAGAAGCCCTTGCCACCAAACTCCTTGGGGATGATCAGGGCGAAAAAGCCGTTGTCCTTGATGAAGGTCCAGGCTTGCGGCGGCAGGTCCATGGTTTGACCGAGCTGCCATTCACTGACCATGGCGCAGAGTGTTTCGGTCGGCCCATCGATGAAAGCCTGTTCCTCTTCATTCAATTGCGCCTTGGGATAGGACAGCAGTTTGCTCCAGTCCGGACGGCCGCTGAACAGTTCGCCGTCCCACCAGACCGTGCCGGCGTCGATGGCATCGCGTTCGGTTTGCGACATGGGCGGCAGGGTTTTCTGGAACCAGTTGAACATCGGCGCGCTGAACAGTTTGCGGCGCAGGTCGGGCAGCAGCAGGGGGGCTGCGACGGCGGCGATCAGTACCCAGTAAACCAGCAGCAACCAGCCCGGCGCGCGGCTGAAAGCGCCCATGGCCACGACATAGATGGCCACGATGACCAAGGCGGGCAGCGGGGCGATGCGGCGGTGGGCCAAATAGGCAATCCCGACCAGCAGAACCAGTATCCACAACAACAGCATATTCATTCCTCCGTGAAACCAGGGCGAACCAGCCCACAGAGCTTAGACGGCATCCGCGAAACAGGCTGGTTGGAACGATGTGATTGGAATCGTGGGAAACCCCGGATGATTTTCGTGCGACAAATGGGCCGCACACGTGGGAAAAGCGTTCATCGAGCGAGCGGCAAAGCGCCCAAGTTTGGCCGAAACGTCGTTATCTCTGTGCTGAAGCTCTCGCTAGACTCGGGGCTTCCCCAGGAGATTATTCTCATGCACGAGTATCTGAGTCCCGGCCGCTTCATCGATAGTGACCATCCGTCCGTGGTGGAGTTCGCCGAAAAGCACCGTGGCGCCAGTCGCGATCCGCTGGAGCAGGCGATCAGTCTTTATTACGCCGTGCGCGAAGCGGTGCGCTACAACCCGTACACCTTCAGTCGCGATCCGCAGACCCTGCGCGGCAGTTATGCGCTGGCGGCCGGGGAGAGTTACTGCGTGCCCAAGGCCACGTTGCTGGCAGGTGCAGCACGGCATTGCGGGATTCCCGCGCGGATCGGCCTGGCGGATGTGCGCAATCATCTGTCGACGCCACGGCTGCTTGAGTTGCTCAAGAGCGACATGTTCGCCATGCACGGCTACACCGAGTTTTATCTGCGGGATCGTTGGGTCAAGGCGACGCCAGCGTTCAACCGCAAACTCTGCGACCTGTTCAATGTGGCGCCGCTGGAATTCGACGGGGTCAACGACAGCGTTTTTCATCCGTTCAACCGCGATGGCGCGAAGCTGATGGAGTACCTCGTCGATCACGGCCAGTTCGCCGACGTACCTGAAGTGTTCTTTTTCGAACACCTGGAAAAATGCTATCCGCACCTGTTCGGTGAGCAGCAGCAACCGTTGCTGGGCGACATGCAGAGCGATTTGAGTCGCGCCTGATCCGGCGTATGCTGCCTGCCCACTTACCGAAAAAGAGGCGGTCATGCTGAAGATCTGGGGTCGGAAAAACTCATCGAATGTCAGAAAACCATTGTGGGCCGCCGAAGAACTGGGACTGGCCTATGAGGCGATTGATGCCGGTGGCGCCTTTGGTGTCGTCGATACGCCCGAATACCGCGCCATGAATCCCAATGGCCGCGTGCCTGTCATTGAAGACGACGGTTTTGTGTTGTGGGAATCCAACGCCATCGTGCGTTACCTGATGGCCTTGCATGCCGACGGCACGGCCTGGTACCCGAACAATCTCAAGGCCCGCGCCACTGCCGACAAGTGGATGGACTGGACCACCTCAAGCTTTGCCGGCCCGTTCCGTACTGTGTTCTGGGGTGTGCTGCGTACCCCGGCAGACCAGCAGGACTGGACCGCCATCAAGGCGGCGATCAAGGAATGCGACACGCTGCTGGCGATGGCCGATCAGGCGTTGGCGAACAAGCCCTACCTGTCCGGAAACGAGATCGGCATGGGTGATATTCCCCTGGGCAGTTTCATTTATGCCTGGTTCGAGATGCCGATCGAACGTGCGCCGCAACCTCATCTGCAAGCCTGGTATGCCCGGTTGAAACAGCGTCCGGCGTATCAAAAGGCGGTCATGACCGCGTTGACTTAATACTCACTATCGACACGCTTGACTGTACTTGTGTGGCGGCGACAAGCACCATTGTGCCAGGTCGCTGCGGTTGTATTGTTCGCCGCCGCCCATACTTACCCCTTTCTTCCCTTCTTGGTGCGTAAATCAGATATGAGTTCCGCTCTGTCCATCCGGCAGCTAACCAAAACCTACGGCAACGGTTTCCAGGCCTTGAGTGGTATCGATCTGGATGTCGCCGAAGGTGACTTTTTCGCTTTGCTCGGCCCCAACGGCGCCGGCAAATCCACGACCATCGGCATTCTCTCGACCCTGGTGAACAAGACCAGCGGCACAGTGAATATCTTCGGTCACGACCTGGACAGGAATCCTGCGCAGCTCAAGCGCTCCATCGGCGTGGTGCCTCAGGAATTCAACTTCAACCAGTTCGAAAAGACCTTCGACATCGTCGTGACCCAGGCCGGCTACTACGGCATCCCGGCGAAAATTGCCAAGGAACGCGCCGAACAGTACCTGACCCAGCTCGGCCTGTGGGACAAGAAGGACGTGCCGTCGCGCTCGCTGTCCGGCGGCATGAAGCGTCGCCTGATGATCGCCCGCGCGCTGGTACATGAACCGCGCCTGCTGATCCTCGACGAACCGACTGCCGGGGTGGACATCGAACTGCGTCGCTCGATGTGGAGCTTCCTCACCGAGCTGAACCAGAAAGGCATCACCATCATCCTCACCACCCACTACCTGGAGGAGGCTGAGCAGTTGTGCCGCAACATCGGCATCATCGATCACGGCACCATTGTCGAGAACACCAGCATGAAGCAGTTGCTCGGCCAATTGCATGTGGAAACGTTCCTGCTGGATATGAAGAACACGTTGCAAGTGGCGCCACAGTTGCTCGGCTACCCGTCCCGGCTGATCGACAGCCACACCCTGGAAGTCCAGGTGGAGAAGTCCATGGGCATCACCGCGCTGTTCACCCAGTTGGTGCAGCAGAACATCGAAGTGCTGAGCCTGCGCAACAAAACCAATCGCCTCGAGGAGTTGTTCGTGTCCCTGGTGGAGAAAAATCTGTCGAAGGTGGCGGTATGAGTTCCGAGCTGCGCCCCAACCTCGTTGCCCTCAACACCATCGTTTACCGTGAAGTCCGGCGCTTCACCCGGATCTGGCCGCAGACCTTGCTGCCGCCGGCCATCACCATGGTCCTGTACTTCGTGATCTTCGGTAATCTGATCGGTCGGCAGATCGGCGACATGGGTGGCTTCACTTATATGGAGTACATCGTGCCGGGGCTGATCATGATGTCGGTGATCACCAACTCCTACGGCAACGTGGTGTCGAGCTTCTTCGGCAGCAAGTTCCAGCGTTCCATCGAAGAACTGATGGTCTCGCCGCTGTCGCCGCACACCATTCTGATCGGCTACACCCTGGGCGGTGTGCTGCGCGGGTTGATGGTGGGGATCATCGTGACCCTGCTGTCGCTGTTCTTCACTCACTTGCAGGTGCATCACCTGGGCGTGACCATTCTGGTGGTGGTGCTGACCGCAACGATCTTCTCGCTGCTGGGCTTCATCAACGCCGTGTTTGCGCGCAACTTCGATGACATTTCGATTATTCCGACTTTCGTGCTGACGCCACTGACCTACCTGGGCGGGGTCTTCTACTCGATCACCTTGCTGCCGCCGTTCTGGCAGACCGTGTCCCTGGCCAACCCGGTGCTGCACATGGTCAACGCGTTCCGTTACGGCATCCTCGGGGTATCGGATATCCGCATCAGCGTGGCCATCGCCTTCATGCTGGTCGCGACCGCAGTGCTGTATCTCGGTAGTGCGCGGTTGCTGGTCAGCGGGCGTGGGATGCGTACCTGACCCGCAGCAAACCTTTGTAGGAGCTGGCTTGCCAGCGATGGCGTCAGCCCAGACACCGAAAAAAACGGCCTCCCAAGTGGAGGCCGTTTTGCATTCTCACATCCGGCTCTTCTTGCGCCGCTTCCATTGCCTGGCCACCCACCAGCGCCAATACATCATCACCAGGAAGTAGGCCAGCGCACCGAGTGCCAGCCCCGTTACCACCGAGCCCAGCAGAAACGGTTGCCACAAGGTCGAGATCTCACCCCTGATCCATTCCCAGGTCAGTGAGTCCGGCAACTGCCGGGCGGGAACGTCCATCAGCCAGGCTCCGGCCTGATAGGTGCAGAAGAACACGGCGGGCATGGTGATCGGGTTGGTCAGCCAGACCAGGCTCACGGCAATCGGCATGTTGCCGCGCACGATGATGGCGAGGATTGCCGCCAGCAGCATCTGCAGCGGGATCGGCAGGAACGCGGCGAACAAGCCCACCGCCATGGCGCGGGCAACGGAGTGGCGGTTGAGGTGCCACAGGTTCGGGTCATGCAACAGCGTGCCGAGAAAGCGTAAGGATTTGTGATCCCTGATGCTCATCGGATCTGGCATGTAACGTTTGAATAAGCGCCGGGGCATAAGGCTTCTCGGTCGGTCAAGGCGGCAAGTATGTCTGGATTCTATGAACTGCCCATTCAGACTTTGTGACAATTATTGACGACGCCCAGGCGAAGGGCGGGCTAAGCCTTGAGGGTACTCTCAAGGACGGGCTTATGCGCACAGGGATGATGGCGCTGGCGTTGGGTCTGTTGACCTTGCGTTTTTTACCGGCATTACCGCCGGTCTGGTTGTGGCTGGCGATGCCGGTGGCGGGTTTGATGTTGCTGCCGTTCAGGACCTATCCGGTGGCGTTTTACCTGTTCGGCTTGAGTTGGGCCTGCGTGAATGCGCAGTGGGCGCTGGATGACCGGTTACCGCCGGCGCTGGACGGAGAAACCCGCTGGGTCGAAGGGCGGGTCACAGGCTTGCCCCGGCATGATGACGGTGTCGTGCGATTCGAATTGACCGACATCCAGTCCCGACGTACCCGGCTGCCGCGGCAAATGCGTCTGGCCTGGTATGGCGGGCCACCGGTGAACAGTGGAGAGCGCTGGCGTCTGGCAGTCAAGTTGAAGCGCCCGGTCGGGCTCCTCAATCCTCAGGCCTTCGATTACCAGGCCTGGTTGCTGGCACAACGCATTGGCGCGACCGGGACGGTCAAGCAGGGCGAGCGCCTTGCGCCAGCCCGATGGGCTTGGCGCGATGTAATCCGTCAGCGTTTGCTGGCGGTGGATGCCCAAGGGCGAAGCGGCGCGTTGACGGCGTTGGTACTCGGGGACGGCGCCGGGCTGAGTCGCGAAGACTGGCAGGTATTGCAGGACACCGGCACGGTGCATCTGTTGGTGATTTCCGGGCAGCACATCGGGTTGCTGGCGGGCGTCGTGTATCTGCTGATCGCCGGCCTGGCCCGCTTTGGGTTATGGCCGAGCCGTCTACCATGGTTGCCCTGGGCGTGTGGCCTGGCATTCGCCGCTGCACTCGGTTACGGGATGCTGGCCGGTTTCGAGGTGCCGGTGCGGCGGGCCTGCCTGATGATTGCAATGGTGTTGTTGTGGCGTCTGCGGTTCCGTCATCTTGGTGCATGGTGGCCACTGTTGTTGGCACTCGACGGCATTTTGCTGCTGGAGCCGTTGGCGAGTCTTCAGCCTGGATTCTGGCTGTCTTTCGCGGCCGTGGCAGTCTTGATATTGACCTTCGGCGGACGATTGGGGCCTTGGCGTTGGTGGCAGACCTGGACCCGTGCCCAGTGGCTGATTGCAATCGGACTGTGCCCATTGTTACTGGCACTGGGGTTACCAATCAGTCTCAGCGGGCCACTGGCCAATTTGTTCGCGGTGCCCTGGATCAGTCTGGTGGTCCTGCCACCGGCGTTGCTCGGGACACTGTTGCTGCCGGTGCCTTACCTGGGTGAAAAACTGCTGTGGCTGGCGGGCGGCCTGATCGAATGGTGGTTCAGGGGACTGGGGGTCGTCTCCGGCCAGATTCCCGCGTGGGTGCCCGCGGCAGTCCCGCTATGGGCCTGGGTAATCGGTGCCATGGGTGCTTTTTTGCTATTACTGCCGCGAGGCTTGCCGATGCGCCCGTTGGGGTGGCCCATGCTGTTGATGTTGGTTTTTTCGCCCAGGCCGACTTTGCAGGAAGGTATGGCCGAAGTCTGGCAATTTGATGTGGGGCAGGGCTTGGCGATCCTGGTGCGCACTCGGCATCACACGTTGCTGTATGACGCCGGACCGCGTTTCGGTGAGCTCGACCAAGGGGAGCGGGTGGTGCTGCCGGCATTGCGCAAACTGGGGGTGAAGGGGCTCGACCTGATGCTGATCAGCCACGCCCACGCCGATCATGCCGGCGGTGCCCGGGCGATTGCCAAGGGCTTGCCGGTGGAACAGGTGGTCAGTGGTGAGCCGTCAGACTTGCCTATGGGGTTGCAGGCCGAGAAGTGTGAGAGCGGTCGGCAATGGACCTGGGATGAAGTCGATTTCCAGCTTTGGCACTGGCCATTGGCCGGCGACAGTAACCAGAACTCCTGTGTCCTGCTGATCGAGGCCAATGGTGAGCGGTTGCTGTTGAGTGGCGACATTGATGTCGCCGCCGAGAGGGCCTTGCTGGACAGTCCGCTGGCCGTGCCCACCGATTGGCTGCAGGCGCCACACCACGGCAGTCGCAGTTCGTCGTCCATGGCCCTGCTGGATGTCCTGCAACCTAAAGGGGCGCTGATCTCCCGCGGGCAGGGCAATTCGTTTGGCCATCCGCATGCGACGGTCATCGCGCGTTATCAAAAACGTGGAATGGCGATCTACGACAGCGTCGAACACGGAGCCATTCGTCTGCAACTGGGACGCTTCGAGCCACCGTGGTCAATGCGCCAGGAGCGGCGTTTCTGGCGCGATCCGCCGCCCTTGAACCCATAACCGAGCATTATCAAAGCCCGACCGGATGCGACATCACGGTCTTCGGTGCTTGCACCCCCTATGTTAGAGTGGCGCACTTTTTCGAGGGGGCTGTCACTGTGTGGGAATTGGTCAAATCCGGCGGCTGGATGATGCTGCCGATCATTTTGAGTTCCATCGCGGCCATGGCGATCGTTGCCGAGCGTCTGTGGACCCTGCGGGCCAGCCGCGTGACCCCGGAGCACTTGCTCGGGCAGGTCTGGGTCTGGATCAAGGACAAACAGCTCAATAAGGAAAAACTCAAGGAACTGCGCGCCAACTCCCCGTTGGGCGAGATCCTGGCGGCCGGCCTGGCCAACTCCAAGCATGGTCGCGAGATCATGAAGGAGTGCATCGAAGAGGCCGCACAGCGGGTTATCCATGAGCTCGAACGCTACGTCGCCGCCCTAGGCACCATCGCCGCCATGGCGCCGTTGCTGGGCCTGCTGGGTACGGTGCTGGGCATGATCGATATTTTCAGTGCGTTCACAGGCAATGGCATGACCACCAACGCCTCGGTACTGGCCGGTGGTATTTCCAAGGCCCTGATCACCACGGCTGCGGGCCTGATGGTGGGTATCCCTTCGGTGTTCTTCCACCGTTTCCTGCAACGCCGGATCGATGAGCTGGTGGTGGGCATGGAGCAGGAAGCGATCAAGCTGGTCGAAGTGGTGCAGGGCGATCGCGATGTGGACCTGACCGGGAGCAAAGCGTGAAATTCCGCCGCAAACCACGGGAAACGGTGGACATCAACCTCGCGTCGTTGATCGACGTGGTGTTCATCCTGCTGCTGTTTTTTGTCGTGACCACCACCTTCACCCGTGAAACCCAGTTGCGAGTCGATCTGCCGGAAGCCGTCAGCGGCACGCCGGCCGACGATCAGAGCAAACCTTTGGACATCGCCATCAGTGCCGACGGCGTGTTTTCGGTGAACAACCAGATTTTGCCGAAAAGCGACCTGGCTTCGCTGATGGACGCGCTGCAAAAAGAAGCCAACGGCGACACCAACCGACCGCTGTCCATCAGCGCTGATGGCAAGACTCAGCATCAGTCCGTGGTGACTGCCATGGATGCGGCCGGCAAACTCGGCTTCAGTCATTTGCGCATGACCACCATCGAGGCGGCGCCCCCGGCGCCCCCGGCGCCCTGATGGCCATGTCCGATCGATTGCTCGCCGCGTGGTACGCAGGTCATCCGGCCCTGAAGCTGTTGCGGCCATTGGAATGGCTGTACCGGCGCGTGGTCATGAACAAGCGCAAGCGCTTTCTGGCGGGTGAGGGCGAGATCTATCAACCACCGGTGCCGCTGATCGTGGTCGGCAACATCACCGTGGGTGGCACTGGCAAGACGCCGCTGATTCTATGGATGATCGAACACTGCCAGCGCAGCGGCCTGCGCGTCGGCGTGGTCAGTCGTGGCTACGGCGCCAAACCGCCGCAGTTGCCGTGGCGGGTCGAGGCCGAGCAGGGTGCCGACGTCGCCGGTGACGAGCCGTTGCTGATCGTCCAGCGTACGGGCGTGCCGCTGATGATCGACCCCAATCGCAGCAATGCCGTCAAAGCCTTGCTGGCCAGTGAGCCGCTGGACCTGATCCTGTCCGACGACGGCATGCAGCACTACCGCCTGGCCCGTGACCTGGAACTGGTGCTGATCGACGCCGCCCGCGGCCTGGGAAACCGTCGATGCCTGCCCGCCGGGCCATTGCGTGAGCCGGCCGAGCGCCTGCAAAGCGTCGACGCGGTGCTCTACAACGGTGCCGTGGCTGACCGCGATGATGGATTTGCCTTTCAATTGCGCCCCACCGCGCTGGTCAACCTGCGCAGCGGCGAACGACGTCCCCTTGACCACTTCGGCGCAGGCCAGGCTGTGCACGCGGTGGCCGGCATCGGCAATCCGCAACGTTTCTTCAAGACCCTCGAAACGCTACACTGGCAGCCGGTTCCACATGCGTTTGCCGACCACGCCGAATACAGCGTGGAGGTGTTGAATTTCACGCCGTCATTGCCGTTGGTGATGACGGAAAAGGACGCGGTGAAATGCCGTGCCTTTGCCGCCGCCGACTGGTGGTACCTGGCGGTCGATGCCGTGCCGTCGCCGGCCTTCGTGGCCTGGTTCGACACACAGCTGATGCGCCTGCTGCCGGCTCGTTTGTTGCCTTAACTCCGTTTTTTCCAGGGAATGCTCATGGACACCAAATTGCTCGATATCCTCGCTTGCCCGGTCTGCAAAGGCCCGCTCAAGCTCAGCGCCGACAAGACCGAGCTGATCAGTAAGGGTGCAGGCCTGGCCTACCCGATTCGCGATGGCATCCCGGTGATGCTCGAATCCGAAGCGCGCACCCTGACTACCGACGAGCGCCTGGATAAATGACCACAGCCTTTACCGTCGTCATTCCATCGCGTTACGCCTCCACCCGCCTGCCGGGCAAGCCGATGCTGCTGATCGCCGGCAAACCGATGATCCAGCACGTCTGGGAACAGGCGAGCAAAAGCAGCGCCGAGCGGGTGGTGGTGGCCACCGACGACGCGCGCATCGTCGAGGCCTGCAAAGGCTTTGGTGCCGAAGTGGTGTTGACCCGTGAAGATCACAACTCCGGCACCGATCGCTTGGCCGAAGTCGCGATGAAGCTGGGCCTGGCGCCCGACGCCATCGTGGTCAACGTCCAGGGCGACGAACCGCTGATCCCGCCGAGCGTGATCGATCAGGTCGCCGCCAACCTGGCGGCCCACGCCGAAGCGCGCATGGCCACCCTGGCCGAGCCGATCGAAGACGCGGGCACCCTGTTCAATCCCAACGTGGTCAAGGTCGTCAGCGACCTCAATGGCCTGGCGCTGACGTTCAGCCGTTCCACCTTGCCTTGGGCGCGGGATGCATTTGCCGTGAACCCTGAGCAGTTACCGGAAGGTGTGCCGTATCGCCGCCATATCGGCATCTATGCCTACCGCGCCGGTTTCCTGCAGGATTTCGTCAGCTGGGGCCCATGCTGGCTGGAAAACACCGAGTGCCTGGAGCAGCTGCGTGCCCTGTGGCACGGCGTGCGAATCCACGTCGCCGACGCTCTGATCGCGCCGCCAGCCGGTGTCGATACCGTTGAAGACCTTGAGCGCGTTCGTCGCCTGCTGGAGGCGTGATGCGGGTTCTGTTTGTCTGCCTGGGCAACATCTGCCGGTCACCCACGGCCGAAGGCGTGCTGCGGCATAAGCTGCGCGAGGCCGGCTTGGCCGATCAGGTTGAAGTGGCCTCCGCCGGCACCGGCGACTGGCATGTCGGCAAGGCGCCGGACAAGCGCAGTCAGGCCGCGGCGAAGCTGCGCGGTTATGACTTGTCCACCCAGCGCGCCCAGCAAGTCAGCCGTGCCGATTTCGCCACCTACGACCTGATCCTGGCGATGGACAACAGCAACCTGCGCAACCTCAAGGCCTTGCAACCGGCCAAGGGCAAGGCCGAACTCGACCTGTTCCTGCGTCGCTACCAGTCGCCGGTGGATGAAGTGCCGGATCCGTACTACGACGGCGAGCAAGGCTTCGAGCAGGTGCTCGACCTGATCGAGCACGCCAGCGATTTGCTGGTGATCGAATTGAAGGGACGGTTATGAGTTTGCAGGTTCAATCGCAGGTTTCGCTCAAGCCGTTCAACAGCTTTGGCGTGGATGTCCAGGCCCGGTTGTTTGCCGAGGCCCATAGCGACGCCGATGTGCGCGAAGCCCTGGCCTACGGGCTGGAACACAAGGTCCCGGTGCTGGTGATCGGCGGCGGCAGCAACCTGCTGCTGACGGCGGACATCGATTCGCTGGTGCTGCGCATGGCCACGCGCGGGATTCGCGTGCTGAGCGATGAAGGCGGCAAAGTGGTGATCGAGGCCGAGGCGGGCGAGCCCTGGCATCCTTTTGTGCAACACACACTGTCCCAGGGGTTGTCCGGCCTGGAAAACCTCAGTCTTATTCCCGGCACCGTCGGTGCGGCACCGATGCAAAACATTGGCGCTTATGGTGTCGAAATCAAGGACGTGTTCGCCGGCCTGACCGCCCTCGATCGCCAGACCGGCGAACTGCGTGACTTCACATTGCAAGAGTGCAACTTCGCCTACCGCGACAGCCTGTTCAAGCAGGAGCTGGGGCGTTGGTTGATCCTGCGTGTGCGTTTCGCCCTCGACCGCGCCGCGCATCTGCACCTGGAGTACGGCCCGGTGCGCCAGCGCCTGACCGAGCAGGGTATCGAGCATCCGACCGCCAGCGATGTCAGTCAGGCCATTTGCAGCATCCGCAACGAAAAACTCCCGGACCCGGCCGTACTCGGCAATGCCGGCAGCTTTTTCAAGAACCCTTTGGTATCGACGGTGCTGGCTGCACGGCTCAAGGGCGAATACCCGGACCTGGTGGCCTATGCGCAACCCGACGGGCAGATGAAGCTGGCCGCCGGATGGCTGATCGAGCGGGCAGGGTGGAAAGGTTTCCGCGAGGCTGATGCTGGCGTGCATAAATTGCAGGCGCTGGTACTGGTCAACTATGGCGGCGCGACGGGTCTGCAATTGCTGAACCTGGCGCAGCGTATCCAGAAAGACATTTTCGAGCGTTTCCATGTCGATCTGGAAATGGAGCCGAACCGGTATTGATGAAGCAGCCGCAAGCTACAAGCTTCAAGCGGCAAGCTACAATCCTTAAATTCAGGTTTTTCGCTGTTTTGCTTCTACTTGAAGCTTGCAGCTTAAAGCTTGCAGCTAAAAAGCCCTGTCTCAGCAGGGCTTTTTTGTTAATGCTCGGTTAACTTAGTCAGCTAACGATGCACACTCTTGCTCCACCAAAGGCCCGGTGCAGACCGTTTGCGTCCGCACAAGAGAGCCCATTAGCCTGAGTCGATCTGCGTGCGACCCACCGAGATCCAGCGGCAGATTGCTCGACCCCATAACTCAAGACCTATGCGGGCGTGCCCATGATTACCCTGAAACTCAATGGTCAAGACCATCAACTCGACGTCACCGAGGACATGCCGCTGCTCTGGGCGATCCGCGACGTGGCCGGTTACAACGGCACCAAATTCGGCTGCGGCATGGGCCTGTGCGGCGCCTGCACCATTCATATCGAAGGGGCTCCGGCACGCAGTTGCATCACGCCCATCGGTTCAGTCGCCGGGCAGAATGTCAGCACCATCGACAACCTGCATGCCGACCCGATCGGCAAAGTCGTGCAGCAAGCCTGGCTCGACACGGCAGTCGCCCAATGCGGCTTCTGCCAGGGCGGGCAGATCATGTCGGCGACGGCGCTGCTCAAGACCAATCCGAATCCGAGCGACGAGCAGATCGAAGAAGCGATGGTTGGCAACATCTGCCGCTGCGGCACCTACAACCGCATCAAGACCGCGATCCGCCAGGCCTCCACTCACCTGAAGGAGGTCAAGGCATGAGCCGGTTACCGAATGATTTCGCCCTGAGCAACCTCAGTCGCCGTGGTTTTCTCAAGGGCGTGGGGGCGACCGGTGCGCTGGTGGTTGCCGCGAGTTGGGGCTGGCAGGACGCGTTTGCCGACGAGAAAGAGAAGAAGTTCGGCGCCGACGGCATGCCTCACGGCTGGGTTGATGATCCCAAGGTGTATGTCAGCATCGCCGCTGATGGCACAGTGACCGTGATCTGCAACCGCTCGGAGATGGGCCAGGGCGTGCGCACCAGCTTGACCATGGTGGTGGCCGATGAACTGGAAGCCGATTGGGCTCTGGTCAAGGTGCAGCAGGCCCCCGGCGATGAAGTGCGCTTCGGCAACCAGGACACTGACGGCTCACGCAGCATGCGTCACTGGTACGAGCCGATGCGTCGCTGCGGTGCCGCCGCGCGGACCATGCTAGAACAGGCTGCCGCCGCGCAATGGAAAGTGCCGGTTGGTGAATGCCATGCGCAATTGCACAAGGTTGTCCATGAGCCGTCCGGCCGCGAGCTCGGATATGGCGCCCTGGCCTCCGCCGCAGGCGCGTTGCCGGTTCCGGCCCGCGACAGCCTGAAGCTCAAGCAACCCGCTGAGTTCCGTTACATCGGCAAGGAAGGCACCAAGGCCATCGATGGGGAGGACATCGTCAACGGTCGCGCCGTGTACGGCGCCGACGTGCATTTCGACGGCATGCTGTACGCGACCATCGCGCGGCCCGCGGTGTATGGCGGCAAAGTCAAAAGCTTCGATGGCAGCGCGGCGATGAAAGTCCCCGGCGTGGTCAAAGTGGTACAGATCGAAAGTCGTCCGTTGCCCTCGGAATTTCAACCGCTCGGCGGTATCGCCGTGGTGGCGAGCAATACCTGGGCGGCGATCAAGGGCCGCGAGGCACTGAAAATCGAGTGGGACGACGGCCCCAACGCCAGCTACGACTCGATTGCCTATCGCAAGGAACTTGAAGCGGCATCGCTCAAGCCCGGCAAGGTGGTGCGCAATACCGGCAACCTCGAAAAGGCCATGGCCAGCGCCGATAGCACCCTGGAAGCCTCCTACTACTTGCCGCATTTGTCACAGTCGCCGATGGAGCCGATGGTCGCCATTGCGCGGTTCAAGGACGGTGCGTGCGAAGCCTGGGGGCCAAGCCAGGCGCCTCAGGTCACCCGGGAACGGATCGGTGAACGCCTGGGCCTGGCGTTCGACAAAGTCACCTTTAACGTAACCCTGCTCGGGGGCGGGTTCGGGCGCAAGTCCAAGCCTGACTTCATCATCGAGGCTGCTATCCTCGCCAAGGAATTCCCCGGCAAAGCGGTGCGGGTGCAATGGACCCGCGAAGACGACATTCACTGTTCCTACTTCCACACCGTGTCGGCCGAATACCTCAAGGCCAGCCTGAACAAGGATGGCCTGCCGTCCGGCTGGTTGCACCGTACGGTGGCGCCGAGCATCACCGCGTTGTTTGCACCGGGCATGAACCATGAAGCGGCGTTCGAACTGGGCATGGGGTTCACCAACATGGCGTATGCGATCCCCAACATTCGCCTGGAAAACCCCGAGGCAACGGTGCATACCCGGGTGGGTTGGTATCGCTCGGTGTCGAACATTCCCCATGGCTTTGCGATCCAGAGTTTTATCGATGAACTGGCGCACAAGGCCGGGCAGGATCCGCTGAAGTACCAGATCAGATTGCTCGGCCCGGACCGTCAGATCGATCCGCGCACCTTGAGTGAAGAGTGGAACTACGGTGAATCCCCGGAGCGTTATCCGATCGACACCGCGCGCCTGCGCACGGTACTGGAGACCGCCGCCAAAGCCGCCGGTTGGGGGCGTGAGTTGCCCAAGGGGCGCGGCCTGGGCCTGGCGGTGCATTACAGCTTCGTGACCTATGTGGCGGCGGTGATCGAGGTGGAGGTCAAGGACGACGGTACGTTGGTAGTGCACAAGGCTGACATCGCCGTCGATTGCGGACCGCAGATCAATCCCGAGCGGATTCGCGCGCAGTTCGAGGGTGCCTGCGTCATGGGCCTGGGTAATGCGGTGCTGGGGGAGATCAGTTTCAAGGACGGCAAGGTCCAGCAGGATAACTTCCACATGTACGAAGTGGCGCGCATGTCCCTGGCACCGAAAGAAGTGGCCGTGCATCTGGTGACGCCGCCGGGCAACGTGCCGTTGGGCGGTGTGGGTGAACCAGGCGTACCACCGATTGCGCCGGCACTGTGCAATGCGATCTTTGCTGCCACCGGCAAACGCATCCGCAACCTACCGGTTCGTTATCAGCTGTCGGGCTGGCAGAAGGCTGGCGCCTGATGGACAGCGCCGATCTGAACGTCCTGCGCAGTGTGTTGCAATGGCATCGCGCCGGTCAGCGGGTGGTGTTGTACAGCGTGGTCGAAACCTGGGGCACTGCGCCCCGGGCACCCGGCGCCATGCTGGCCTTGCGCGAAGACGGCATGGTGATTGGTTCGGTTTCCGGCGGGTGTGTCGAAGATGACTTGATCGCTCGGCTGCACGACGGGCGCCTTGCGCTTGACGGGCCGCCGGTGCAGTTAATCACCTACGGTGTGACCCGTGAGGAAGCCTCACGTTTCGGCTTGCCCTGCGGTGGCACCTTGCGCTTGACCGAGGAGCGTATCGACGATGGGGATTGGGTCGAGCAATTGCTCGACCGTTGCGAGGCCCATGAAATCGTTGCGCGTGAACTGAACCTGGTCACCGGCGAAGTGCTTTTGCAGCCGGCCAGTAAAGCTGACGTGTTGACGTTCGACGGACAGACCTTGCGGGCGATCTATGGCCCGCGCTGGCGCTTGCTGCTGATCGGCGCGGGGCAGCTGTCGCGCTATGTGGCGGAAATGGCCCGGCTGCTGGATTTCGAGGTACTGATTTGCGATCCGCGTAGCGAGTTTGTCTACGGCTGGGAGGAGCAGCACGGACGATTCGTTTCGGGCATGCCGGATGAGGCGGTATTGAACATCCAGACCGATGAACGCACGGCCATCGTGGCTTTGACCCATGATCCGCGTCTGGACGACATGGCGCTGCTCACGGCCCTGGATTCCAGGGCTTTCTACGTCGGGGCGCTGGGGTCGCGGGTCAACAGCCAGAAGCGCCGGGAAAACCTGGCTCAACTGGGTTTGTCGCAACCGGCGATTGACCGCTTGCATGGTCCGATCGGTTTGCACATCGGCAGTCATAATCCAGCGGAAATTGCTTTGTCGCTCATGGCGGAAATCGTGGCGGTCAAAAATGGCATCGAACTGAAGCAGAAGAAAGCCGTGCGGGAGAGCGTATGAGCAAGTCCATTGGCGTCGTCGTACTGGCGGCGGGGCAGGGCAGCCGGTTTCGTGAGGTTGCGGGCGCCGAAAAGGATAAATTGGTGGCCGATTGCACCGGGCGTGACGGCGTGGTGCGGTTCGTCATCGAGCACACGTTGGTCAACCTGCCGGCGGCGCTGGACAAACGCGTGCTGGTGACCACTGCTGACCGCCCGCAAGTGATTCGCATGGCTCAGGCCTATGGCTGCGAGATTGTATTGATCGAGTCGACGGGAATGGGTGACAGCATTGCCGCGGGAGTCGCTGCCTGCAAGCAACTCGATGGCTGGCTGATGGTGCTGGGGGATATGCCGTTCATCCTGCCATCCAGTATCGGGCAAGTGGTGGCGGGCATTGGCGGTGACAGTATCAGCGTGCCCGTGCAGAGCGGCGAGTATGGGCATCCGGTCGGGTTCGGACGGGACTTCTCGGCGGGGTTGATGGCGTTATCGGGGGATCGCGGCGCCAAACCGCTGTTTGCTCAGGGGCGGGTGGTTGAAGTGACCGTGGATGATCCCGGTGTGGTCTGGGATGTGGATGTGCCTGAGGCACTAACCTTCAGACCGGCATAGATCCTTGTGGGATATACAGAGATATAAAAAAAGCCCCGCCTGGATTCACCAGACGGGGCTTTTTAGTGGCCGATGGAATCAGACGAGAGGTTTAGGCTCGTGTTCTTTTTCCTGGGCTTGCTCGTGTTGCTCTACCGCTTCCTGAACGGAGCGCGGCGCTTCGTGGATCACCGACTCAACCGGCTCGGCAGTCACTTCAGCGGCTGGGGCAGGAGCTGCCTCAACCACTTCAGCAACAACCGGTGCAGGCTCGGCAGCGACAGCTGCTTCAGCTGGAGCCGCAGAAGCAGCCAGTTCAGCTTCCTTCTGCAGACGCTCGGCTTCACGCTTGCGACGACGCACTTCACGCGGGTCGTTAGGCGCACGGCCACTTGGCGTCAGGGCGCTGGCAGGAGCAGCTTCGACTACCGGAGCAGGTGCTTCGGCAACGACCGGAGCTTCTACTGCTGGTGCTTCAACCACAGGCGCTGGAGCCGGTTCTGCAGCAGCAACCACCGGTTCGGAAACCATGGCTTCAGCCACTTGGGTTTCAGCGGCTGATGCAGCGGCTTCAGCGACGGCTGGCTCGGCAACCCAGTTGAATGCGGTTTGCTCTTCGCGAACTTCACGCACGGTTTCAGTTACGGTTTCAACAACCGCTTCTGCAACCACGGCAGGTGCTTCTACCACTGGCGCTGGCTCGGCAGCCGCTTCAACAACTAGCTGAGCTTCTGGCGCTGGCGCTACTTCGATTTCCGGCGAGGCGGTGACTTCGACCGGTGTGGTCGCTTCAACGACTGGCGCTTCAACCGGAGCTGCTTCCAGGGTCGCGGCAGTGGCGCGTTCGGCTTGCACATTGGCTTCAGCTTCGGCTGGAGCGCTGATCACGCTGCTGGCAACGGCTGCAGTGACAGCCAGGCCGGCGGCCAGATCGGCAGTGCTTGGCGCTTCAGCGTTTTCGCCGGACTCGGACTCCTCCGAACCTTCGATCACGTTGCCGTTGGCGTCACGCTGACGCTCGCGACGGTTGCTGCGACGACGCTGGCCACGGGAGCGGCGGCGTGGACGATCGCCTTCGGCGCCTTCCTGACCGTCTTCCGGCAGTTGCTCTTCGTTGGTGACCAGTTCTTCTTCAGTTGCGGCTGCGGCGGCTTGTTCGGCACGTGGCTGACGTTCTTCACGCGGTGGGCGTGGAGCGCGTTCTTCACGTGGCTGGCGAGCTGGACGCTCTTCAGCGGTAGCAGCGGCGGCCGGAACAGCCGGAACAGCCGGAACGGCATCCAGAGGCTCGCGCAGTTCACGAACGCGTTCTTCACGCTCGCCACGTGGCTTGCGATCTTCACGCGGAGCGCGCGGTGCACGTTCTTCACGAGGCGCGCGTGGTGCGCGTTCTTCGCGGGCTACCGCTGGCGTTTCTTCGCGGGTCTCGCGAGGTTCACGCACTTCCCGTGGCTGACGCTCTTCACGCGGCTCACGTGGTGCGCGTTCTTCACGCGGTGCACGTTCTTCGCGAGGCTTGCGTTCTTCATCGCGGCGACCGTTACGGTTGCGGCTCTGTTGACGACCGTTGCGACGCTCTTCGTTGCGGGCCGGACGCTCGGTGGTCGCAGGCTTTTCAACCACGGCCGGAGCAACAGGCTCTTCCTTGGTGGCGAACAGGCTCACCAGCGACTTCACCAGGCCTTTGAACAGGCTTGGCTCCGGTACGGCGACCGGGGCAGGGGCCGGAGCGGCCACTTCGGTCGGAACCGGAGCGTTGGCGCGGGCCGGGGCCGTCTTGACCGCAGCTTCCTGGCGAACCAGGGTGCGGGTCGCAGCGGCTGGCTGGACTTCTTCGACTTCGGCAGCGGCAGCGGCGATTTCGTAGCTGGACTGGTTGGTCGCGGCTTCCGGGCTGTCATCACGCAGGCGCTGCACTTCGAAGTGCGGCGTTTCGAGGTGATCGTTCGGCAGGATGACGATGCGGGCACGGGTGCGCAGTTCGATCTTGGTGATCGAGTTGCGTTTTTCGTTGAGCAGGAACGCGGCCACCGGGATCGGCACTTGTGCACGAACTTCGGCGGTACGGTCTTTCAGGGCTTCTTCTTCGATCAGGCGCAGGATCGCCAGGGACAGCGATTCAACGTCACGGATGATGCCGGTGCCGTTGCAACGCGGGCAGACGATGCCGCTGCTTTCGCCCAGGGACGGACGCAGGCGCTGACGGGACATTTCCAGCAGGCCGAAGCGCGAGATACGACCGACTTGCACGCGAGCGCGGTCGGCTTCCAGGCATTCGCGGACTTTCTCTTCCACGGCGCGCTGGTTCTTGGCAGGAGTCATGTCGATGAAGTCGATGACGATCAGGCCGCCGATGTCACGCAGGCGCAACTGACGGGCGATTTCTTCGGCCGCTTCAAGGTTGGTCTGCAGTGCGGTTTCTTCGATGTCGCTGCCTTTGGTGGCGCGCGCCGAGTTGATGTCGATGGACACCAGGGCTTCGGTCGGATCGATAACGATGGAGCCGCCGGAAGGCAGTTCGACGACGCGCTGGAAGGCGGTTTCGATCTGGCTTTCGATCTGGAAGCGGTTGAACAGCGGAACGCTGTCTTCGTACAGCTTGATCTTGCTGGCGTACTGCGGCATCACCTGGCGGATGAAGGTCAGGGCTTCGTCCTGGGCTTCAACGCTGTCGATCAGCACTTCGCCGATGTCCTGGCGCAGGTAGTCGCGGATCGCGCGGATGATCACGTTGCTTTCCTGGTAGATCAGGAACGGCGCGGAACGATCCAGCGAAGCTTCCTTGATTGCGGTCCAGAGTTGCAGCAGGTAGTCGAGGTCCCACTGCATTTCTTCGCTGCTGCGGCCCAGGCCGGCAGTGCGCACGATCAGGCCCATGTCGGCCGGGGCAACCAGGCCGTTCAGGGCTTCACGCAGTTCGTTGCGCTCTTCGCCTTCGATGCGACGGGAGATACCGCCGGCACGCGGGTTGTTCGGCATCAGTACCAGGTAACGACCGGCCAGGCTGATGAAGGTGGTCAGGGCGGCGCCCTTGTTGCCACGTTCTTCTTTTTCGACCTGAACGATGACTTCCTGGCCTTCGCTCAGGACGTCCTTGATGTTGACGCGACCTTCCGGGGCTTTCTTGAAGTATTCGCGGGAGATTTCTTTGAGTGGCAGGAAGCCGTGGCGCTCAGAGCCGAAATCGACAAAGGCAGCCTCGAGGCTTGGTTCGATGCGAGTAATCCGGCCTTTATAGATGTTGGCCTTCTTCTGCTCGCGTGCACCGGATTCGATGTCCAGGTCGTAGAGGCGCTGGCCATCTACCAGTGCAACGCGCAACTCTTCGGGTTGAGTTGCGTTAATCAGCATTCTTTTCATGTAGTACCGTCGGTTTCCGGGCTGCCGGAAACGGCGTTCGGCACACACGACTTCTCACGGTCGGTGTCAGGTGCGTCGGGAGTGGTTGGCCAATTCCCGTGTCCAGCGAAGTCCGGCCAATGTGGGCCTTCATCGCGACGTACGCGTCCTGCTTGCTGTGGCTACTTAAGCACTCAGTCAGGAGGAGGAATCAACCAGCGGCTGTGGACGAGATGAAGCGTCTTGAGTAAGCCTGTTGCTACACAGTCCGGCGGTTGTGCATCTCCACCCTACACGTATCCCTGATAATTCGGGTGCTGCCGCGCGCAGAATCCGCAGCGGGTTGGCATTTACCGTGAGCTCCGAAAGGGGAGGTCACGCATCATGGCTAATTTAGGCGTTGTTTCCGATGCCTTCGCTCGGGGTCATTCGCAGCTGACTGCACTTTGTGAACTGGCCGTGAATATGGCGCGCAAAACGAGTGGAAAACTCTGCTTTGTGGCGTGATTCAGGCCTCATGTCACCTGCGCTCGTTACACCTGCAAACTCCACCGTTACGTAGCGAAAGCCCCGTAGGACGGCCTCGCGTCCTGGTGAATTGCGTTGGTCAGGGCCGGTTTTTGACCGTTGGTCCGCTGTCCAGGCCGCTTTTGGCGACGTTCGCGACTATAGCAGCAATGATTAAGTGCTTCAATTCCATAAAAAATTGTTATCATCCGCGCCATGACGACGACTACCCCCCCGACTCCAAGCGTACAACTGCTTGAGGTCTCGCCGGAATATGCCGGCCAGCGCATTGATAATTTCCTTCTCGCCCGACTCAAAGGCGTGCCCAAGACCTTGATTTACCGCATTTTGCGTAAGGGCGAAGTGCGCGTGAACAAAGGTCGGATCAAGCCCGAGTACAAGCTGCAGGCGGGCGATATCGTGCGCGTGCCGCCGGTTCGGGTGCCTGAGCGTGACGAGCCGGTACCGCTGGCACAAGGCCTGCTGCAGCGGCTCGAAGCCTCGATTGTCTTCGAAGACAAGGCGCTGATCGTGATCAACAAGCCTTGCGGCATCGCCGTTCACGGCGGCAGCGGCTTGAATTACGGAGTCATCGAAGCCTTTCGTCAGTTGCGTCCCGATTGCAAGGAACTCGAACTGGTTCATCGTCTCGACCGTGACACCTCCGGCCTGCTGATGATCGCCAAGAAGCGCAGCATGCTGCGTCACTTGCACACTGCCTTGCGCGGTGATGGCGTTGACAAGCGCTATATGGCGCTGGTTCGCGGTAACTGGGCATCCTCGATCAAGCAAGTTCGAGCGTCGCTCGGTAAGAGCAATCTGCGCTCCGGTGAGCGTATGGTCGAGGTCGACGAGGAGGAGGGCAAGGAGTCTGTGACCGTGTTCAAGGTCCTGCGTCGCTTTGGCGACTTTGCCACCCTGATTGAAGCCAAGCCGATCACCGGCCGCACTCACCAGATCCGCGTCCACACGTTGCACGCCGGGCACTGCATTGCCGGCGACACCAAGTACGGCGATGACGATTTCAGTAAGGAAATCCGCGATCTGGGCGGCAAGCGCCTGTTCCTGCACGCCTACATGCTGACCGTGCCGCTTCCCGATGGCGGTGAGCTGAAGCTGCAGGCGCCGGTCGACGAGATGTGGGCCAAAACCGTGGAGCGATTGAGTGCGCCCATCTGATTACAAGCTGCTGATCTTTGATTGGGACGGCACCCTGGCCGATTCCATTGGCCGGATTGTCGAGGCGATGCACGTTGCCTCGCAGCGTTCCGGTTTTGAGTTGCGCGATGATCTGGCCGTCAAGGGCATCATCGGCCTGGGCTTGCCGGAAGCGATCCGCACCCTGTACCCCGAAATCGGCGACGCCGAGCTGTTTGCCTTCCGCGAGCACTATGCTGAGCATTACATTGCGTCAGAGGTTGTGCCTTCGCCGCTGTTCGAGGGTGTGGTCGAGTCGCTCGAGGCGTTTCGTGCCGAGGGCTATCATCTGGCTGTTGCGACCGGCAAGGCCCGTCGCGGGCTGGATCGGGTGTTGAAGTCCCATGGCTGGGAGAATTACTTCGATATCACCCGCGCCGCCGACGAGACCGCCAGCAAGCCCCATCCGCTGATGCTCGAGCAGATACTCGCGCATTGCGAGGTTCGCCCGGAGCAGGCGTTGATGGTCGGTGATTCGTCTTTCGATTTGCAGATGGCGCGCAACGCCGGCATGGGCTCGGTGGCCGTCAGTTATGGCGCTCAATCGATCGATGCGTTGAAGTTGTATGAACCGCGACTGGCCATCGACCATTTTTCAGAATTGTATGCCTGGCTGAGTCAGCAGGCTTAACCGGTTGTTTTTGGGGTGGATGGCATGACCGACGAATGGAAGGCGCCCGCCAAGGCGAGCGCAGAGAGCGGTGACGACAGAAGCTGGAAGCTGCTGGAAAAGACGCTGCTGGCCGGCGTGCAGGAGCAGCGCCGGTCCCGTCGCTGGGGGATATTCTTCAAGTCACTGACTTTTGTGTATCTGTTCGGCGCAATTGCCCTGTTTTCGCCGCTGATGGATATGGAGAAGGCAGCTACCCTCAGTGCCAATTACACGGCGTTGATCGATGTGACAGGCATGATTGCCGACAAGGAGCCGGCCAGCGCAGACAATATCGTTGGCAGTCTGCGCGCGGCGTTCGAGGACAAGAAGGTCAAGGGTGTCATCCTGCGCATCAACAGCCCGGGCGGCAGTCCGGTGCAGTCGGGTTATGTCTATGACGAGATCCGTCGCCTGCGCGGCCTGCACCCGGACATCAAGCTGTATGCGGTCATTTCCGACCTGGGGGCTTCCGGCGCTTACTACATCGCCAGCGCGGCAGATCAGATCTACGCCGACAAGGCTAGCCTGGTCGGCTCCATCGGTGTGACGGCGGCCGGCTATGGTTTTGTCGGCACCATGGAGAAGCTGGGTGTCGAGCGTCGCACCTATACCTCTGGCGAGCACAAGTCGTTCCTCGATCCGTTCCAGCCACAGAAGGCGGAAGAAACCGCCTTCTGGCAGGGCGTGCTCGATACGACCCACCAGCAGTTCATCAATAGCGTCAAGCAAGGGCGTGGCGATCGCCTGAAGGACAAGGAGCATCCGGAGCTGTTTTCCGGCCTGGTCTGGTCTGGCGAGCAGGCACTGCCGTTGGGGTTGGTCGATGGGCTGGGCAATGCCAGTTCGGTTGCGCGGGATGTGATCGGCGAGAAAGAACTGGTGGACTTCACCGTTCAGGAGTCGCCATTCGATCGCTTCTCGAAAAAACTCGGTGCCAGTGTGGCTGAGCATTTGGCGATGTGGATGGGCTTTAACGGTCCGTCGCTGCGCTGATTCTGAAATGGCATGAAAAACCGGCCTGCGTGGCCGGTTTTTTAGTATTGAGATTCAAGGAATCTGTACGTCTTCTGCCAGTAACATGTCGATCAGGCGAATCAGCGGCAGGCCGATCAGGCTGGTGGCGTCGGGCCCCTCGGTGCTGCGAAACAGGCTGACCCCCAGGCCTTCGGCCTTGAAGCTGCCTGCGCAGTCGTAGGGTTGCTCGGCGTGCAGGTAGCGTTCGATGCGGGGCGCGTCGAGTGTGCGCATGTGTACGGTGAATGGCACGCAATCGACCTGGCAGTGCCCGGTCTGGCTGTTGAGCAGGGCCAAGCCGGTCAGGAATGTCACGCTGGCACCGCTGGCCGCCAGCAGCTGTTCGCGGGCCTTTTCGAACGTGTGGGGCTTGCCGATAATCCGGTCTCCCAGCACGGCGACCTGGTCGGAGCCGATTATCAGATGAGCGGTATGGCTGTCGGCCAGGGCGCGCGCTTTCTCTTCGGCGAGGCGTTTGACCAGCTCGATGGCGGACTCACCTGGGCGATGGCTTTCGTCGATATCCGGCGAGCTGCAAGTGAAAGGCAGCTGCAGGCGGGTCAGCAATTCCCGGCGATAGGCCGAGCTGGAAGCGAGTAATAAAGGCAGCATGCGCAACTCCATAAGGCGTGTGCGAATTCTAGCGAGGCTTCCAAGTGACGGACAGGGCTGAATTTCCTTTGACATGGGCGGGGGCATCCCTATAATGCTGCGCCTATGTTGAATGACCCGATTCCACCTCACGTTGACCCGCGCAAATTGGCTGATCGTGGCACCACCCTTCAAGGTGAAATGCTGCTGGCCGATTTGGAGAGACTCTGCGACCCGCTTTCCGACAATGTCGGTACGGTGCAGGCTAAATTCGTTTTTGAACGAGATGAACGTAAATCTGTGGTCATCCACAGCTTTATCGACACTGAAGTCAAAATGGTTTGCCAGCGTTGTCTTGAGCTGGTCACCCTGCCGATCCATAGCGAATGCAGTTACGCTGTGGTGAAGGAGGGTGCGAATACCCAGTCGTTGCCGAAAGGTTATGACGTGCTGGAACTGGGCGAAGATCCTTTGGATCTGCAGTCACTGATCGAGGAGGAGCTTCTGCTCGCCTTGCCCATTGTGCCTGCTCATCATCCGGAAGAATGCCAGCAGCCGGCGGGTCTCGATGAGCCCGAACCGAGCGAGGACGAGGTAACGCGGTCCAACCCGTTCAGTGTATTGGCGCAGTTAAAGCGTGACCCAAACGTTTAGGAGTTAATCAATTATGGCTGTTCAGCAGAACAAAAAATCCCGCTCTGCCCGTGACATGCGCCGTTCGCACGACGCTCTCGAGGCTAGCACCCTGTCTGTAGAAAAAACCACCGGTGAAGTTCACCTGCGTCACCACGTATCGCCAGAAGGCGTATACCGTGGCCGTAAAGTGATCGACAAGGGCGCTGACGAGTAATCACTTGTCCGCTCAAGTCATCGCGATTGACGCAATGGGCGGGGACTTCGGTCCCCGCAGCATTGTACAGGCCAGCCTTGCTTGCCTGTCTGCTACACCCTCGTTGCACCTGACCCTCGTCGGTCAACCCTCCCTACTTGAAGAATTGATCGCTGGCCATACGGCTGTGGATCGCGCGCGCCTGTCGATTACGCCGGCGTCCGAAGTCATCACCATGGACGAAAAGCCCGCCCAGGCCCTGCGTGGCAAACCCGACTCGTCGATGCGCGTGGCGCTTGAGTTGTTGCGTGACGGCAAGGTCCAGGCCTGTGTCAGTGCTGGTAATACCGGCGCGCTGATGGCGTTGTCGCGCTTCGTGCTCAAGACCCTGCCGGGCATTGACCGTCCGGCCATGGTGGCGGCGATTCCGACGCAGAGGGGTTACTGCCAATTGCTCGACCTGGGCGCCAACGTCGATTGCAGTGCCGAGCATCTGTTGCAGTTTGCGGTCATGGGGTCGGTTGCGGCTGAAACCCTGGGCATAGCGCGTCCTCGGGTGGCGTTGCTGAACATCGGCACCGAAGACATCAAGGGTAATCAGCAGGTCAAGTTGGCAGCGACTTTGTTGCAAGGCGCCCGTGGCATCAATTACATCGGCTTTATCGAGGGAGACGGCTTGTACCGTGGCGAAGCGGATGTGGTGGTGTGTGACGGTTTTGTCGGCAACATCCTGCTCAAATCCAGTGAAGGTCTGGCGATCATGATTGCCGGGCGCATCGAGGCGTTGTTCAGGAAGAACATGGCCACTCGCGTGGTTGGCGCGCTGGCGCTGCCCTTGATGAAGCGTCTGCAGGCGGATCTGGCGCCTGCACGGCACAACGGCGCGAGCTTTCTCGGCTTGCAGGGCATTGTGGTGAAAAGCCACGGTTCTGCCGGGGTCCAGGGGTTTCAGAGTGCCATTGCGCGCGCCTTGATCGAGATTCAGGAGAATCTTCCCGAGCGCCTGCACGGTCGTCTGGAGGATTTGTTGCTTTAGGCGTTTTCGTCGGACAATGCTTAAATGTGACCGCTTGGTTCGATGGGCCATCCAACTGTCAGTTTCTTGCGTCCCCAGAGCGGGGCGCCAACTCTCCGACGACAAGATCATTAGGGGCTTGTTACATGTCTGCTTCCCTCGCATTTGTCTTTCCAGGACAGGGTTCGCAGTCCCTCGGCATGCTGGCCGAGCTGGGCGCGCAACATCCGGTTGTCCTTGAAACATTCAAAGAAGCTTCCGATGCACTGGGTTACGACCTGTGGGCACTGACCCAGCAAGGGCCGGAAGAGCAACTCAATCAAACCGATAAAACCCAGCCGGCCATTCTGACCGCCTCTATCGCCCTGTGGCGTCTGTGGCTGGCCGAAGGTGGCGCGCGCCCGGCTTACGTTGCCGGGCACAGCCTGGGTGAATACAGCGCGCTGGTTGCGGCAGGCAGTCTGAGCCTGGGCGATGCGGTGAAGCTCGTCGAGCGTCGTGGCCAACTGATGCAGGAAGCCGTTCCGGCCGGTCAGGGCGGCATGGCTGCCATCCTGGGCCTGGACGATGCCGACGTACTGGCAGCCTGTGCCGAAGCGGCGCAAGGCGAAGTTGTCAGCGCGGTCAATTTCAACTCGCCGGGCCAGGTGGTCATCGCTGGCGCCAAGGCTGCAGTCGAGCGCGCCATCGAAGGCTGCAAGGCGCGTGGTGCCAAGCGCGCCATGCCGTTGCCGGTCAGCGTTCCGTCGCACTGCGAGCTGATGCGTCCGGCTGCCGAGCGTTTCGCCGAATCGATCGCTGCGATCGACTGGCAGGCGCCACAGATTCCCGTGGTGCAGAACGTCAGTGCCCAGGTGTCGGCCGATCTGGAAACCCTCAAGCGCGATCTGCTCGAGCAACTGTACAAGCCAGTACGCTGGGTTGAATCGGTCCAGGCGCTGGCCGCCAAGGGTGCGACCAACCTGGTCGAGTGTGGTCCGGGCAAAGTGCTGGCCGGTCTGAACAAGCGTTGCGCCGAAGGCGTGTCGACATCCAACCTCAATACCCCAGACGCTTTCGCTGCCGCCCGTGCAGCGTTGGCCTGAATCAGGAGAAGCTTGCATGAGTCTGCAAGGTAAAGTTGCACTGGTCACCGGTGCAAGCCGTGGCATCGGCCAGGCCATCGCCCTGGAACTGGGTCGTCAGGGCGCCATCGTTGTTGGTACCGCAACCTCCGCGTCGGGTGCTGAACGCATTGCCGCAACCCTGAAGGAAAACGGTATTCAAGGCACTGGCCTGGAACTCAATGTCACCAGCGACGAGTCCGTGGCAAGTGTTCTGGCGAGCATTCAGGAGCAGTTCGGTGCGCCGGCGATTCTGGTCAATAATGCCGGTATCACCCGCGATAACCTGATGATGCGCATGAAAGACGACGAGTGGCACGACGTTGTCGATACCAATCTGAACAGTCTGTTCCGCCTGTCCAAAGGCGTTTTGCGTGGCATGACCAAAGCCCGTTGGGGCCGAATTATCAGTATTGGCTCGGTTGTGGGTGCCATGGGCAACGCAGGCCAAGTAAACTACGCTGCCGCCAAGGCCGGTCTGGAAGGTTTCAGCCGTGCACTGGCGCGTGAAGTCGGTTCGCGTTCGATTACGGTAAACTCGGTGGCCCCTGGGTTCATCGATACCGATATGACCCGTGAACTGCCCGAGGCGCAGCGTGAAGCCTTGCAGACGCAGATTCCGCTGGGTCGCCTGGGGCAGGCTCAAGAGATCGCGTCCGTGGTCGCTTTTCTTGCGTCGGACGGTGCGGCTTACGTTACCGGAGCTACAATCCCGGTGAACGGCGGGATGTACATGTAATTCAAATGTGACGGATTGCTTCAAAAAAATGTCATACGAGCTGTCTAAAATCCGTTATAAAGCTGCAATCTATTTATAGGCAGAGGGTCACCGGGTTCGAGGAGTGAAGCTTTCAGTTGAAAAGCTGAAAAGTCTTTCTATACACTTACCCACTGGCCAGCTGCCTGAATTTGTCCATTAGGAGTGAAAACAAGGTATGAGCACCATCGAAGAGCGCGTCAAGAAAATCGTTGCTGAGCAACTGGGCGTTAAAGAAGAAGAAGTGGTCAACACTGCTTCCTTCGTTGAAGACCTGGGTGCCGACTCCCTTGACACCGTTGAGCTGGTGATGGCTCTGGAAGAGGAATTCGAGACCGAAATCCCTGACGAAGAAGCCGAGAAGATCACTACTGTACAAGCTGCAATCGACTACGTTACTAGCCACCAGGCGTAATAGTTTGTAATCGTTGCTCGCTGTCATGGAAAAACCGCACTGCCATCATGGCGTGCGGTTTTTTCTTTAGGCCTGATGCAAAGTCGTCATTTGAAAAAAGGAGAGTGCTGTGTCGCGTAGACGCGTCGTAGTCACCGGTATGGGTATGTTGTCGCCACTGGGCACGGATGTGCCGAGCAGTTGGCAGGGCATTCTGGCTGGCCGCAGTGGCATTGGTCTGATCGAACACGCCGACCTTTCTGCCTATTCCACCCGTTTTGGCGGCTCGGTAAAGGACTTCAATGTCGAGGAATACCTGTCGGTCAAGGAAGCCCGCAAGCTCGACCTGTTCATTCAATACGGTCTGGCCGCAGGTTTTCAGGCGGTACGCAATTCCGGTCTGGAAGTCACTGACGCCAACCGTGAGCGTATCGGCGTGGCCATGGGCTCGGGTATTGGCGGTCTGACCAATATCGAAGAAACCGCCCGCACGCTGCACGAGACCGGCCCACGACGGATCTCTCCGTTCTTCGTGCCAGGCTCGATCATCAATATGATTTCCGGTTTCCTGTCCATCCACCTCGGTGCACAAGGCCCCAACTACGCCATCGCCACGGCCTGTACCACCGGTACACACTGCATTGGCATGGCAGCCCGCAACATCATGTACGACGAAGCCGACGTGATGATTGCCGGCGGTGCCGAGATGGCGGCCTGCGGTTTGGGCATGGGCGGCTTCGGTGCTTCCCGCGCGCTGTCGACCCGCAACGACGAGCCGACCCGCGCCAGCCGTCCATGGGACAAGGGCCGCGATGGCTTTGTATTGTCCAATGGTGCCGGTGCGCTGGTACTGGAAGAGCTCGAGCACGCCAAGGCGCGTGGCGCGACCATCTACGCCGAGCTGATCGGCTTCGGCACCAGTGGCGACGCCTACCACATGACTTCGCCGCCAGTCGATGGCGCGGGTGCTGCGCGCTGCATCACCAATGCGCTACGCGATGCCAAAATCAATGGCGATCAAGTGCAGTACATCAATGCCCACGGCACGTCGACTTCGGCAGGCGACCTGGCTGAAGTCAATGCGATCAAGTCGGTGTTCGGCGAGCACGCCTACAAGCTGGCTGTCAGTTCCACCAAGTCCATGACCGGCCACCTGCTGGGGGCGGCGGGCGCGGTCGAGGCGATCTTCAGCGTGCTGGCGATCAACAGCCAGGTAGCACCGCCGACCATCAACCTCGATGAGCCGGATGAAGGCTGCGACCTCGATTTCGTGCCGCACACGGCGCGCAACATGGATATCGATGTGGTCGTTTCCAACTCCTTCGGTTTTGGTGGCACCAATGGCTCGCTGGTGTTCCGCCGGTTCGCAGGCTGATGGACAGCTGGGTCGACGGTCAGCCGGCTGACGCTTTGTCGCTGAAGGATCGCGGCCTGGCTTATGGCGATGGCCTGTTCGAGACCATCGCCGTGCGCAACGGGCAGCCCGTGTTGCTGGACCGGCATCTGTCGCGTCTGGCGGACGGCTGCTCGCGTTTGGCAATTACTGCCGATCATGAGTTGGTCCGCAGCGAGTTGCTGGCCTATGCGGCGGCACTGGGTGGCGGGGTGCTCAAGCTCATCCTCACCCGTGGCGATGGTCTGCGCGGTTACGCCCCCGATCCTTCGGCCCAGGCCCGACGCATTCTGCAAGGCAATCCACCTGCGGCTTATCCTGCCGCGCACGGTGAGCAGGGTGTTCGCCTGTTTCCTTGCACCACGCGATTGTCCAGGCAGCCATTGCTGGCCGGCCTCAAGCACCTGAATCGTCTTGAACAAGTCCTCGCCCGTGCCGAATGGCAGGACACCGAGCATGCCGAAGGCTTGATGCTCGATCAGGCCGGGCGCGTGATTGAAGGTGTGTTCAGCAACTTGTTCCTGGTGCGTGATGGCGTGCTCATCACCGCTGACCTCAAGCGCTGCGGCGTGGCAGGCGTGATGCGTGCCGAAATATTGTTTCAGGCCAAGTCGCTGGGAATCCCCACGCAAATCACCGATATCCCCCTCGAACAGCTGCAATGGGCTAACGAAGTCTTTGTCTGCAACAGCGTGTATGGTATTTGGCCGGTGCGCGCCTATGCTGCTCTTCACTGGCCGGTTGGGCCGCTCACCCGTAAACTCCAAACCATTGCCCGTGTGCTACTGGATGCTTGATACGTGAGACGTAAACTCTTGCTGCTGCTGGAAACCGGAGTGGTTCTGGCAGGGCTGCTGCTGGGTGCTTCAGCCTGGAAAATTCATTCGGCGCTGGTACAGCCGCTGAACATTGCCCAGGAACAATTGCTGGATGTGCCCAAGGGCACCACGCCGACCCGCACCTTCTACCGACTCGAAGCCAATGGCGTCATCAAGGACGCATTCTGGCTGCGGGTCTATTGGCGCTTCAACCTCGCCAAGCAACCCCTGCACAGCGGTGAATACCGCATGAAGCCGGGCATGACCGTCGAAGGCCTGATCGACCTGTGGAAGCGCGGGGACATGGTTCAGTACAGCCTGACCCTGGTCGAAGGCTGGAATTTCCGTCAGGTCCGCGCAGCGCTGGCCAAGGAAGAGAGGCTCGACCATAGTCTCGACGGTTTGAGCGACAGCCAGGTCATGGACAAGCTCGGCCACACCGGGATTTTTCCGGAAGGGCGCTTTTTCCCTGACACCTACCGTTACGTGCGGGGCATGTCCGATGTCGAGCTGCTGAAAACCGCTTACGACCGCCTCGACGAAGTGCTGGCCAAGGAGTGGGAGCAGCGCTCTTCCGATGTGCCGTACACCGAGCCCTACCAGGCGCTGATCATGGCTTCGCTGGTGGAAAAGGAAACCGGCGTACCGCAGGAGCGTGGGCAGATTGCCGGCGTGTTTGTGCGCCGCATGGCGATAGGCATGCTGCTGCAGACCGACCCGACGGTGATCTACGGCCTCGGTGACCGCTACAGCGGCAAGCTGACCCGGGCTCACCTCAAGGAATCGACGCCCTACAACACCTACATGAATGCGGGCCTGCCGCCGACCCCGATTTCCATGGTCGGTCGCGAAGCCATCCATGCGGCACTCAATCCGGTGGAGGGCAACAGCCTTTACTTCGTGGCGCGTGGTGATGGCACTCACGTGTTCTCCGATGACCTGGATGCCCATAACAATGCCGTGAAGGAGTTCCAGCTCAAGCGTCGCGCCGATTACCGCTCCAGCCCGGCACCCGCTGCCACGCCAGAGACAGCGCCGACCCAGGCTGAACAAAACGGTACGCAGGAGGCCGAGGCCTCGCAGGAGCTGGCACCGATCCCGGCCGCTTCGCCGAACGCGGCTCCCGAGGCGCTGCCGCAAGTGCCAGCGCAAGATCCTGCGCCAGCCCCTGAAACGCCCGAACTCGATGCCAACGCACCGAAAAGCTCGCAATGACTCTGATTAAGGACTGCCTGTGACCGGCTTGTTTATTACTCTGGAAGGCCCCGAAGGCGCCGGCAAGAGCACCAATCGCGAATACCTGGCCGAGCGCCTGCGCGCCGCCGGCATCGAGGTGGTGCTGACCCGCGAGCCGGGTGGCACGCCGTTGGCCGAGCGCATCCGTGAAGTGCTGCTGGCCCCGGTCGATGAAGTCATGAACCCGGATACCGAGTTACTGCTGGTGTTCGCGGCGCGTGCCCAGCACCTGGCCGAGGTGATTCGCCCGGCGCTGGCTCGCGATGCCGTGGTCTTGTGTGATCGTTTCACCGATTCGACATACGCCTACCAAGGTGGCGGTCGCGGCTTGTCGCTGGAGCGCATCGCGACTCTGGAAACCTTCGTCCAGGGCGATCTGCGCCCGGACCTGACGCTGATTTTCGATCTGCCTGTCGAGGTCGGCCTGGCCCGCGCCAGCGCTCGTGGTCGTCTGGATCGCTTCGAGCTCGAAGGCCGGACCTTTTTCGATGCCGTGCGCAGTGCCTTCCTCAAGCGGGCCGAGGCGGATCCGGCGCGTTATGTGCTGGTCGATGCTGCCCAGCCGTTGGCACAGGTTCAGCAATCACTGGATACCTTGCTGCCGCGCCTGCTGGAGTTGAGCCGTGGCTGAGGCCTATCCGTGGCAGGAAAACCTCTGGCAGCAACTGGCCGGTCGCGCCCAGCATGCCCACGCCTACCTGCTGCATGGCCCGGCCGGGATCGGCAAGCGGGCACTGGCCGAGCGCTTGATGGCCAGCTTGCTGTGCAAGCGCCCGAACGCGCTGGAAGCCTGCGGAGAGTGCAAGTCCTGCCTGCTGCTCAAGGCTGGCAGCCACCCGGATAACTACATCCTGGAGCCGGAAGAGGCCGACAAGGCGATCAAGGTCGACCAGGTTCGCGATCTGGTCGGTTTCGTGGTGCAGACCGCGCAGTTGGGCGGTCGCAAGGTGGTGCTGATCGAGCCTGCCGAGTCGATGAACATCAACGCCGCCAACGCCTTGCTCAAAAGCCTTGAAGAACCGTCCGGCGATACAGTGTTGTTGCTGGTCAGCCATCAGCCGAGCCGTTTGTTGCCAACCATCAAGAGTCGCTGCGTGCAGCAGGCCTGTCCGCTGCCGGGCGAGGCCATGAGCTTGAAGTGGCTGGCCCGGGCGTTGCCGGAGTGCTCCGAAGAAGAGCGCGTCGAACTGCTGACGCTGGCCGCTGGTTCGCCACTGGCGGCGGTCAATCTCCAGGCCCAGGGCGTGCGTGAACAGCGTGCGCAAGTGGTGGAGGGGGTGAAGAAACTCCTCAAGCAACAGCAGTCGCCGACGCAACTGGCCGAAGAATGGAAAAACATTCCGATGTTGCGCCTGTTCGACTGGTTCTGCGATTGGTCGAGCCTGATCCTGCGTTATCAGTTGACCCAGGATGAAGCCGGCCTCGGCCTGACCGACATGCGCAAGGTCGTGCAATACCTGGCGCAGAAAAGCGCCCAGGGCAAAGTCCTTGATATTCAGGACTGGATCCTCGCCCAGCGACAGAAAGTCTTGAGCAAGGCCAACCTCAATCCGGCCTTGCTGCTGGAGGCATTGCTGGTGCAATGGGTGTCGTTGCCTACCCAGCGATGACTGTCTGCGCCTAGACTCTGAGTATCAGAACATCCGACCGTCCCACCCATTCGATACAAGTTGCAGCCCTTTATGCTCGTAGATTCCCATTGTCACCTTGATCGCCTCGACCTGACTGTCCACGACGGCTCCCTGGATGCAGCCCTTGATGCGGCCCGGCAGCGCGGGGTAGGGCACTTTCTGTGTATCGGTGTCAGCGCGGACAACGCGGCCGACGTCAAAGCCCTGGCCGAACGTTATGACGACGTCGACTGCTCGGTGGGCGTGCACCCTCTGGATGTGCAGCCGGGCGCCGCGCCAGCGCTGGACTGGCTGTTGCGGGAGCTCAATCACCCGCGTGTGGTGGCGATTGGCGAAACAGGCCTGGACTATCACTACGAGCCCGAAGCGGCAGAGTTGCAGCAGGAGTCCTTCCGCCTGCACCTGCAAGCGGCGCAACAGACCGGCAAGCCGGTGATCATCCATACCCGTGGCGCCCGCGCCGATACCCTGGACTTGCTGCGTGAGGCGGCGCTGCCCCAGGCGGGGGTGCTGCATTGCTTTACCGAAGACTGGGAGATGGCGAAGGCCGCGCTGGACATGGGCTATTACATTTCCCTGTCCGGGATTGTCACTTTCCGCAATGCCGACGCGTTGCGCGATGTGGCCAGCAAGGTACCGGCCGACCGGTTGCTGGTGGAAACCGACTCGCCGTATCTGGCACCGATTCCCTATCGCGGCAAGCCAAACCTGCCGCAGTACGTGCGTGAAGTTGCGGAATTTCTGGCAATGTTGCGTGGTGAGTCCTACGAGCGATTTGCCGAGCAAACTACGGCGAATTTCAAGCGGCTGTTCCCGCTGGCACATGTAAAAGGTTAAATCGCAGGCAAAAAAAACCCGGGTTCTGGGGGGTGAATCCGGGTTAAGACCATTAGGAGTAAAACAATGGCACACGGTCCGTTGGTACCAATATCGGCGTGACACTTGGGGGAGATGCCCCGCCGACAGTTCAAGTATTGATCAGGATTGCGCCTCGTCCAGTTTAGCGGCCAGGGTTTTTAAACAAATTTGGAATACGTGCGCTTCGGAAGAGTTCTCATCACCCTGTAAACGTACGCGGAATGACCAGAAAGCGCAGATATGGTCGGATGATCCGTGCATTTTTGCGTAAGTTAGGCATAATACGCGGCTTCGAATTTTGACCCCCGACAGACCTTTTCTTATGCATAAAGAACCTCGTAAGGTCCGTGAATTCCGTCGCCGCGAGCAGGAAATTCTCGATACCGCGCTCAAGCTGTTCCTCGAACAAGGTGAAGACAGTGTCACCGTCGAGATGATTGCTGATGCCGTCGGTATCGGCAAAGGCACGATCTACAAGCACTTCAAATCCAAGGCGGAAATCTATCTGCGCCTGATGCTCGACTACGAGCGCGATTTGAACGAGCTGTTGCACTCCGCCGACGTCGACAAGGACAAGGAAGCCCTGTCCCGTGCCTATTTCGAATTCCGCATGCGCGATCCTCAACGCTATCGCCTGTTCGACCGCCTTGAAGAGAAAGTGGTCAAGGGCAACCAGGTACCGGAGATGATCGAGGAGCTGCACAAGATCCGTGCCTCGAACTTCGAACGCCTGACCCTGCTGATCAAGGGCCGGATCAGCGAAGGCAAGCTGGAAGACGTGCCACCTTACTTCCATTACTGCGCATCCTGGGCGCTGGTGCACGGTGCCGTCGCGCTGTATCACTCGCCGTTCTGGAGCAATGTGCTGGAAGATCAGGAAGGTTTCTTCCAGTTCCTGATGGATATTGGCGTGCGCATGGGCAACAAGCGCAAGCGCGACACCGACACTTCCGGCAGCTGAGCCATTCAGTTGCCTTATTGCGCCATGATTTCGCTACTTGGCGCAGTACCGCAGGAATATACTCAGGTAGAGGACTTGCTAAAACTTGATTTCTGAGTCAAGTTTTAGCGGCCCGATATTCTTCCGCCGGAGTGACCATGATCGTTGATCGTCAAGGCAGGCGTTTTCGCAACTTGCGAATCAGTCTGACCTCAGCCTGCAATTACGCCTGTACCTACTGCGTGCCCAATGGCAAGCGGCTGGTGGCTGCGCAGGATGAATTGTCGGCCGAAGCCATGGCGCGCGGAGTGGCTTACCTGATTGAAGCGGCGGGCATCGAGCGTCTGCGCATTACCGGCGGCGAGCCGCTGGTCAGCCCGAAACTCGAAG
Organism: Pseudomonas sp. GL-RE-26; assembly: GCF_019956275.1. Lineage (NCBI taxonomy): Bacteria > Pseudomonadati > Pseudomonadota > Gammaproteobacteria > Pseudomonadales > Pseudomonadaceae > Pseudomonas > Pseudomonas sp. GL-RE-26. The sequence goes on from NZ_JAHBDI010000002.1 coordinate 173,956, forward strand.
CGTTCATGACAGCGGTCGGTCAGATGGGCCTGGAAGACATCAGCCTGACCACCAATGGTCAGTTGCTGGCGAAGAAACTGCCGCTGCTGGTGAACGCGGGCATTCGGCGCCTCAACGTTTCCCTCGATACCCTCGACGCCAGTGCGTTCCGCGGCATTGCCCGGGGCGGCGACCTGGCCACCGTGCTCAATGGCATGAACGAGGCCAGTGCGGCCGGCATGAAGATCAAGGTCAACATGGTGCCGCTGCGCGGCCAGAACCTTGATCAGGTGATGCCGCTGCTCGACTACTGCCTGGAGCGCGGTTATGAACTGCGTTTCATCGAGCTGATGCGCATGGGCCACCTGGCCAACGATTCCAATGCCTTTCTGCAACAGTTCGTCAGCCTCCAGCAATTGCTGAGCCTGATCGGCGAGCGCTACGAGTATCTGCAAGCCGACGCCCCCGTCGATGCGACAGCGGTGCGCTATGAAATTCCGGGGCAAGGCCATTTCGGCGTGATCGCCAACGAAAGTGTGCCGTTCTGCCGTACCTGCTCGCGCCTTCGTTTGTCCTCTACCGGGTGGCTGCATGGCTGCCTGTCGTCGAGCAATCGCCATTACATCGGCGACCTGCTGGACAAGCCGCGCCATCAGGCGCTGCCAGCCTTGCAGCGACTGCTGGTGAAAGCCTTGGGGGACAAGCAGGAAGTGGCGTTCTCCGGTGGCGCGACTGTCATGAAAATTATCGGCGGTTGAACTGGCCTCATCGCGGGCAAGCCACGCTCCCACAGGGTTTACGCCAAACCCTGTGGGAGCGTGGCTTGCCCGCGATTGCGTTTGATCAGGCAAAGCGCAACTTGAGCTGGCGCGGAAGCTGCATCCTACGGCCATTCGCCGGTTTTCCGACACCGGCCTCTGGAGGATAGGATGCGTAGCCTGGTTTTGCTGCTGGCCGTTTTGGCACTTGGTGGCTGCATGAACGTCAGCGATATGGCCGAAGGGACTCGTTACCATATGAGCGATGCGGGGTTACTCGACCACAGTGATAGCCGTCGCGCAAACAACCTGCGCATTCAGCCGGACTCGTTCGTCTACATCGCCCAGGGCGCTTTCATGCCGCCAGGCAGCGACGTTTACCCGCGGCCCAACGTGATTGCCGAAGTTGCGTTCGATGGCTTCGTCGAATACTTCCCGATGGTCCGCCGTGCCCGTACGCCGGAAGGCCTCGACCAGGCCATGGGCGACGCCCGTGCCGCCGGTGCGCACTATCTGCTCTACACCCGGTTTGCCAAATCCGACGACCGTATCGGCAACTCGGACGAGTGGCTGGACCAGGAAGCCCTGGATCGTCTCGGCATCGACAGCGGTATGATTCAGATCATGTTGATCGAGACCAGCACCCAGTATTTGATTGATACTGCAACCATCAAGAGTCGTGGCGGTTTACTGACGTTCCACGATAAAAAACCCGAAGACCTGATGGGCCCGCCGCTGGAACAATATGCGCGCAGCCTGCTGGGCCTCAGCGACCAGTAATGCCAAGGAGAACGCCATGAGTGGCCCGCAAAAAGCCAACGACCTGCTGGGGCAAATCCCCAAGACCAAAGGCTTGCCACCGGTGCACCTGTGGAATCCGGATTTCTGCGGCGATATCGACATGCGCATCGCCCGCGACGGCACATGGTTTTACCTGGGCACGCCGATCGGGCGCAAGCCGATGGTCAAACTGTTCTCCACCATCATTCGCCGCGACGGCGATGATTATTTCCTGATCACTCCGGTGGAAAAGGTCGGCATCAAGGTCGACGATGCGCCGTTCGTGGCGATTGCAGTGGACGTGGAAGGTGAGGGCGAGGCGCAGCTGTTGCGCTTTACCACCAACGTCGATGAAGCCACCGAGGCCGGCGCCGATCATCCGGTGCGCGTGATCATCGACCCGGTAACGCAGGAGCCAGCCCCTTACGTGCATGTGCGCAGCAATCTTGAAGCCTTGATCCATCGCAACGTGTTCTATCAATTGGTGGAGCTGGCGGTGAGTCGCGAGATCGACGGCCAGCGCTGGCTCGGTGTATGGAGTGGCGGCGAGTTTTTCCCCATCGGCCTCGAACCCTGACACCCCCACATTGGATTTCTGATTTTCCCCAAAGAATCAAATTGACTTCCAATCATATGATGATTAGCGTGGGCCTCCAATGCGAACGGCTTTGAGGTGTCCATGTCCAGCAGCTTTCATGCATCGACGGTTGACTGGCTGGGTTGCTGGCTCGCCACGGGGCAGGTCAAGCCGGGTGAGTCACTTAAGGTCGAAGCCGACCTAGGCGAACAGCTTGGTGTAAGCCGCACGGTCATCCGTGAAGCCATCAAGACCCTGGTTGCCAAAGGCATGCTAGAGGTCGGGCCGAAAGTCGGCACGCGGGTGTTGCCGGTGCGGCGCTGGAACCTCTTCGATCCACAAGTCGTCGGCTGGTTGTCACGCAGCGGCTTGCCGGAAAACTTCGTCGACGATCTGCTCGACCTGCGCCGTACCATCGAACCGATGGCCGTGCGCTGGGCCTGCGAGCGCGCAACCGGCGAACAGGTAAATGCGATCCTGTTGGCCTGCAACGCGCTGGAACGGGCGGTGGACAGCGGCATCGATTACAACCGTGCCGACCAGCTCTTCCACGAGTGCATTCTCGCTGCCAGCCACAATCAATTCATCGAACAAATGGTTCCCGCTCTCGGCGCGTTGTTGGCGGTGGCCTTTGAAGTGTCCGCCGCCGACCCGGATGAACTGCGTCGCACCTTGCCGATTCACCGGGACCTGGCCGAGGCTATCGCGGCCCGTGATACCGCCCGGGGTGTCTGGGCCTGCATGACCCTGATCGATAACGCGGACCTGGCGATCAAGCGCTACTACCCGCAAGTCATGGCCGATAAAAAGGCCAGCTGACAACGAATATCCCCACATAAAAACAAGAACAATGCAGGAGGTTTCATGGCGTGGACTGCGGTGACCGGACATCGGGCACAACTGGGCGAAGGTCCGTTCTGGGATGCGCCCACCCAAGCCCTGTACTGGGTGGACATCGCCGGTAAACAGGCGCTGCGATTGATTGGCGCCAACGTGCAGATCTGGCAGATGCCGGAGCACGTGTCGGCGTTCATTCCCTGCGAAAGCGGCGACGCGCTGGTGACACTGAGCAGCGGGGTGTATCGCCTCGACCTCGACTCTCCTGGCCTGGAACCGCGCCTGACGTTGCTCTGCGTGGCCGATCCACAACCGGGCAACCGCCCCAACGAAGCCCGCTGCGACGCCCAGGGCCGACTTTGGCTCGGCACCATGCAAAACAACATCGGAGAACACGGCGAAGACCTGCCCATCGTCCGCCGTTGCGGTGGACTGTTTCGCATCGATCGCGCCGGGCGGGTTACGCCGTTGCTGCGCAATCTGGGCATTCCCAACACGCTGCTGTGGAGCGATGACGCCACCAGCGTGTATTTCGGCGACAGCCTCGACGGCACCTTGTATCGGCATTTCATCCGTACCGACGGTGCTCTCGATACGCCGCAGGTCTGGTTTGGTCCGCATTGGCGTGGCGGCCCGGACGGTTCGGCGATGGATGCCGAAGGTTTTATCTGGAATGCCCGTTGGGACGGCAGCTGCCTGCTCAGGTTGAGCCCGGACGGCAAGGTCGATCGGATCATCGAGCTGCCGGTCAGTCGCCCCACCAGCTGTGTGTTTGGCGGTGCAGACCTGAAAACCCTGTACATCACGAGCGCGGCGAGTCCGCTGGGCCATCCATTGGATGGGGCTGTGTTGTCGATTGCAGTGGATGTGCCTGGAAAGCACTGCACGCGTTTTGCCGGATAAATCCCAAAATATGGGATGTAAATATATATATTGAGATTTATCGCGAGCCGGGTTTATAGTCGGCCTCACGAGTTACATGCACTCACACTTAAAAAAACAAAACAGGTGAAGTGATGCAGCGAAGTTCCCCCGTGCTCCCTTGCGGAGCCTGTGCCTCAGAACGTTTCCGAGCTGAAACGTTTTCGCACTCACCTGTTTCCTACCCAGCGCCTTTTGACCGGACATCGACAGATGCCCGGTTTTCGTCGTGTCTTCGAACAGGAGTCTTGATCCATGGCTGAACCACTGTCATTGCCACCGGTGCCGGAACCGCCCAAGGGCGAACGCCTGAAAAACAAGGTCGTATTGTTGACCGGTGCCGCCCAGGGTATCGGCGAAGCGATTGTGGCGGCCTTCGCGTCCCAGCAGGCCAGGCTGATCATCAGCGACATTCAGGCCGAAAAAGTCGAGAAGGTCGCGGCGCACTGGCGGGACCAGGGCGCCGATGTGGTGGCGATCAAGGCTGACGTGTCGCGTCAGCAGGATCTGCACGCCATGGCCCGGCTGGCGATCGACCTGCACGGCCGGATCGATGTGCTGGTCAACTGCGCCGGGGTCAACGTGTTCCGCGATCCGCTGGAAATGACCGAGGAAGACTGGCGTCGCTGCTTCGCCATCGACCTCGATGGCGCTTGGTACGGTTGCAAGGCGGTACTGCCGCAGATGATCGAGCAGGGCATCGGCAGCATCATCAATATCGCGTCCACCCATTCCTCCCACATCATCCCTGGCTGCTTCCCCTACCCGGTGGCCAAGCATGGCCTGCTCGGCCTGACCCGCGCGCTGGGCATCGAATATGCGCCCAAGGGTGTGCGCGTCAACGCGATTGCGCCGGGCTACATCGAAACCCAGTTGAACGTCGATTACTGGAACGGTTTTGCCGACCCCCACGCCGAACGCCAGCGTGCGTTTGACCTGCACCCGCCGCGCCGTATCGGGCAGCCGATCGAAGTGGCAATGACCGCCGTGTTCCTGGCCAGTGATGAAGCGCCGTTCATCAATGCCTCGTGCATCACCATCGATGGTGGGCGCTCGGTGATGTACCACGACTGAGTGATCGGGTTTTCAGGCGCGTTGCTACGCCTGAAATCCAATCATCATACGATATGACTATTGGCAGTATGTTTTTACCGCCCGCTGGTTAACAAAGAACGCTTTCAAAGAACGCTCAAGAAAAATAACAAGGAGTCAGCTTATGAATCGTCGTCATGCTATCCGTTCCCTGTGCTGTGCCGCGTTGGCGGTCTCGGCGTTCAGCCTGAACAGCACGCTGCTGGCAGCCGAGGAAGTGAAGATCGGTTTCTTGGTCAAGCAGGCGGAAGAACCCTGGTTCCAGACTGAGTGGGCATTTGCCGAAAAGGCCGGGAAAGAGAAGGGCTTCACCCTGATCAAGATCGCCGTGCCGGACGGTGAGAAAACCCTTTCGGCCATCGACAGCCTCGCGGCCAACGGCGCCAAGGGGTTCGTGATCTGCCCGCCGGACGTGTCCCTCGGCCCTGCGATCATGGCCAAGGCCAAGCTCAACGGGTTGAAAGTGATTGCCGTCGATGACCGTTTCGTCGATGCCGGCGGCAAGTTCATGGAAGACGTGCCGTACCTCGGCATGGCTGCGTTCGAAGTCGGCCAGAAGCAAGGCAATGCCATGGCGACCGAAGCGAAGAAACGCGGTTGGGAATGGAAAGACACCTATGCGGTAATCAACACCTACAACGAACTCGACACCGGCAAGAAGCGCACCGACGGTTCGGTCAAAGCGCTGGAAGATGCCGGCATGCCGAAAGACCACATCCTGTTCGCGGCCCTCAAGACCCTCGACGTGCCGGGCAGCATGGACGCCACCAACTCGGCCCTGGTGAAACTGCCGGGGGCGGCGAAGAACCTGATCATCGGCGGCATGAACGACAACACCGTCCTGGGCGGTGTGCGCGCCACCGAGAGCGCCGGTTTCGCCGCGGCCAACGTGATCGGCATCGGCATCAACGGTACCGACGCCATCGGCGAGCTGAAGAAACCCGACAGCGGCTTCTACGGTTCGATGCTGCCGAGCCCGCACATCGAGGGCTACAACACCGCCAGCATGATGTACGACTGGGTCACCACCGGCAAAGAACCTGCAAAGTTCACCGCCATGGACGACGTGACGCTGATCACCCGTGACAACTTCAAGCAGGAGCTGGAAAAGATCGGCCTGTGGAACTGACGGCCGTTTGATTTCAGCGGCGGCCCCGGCGGCGGGGTTGCCTGATCGGTGTGAAGAGGTGGTTATGCACGCGCAAACAATCCAACACGAACACAGCCTTACCGGCAGCTTGCGCTTCAACGGAATTGGCAAGACCTTTCCCGGTGTGAGGGCGCTGGACAACATCAGCTTCGTCGCCCATCCGGGGCAGGTTCACGCCTTGATGGGCGAGAACGGCGCTGGCAAGTCGACGCTGCTGAAAATCCTCGGCGGGGCCTACACGCCTTGCAGCGGTGCGTTGCAGATCGGCGAGCGGACGATGGACTTCAAGTCCACCGCCGACAGCATCGGCAGTGGTGTCGCGGTGATCCACCAGGAGCTGCATCTGGTGCCGGAAATGACCGTGGCCGAGAACCTGTTTCTCGGGCATCTGCCCGCCAGTTTCGGCCTGATCAATCGCAGTACCCTGCGCCAGCAGGCACTGGCCTGCCTCAAGGGCCTGGCCGATGAAATCGACCCGCAGGAGAAAGTCGGGCGCCTGTCCCTTGGCCAGCGGCAATTGGTGGAAATCGCCAAGGCGTTGTCCCGTGGTGCCCACGTGATTGCCTTCGACGAACCCACCAGCAGCCTTTCGGCGCGGGAGATCGACCGCTTGATGGCGATTATCGGCCGGCTGCGGGACGAGGGCAAAGTGGTGCTCTATGTCTCCCATCGCATGGAAGAAGTGTTCCGCATCTGCAACGCGGTGACGGTGTTCAAGGACGGGCGTTACGTACGCACGTTCGACGACATGAGCCAGCTGACCCACGATCAACTGGTCACCTGCATGGTCGGGCGCGACATCCAGGACATCTACGATTACCGCCCGCGCCAGCGCGGCGCGGTGGCACTCAAGGTCGATGGTCTGCTCGGGCCGGGGTTGCGCGAGCCGGTGAGCTTCGAGGTGCACAAAGGCGAAATCCTCGGGCTGTTCGGGCTGGTCGGTGCCGGTCGCACCGAGCTGTTGCGCCTGCTCAGCGGCCTGGCGCGCAACAGCGCCGGACAGCTGAAACTTCGTGGCCATGAACTGAAGCTGCGTTCACCCCGGGACGCGATTGCCGCCGGGATCCTGTTGTGCCCCGAGGACCGCAAGAAGGAAGGCATCTTGCCGCTGGCCAGCGTCGCCGAGAACATCAACATCAGCGCGCGCGGCGCTCACTCCACCTTCGGTTGTCTGTTGCGCGGCCTGTGGGAGAAGGACAATGCCGAGCAGCAGATCAAGGCGCTGAAAGTGAAGACGCCCAACGCGGCGCAAAAAATCATGTACCTGTCCGGTGGCAATCAGCAGAAGGCCATTCTCGGCCGCTGGCTGTCGATGCCGATGAAAGTGCTGCTGCTCGACGAACCCACCCGTGGCATCGACATCGGTGCCAAGGCCGAGATCTACCAGATCATCCATAACCTGGCCGCCGAGGGGATCGCGGTGATTGTGGTGTCCAGCGACTTGATGGAAGTCATGGGCATTTCCGATCGCATCCTGGTGCTGTGCGAAGGCGCCCTGCGTGGCGAGCTGAGCCGCGAACAGGCCAACGAATCCAACCTGCTGCAACTGGCTTTGCCGCGCCAACGCGCCGACGGCGTGGCGAACTGAGAGGTGACTATGATGACAACCCAAAACAACACCCTGCCGACCACGCGCAAACCGCTGGACCTGCGACGCTTCCTCGATGACTGGGTGATGCTGCTGGCGGCGGTCGGCATCTTTGTCGCCTGCACCTTGCTGATCGACAACTTCCTTTCACCGCTGAACATGCGTGGCCTGGGCCTGGCGATTTCCACCACCGGGATCGCTGCATGCACCATGTTGTATTGCCTGGCGTCCGGGCATTTCGACTTGTCGGTGGGCTCGGTGATTGCCTGCGCCGGGGTAGTCGCGGCGGTGGTGATGCGCGACACCAACAGCGTGTTTCTCGGTGTCTGTGCGGCGCTGGTGATGGGCCTGATCGTCGGGCTGATCAACGGGATAGTGATCGCCAAGCTGCGGGTCAACGCGCTGATCACCACGCTGGCGACCATGCAGATCGTGCGTGGCCTGGCCTACATCTTCGCCAACGGCAAAGCGGTGGGGGTGTCCCAGGAATCGTTCTTTGTGTTCGGTAACGGCCAGCTGTTTGGCGTACCGGTGCCGATCCTGATCACCATCGTCTGCTTCCTGTTCTTCGGCTGGCTGCTGAACTACACCACCTACGGGCGCAACACCATGGCCATCGGTGGCAACCAGGAAGCGGCGCTGCTGGCCGGTGTGAATGTCGACCGGACCAAGATCATCATCTTCGCCGTGCATGGCGTGATCGGCGCGTTGGCCGGGGTGATCCTGGCTTCGCGCATGACCTCCGGCCAACCGATGATCGGTCAGGGTTTCGAGCTGACGGTGATCTCGGCCTGCGTGCTGGGCGGGGTGTCGTTGAGTGGCGGGATCGGCATGATCCGGCATGTGATCGCCGGGGTGTTGATTCTGGCGATCATCGAGAATGCGATGAACCTGAAGAACATCGATACGTTTTATCAGTATGTGATCCGGGGTTCGATTTTGTTGTTGGCGGTGGTCATAGACCGACTGAAACAACGCTGACCACCGAAGTCTGACGGTGCAGGTGATCTCCTGTGGGAGCGGGCTTGCTCGCGAATGCGATCTGTCGGTCACATCGATGTTGGATGTGCTGACGTCTTCGTCGGATCGCCGCCCGGAGCAAGTCCGCTCCCACAGGGTTCTGCATTCACACATCGAATTGTGGTCTGGCACAGATCCTGTGGGAGCGGGCTTGCCCGCGAAGAGGCCCTTGAGGGTGTAATTAGTTTTGTGTAACCGGTCATTTGGCAGGAGACTGCCTACCCCAAGGAAATCCAATGACCGAGCCAAAATCCAAGCGCGCCAAACGAGTCAAACCTGATCCTGAACTGGTTAAATTGGCCGACAGCCTGCTGAGCAATTAC
>NZ_JAHBDI010000003.1:0-179435 GCF_019956275.1 Pseudomonas sp. GL-RE-26
CAGCGCGACCGATACCACCGTAAACCACCAGTTCTTTAGGGTTCTCGGCGACTTCCGGGTCGAGGTTGTTCATCAGCATGCGCAGCGGCGCTTCGGTCAGCCAGCTCTTGGCGGTCAGCTTGTTACCGCGGGCAGAGCGGATTTCGACATCACGCAGGCGAGTGGTCTTGGTGGTCATGGTTATCTCCTCATTCAGTGGTGAACGGGGTGGTAGTCACGCTTACGATGTCTGTATGCGCTTATACCAACCTGTATGTACAAGTGAATGCAAGTGAAGGGCCAAATGCGCCTGATGAAAGCCGAATGAAAATTAGAAAGTAAATAAAATAGTTTTAAATCAAATAGTTAATATTTATACGAAATTTCTGAGCGGGGCGGGATGGACGAAAATGTTGTTGCAGCTTTTCGATAGGTAGTCACGGCAGCTGCGCGTTATGTAACACTTTTACGCGCTCGGCTTGAGGAGTGTCACCATTCTGCCAATTGGGTCGGCACGGGTAACAGCTTCAGAGGGATGGCTAGGGGGAGATGTCTATCGAGCGGCAGGCGGGGGCCGCTCGACCTGTGAGTCAGTTGCCGAACTTGCCTTCGAGGCGATAGCGCGAACCTGGGTAAACCAGGCGTGCGCAACCCACTTGACCCATTGCCGCCCATGTACGACGGCGAATCAGCAGGCACGGTTCATAGCGATTGATTTGCAGAAGCTTGCACTCGGCAGATTTGGCGTGAATCGACTCGACCACGTGCTCGCCTTCGGTCAGCGGGGCCAGTTGAATCAGATAGGCGTAAGGCGTGACCTTGGTAAAGTCCTGCTGCAGATAGGCGGGTGCGACCTCGGCATTGACGAAGCGCTCTTCGATCTGCACCGGCACATCATTTTCGTGATGCACGACAACCGAATGGAACAAGCGCTTGACCCCCTCGAGGGGAAAGGGCATCGAAGCTCGCGCCCGTTCAGGCATCTCTTCAAGCACGACCACTTCACAGCGATGCTCATGACCTCGGGCCGCAATCTCTTCCGCAATGTTGTGGATCTCGAAGAGCGCCGCATGGCCTTTTGGTTCGGCTACAAAAGTGCCTACACCCTGCATGCGCACCAGCGAACCCTCAATGGTCAGTTCTCGCAGCGCCCGGTTGATGGTCATGCGACTCACACCGAGCAAATTCAGCAGTTCACTTTCAGAGGGCAGTTTGGAATTGGGCAGCCACGCACCGGAGCGAATCTTCTGCATGATGATTTGCTTGACCCGTGCATAAAGCGGGGAGGGGCTTTCGAGCGAAAAGGGCTCGAGGGATGCATTATCCTCAATAGGTTTGGACACAATAATTCCCAATATAAAAATGAATTGCTCCGATAGGCCTGGAGCGAAGTTTACTCTGCAGCCAAGGATACGCCTATGCATGCAATGCATCGACGGGGTAAGGGGGCGCTGTTCTGAACAACCACTTGAGAGCGGCCTGCCGCCAATACTGGAAACCCGGAAGTCCAACCAGATTGAGGCGGGGTGATGGGCAATTAACTCAAGATGTACGCGGCTCCTGAGCAAGCGCTGTTAGCCCGGTCGTAACATGGGTTCAGTTGAACGTGAGGGGCCGCTTCTGGCCGAGAGCTGCCTGTCGCGAAGGGCAGCTACCCAAAGCAGTCATTCGTCGTCGACTGCCATCCCCAAGCTGACAATGGAAATCGAGGTCTCATAGGGTTATCGCCCGGACCAGCAGAGCCGAACTATGCGGGATACCAGCGGTCAGTCCGTGGCGCGCTCGCGTAGCCGTCCCCCCAGCCCGGCAAGCGATTTTTTTCAAGACATAACGTCCAGCTTCTGGACATATTGATAATTTGACAGTCGCTCTATCAGTCCTCCCGCGGGGCACTATGCTCACCTCTGCATCGTCGGCGGGTTTGTGATGAATTCGGGACAGTTGCCTGTCAATGCCCAAGGGCAGGCGTTGGCAGACAAGAGTTTCGAGGAACAGAACCGCCAGGTCCTGGCCAATCTTGAGCATTGTCTGACTCGGGCGGGTGTGGGCAAAGACAGCCTGGTGCAAATACGCGTCTATGTCACCGACATTGATCAATGGCCAGCTTTCAATCGTCTCTACGAGCAATGGTTAGGTGATCACCGGCCCGCCCGAGCCGTTGCAGGAGTGTCTCAATTGCATTTTGGCTCAGCCGTCGAGGTGGAAGCCATGGCACTTGCGGCGACTGCCTGAGCGTATTAATTGCGCACACTTCTGAAAATTTTCATATCAAAAGCGAGGGCCCTATGACCACGACGCAACTGACGCTCCCTACCTATCAAGACGTCCTTGACGCCGCCGAACGTATCCAGGGCCACGCTCATCGCACCCCGGTGCTGACCTCACGTACGTTGAACGGACAACTGGGTGCCGAGGTGTTCTTCAAGTGCGAGAACTATCAGCGCATGGGCGCTTTCAAGTTCCGCGGTGCTTTTAATGCATTGGCCCGTTTCGACGAGCGCCAGCGTAAAGCCGGCGTGGTGGCGTTTTCTTCCGGCAATCACGCCCAGGGCATCGCCTTGTCTGCACGTATCCTGGGTATTCCCGCGACCATCGTGATGCCCCATGACGCTCCGGCCTCGAAAATGGCAGCGACACGCGAATACGGAGCCAGTGTGGTGCTCTATGATCGTTACAGCGAGGACCGCGAAGCCATTGGTCGAAAACTGGCTGAGGAGCATGGTTACACCTTGATTCCATCCTATGACCACCCGGATGTCATCGCGGGACAAGGGACGGCGACCATGGAGTTATTGCAAGAGACCGGCCCGCTGGACGCACTGTTCGTTTGCCTCGGTGGCGGCGGACTGTTGGCGGGCGGTGCCTTGGCAACCCGTGCACTGTCGCCTGACTGCAAACTTTACGGTGTAGAGCCGCAGGCGGGGAATGACGGTCAACAGTCGTTTCGCAGGGGAGAAATTGTACATATCGACACACCAGATACCTTGGCCGACGGCGCCCAGACCCAGCATCTGGGGCACTATACATTTCCAATAATTTGCCGCGACGTTGATGACATCCTGACTGTCACAGACGTACAGCTGGTCGAGGGTATGCGTTTTTTTGCCGAGCGTATGAAGATGGTCGTGGAGCCTACCGGATGCCTGGGGTTGGCCGCAGTACGTGAGATGGGCAAGGTGCTGGAGGGTAAACGCGTCGGTGTGATCGTGAGCGGAGGTAATATTGACTTGGATCGGTATGCCCGGTTGCTGGCGTAATTTTTAGCGCTGACGCTAGTCGATCTCTTCGGGGCGGAGCCGAAGAGATCCTGTGCGATCTGTGGCTTCTTTTAGCGACCGCTGCGATTGCTGCCTTTCACGAAGGGCTGAAACCGACCCGTATCTGCCGGTGGTTTCCCACCGGCATTTTCTATTTCGCCTTATGACAGCTGAGTCAGACTGAAACCCTACGAGCGTCGAGACTAAACGCGCCGGGTCCCGCGACTGCCAACAGCACAAATCCACCAGCCATTGCGACGTTCTTGAGGAACATCACCATCTGGATTTGATCGCTGAACTGGCTGTGGAAAATCGCGCCCGTCGCCAGACTGAAGATAGCCAGCGACGCAGCGGTAACGCGGGTTCTGAAGCCGCCAACGATTAACAGCCCGGCACTAATCTCGAACAGGATCGTGGGCCACAACAATGCGCCGGGCACATGCATGATCTCCATGTAGCCGCGTATGGCATTAGCTTCGCCGATCTTGGACAGGCCGGACAAGATGAAAATCAGCGCCATCAACGTTCTGGCCGCGGCCATCACATAAGACTCGATCTTGGTATTCATGTCGGACTCTCACGGCAACCTGGGTGGATTGGTGGTCGAGAAGATGTAGCGCGCAAAGCGCCATTGACCATCGGTTTCTCGATGCATCAGGAAGATTTCCTGGTTGCCTTCGGCGCTGGCCTGCCGGTCGCCGGACAGCAGCTTGGCCGTTCCGTTAGAGCGCGTACGCGCAAACGCCCAGTCGCGTGACAGCGGTCGGATCTCATCGATGGTAAAACGTATGTCGAGCTTGATCGTGTTGAAGACCTGGCGATACGCCGCACGCACTGCGTCACGGCCTACGGCCGGCGGGCTGTGCTGTGGCATGAACACGGCATCGTCTCCATACAAGGTCATGACACTGTCGACGTCGGATGCGTTCAGTGCGGCTTCATAATGGTTGATTTGCTGGGTGACGGCAGTCTTCACCGCATTCTCGGAGGCGGGCTTGGCGGCCTGAACCGTCATGGGTAGTAGAAACGCGCCGAGAACCAGTGCGATCAATGCGGTACGCATGGCAGTACTCCTTAATGTCAGAGCAAGACGACGAGCTTGCCAAGTGCGCGATCGCTTTCCATCAAGCGGTGCGCGTGGCGGACCTCGTCGAAGGCGAAGGTTCGGGTATGGATGGAAGGCATCCGCTTGGCTGCGAGTTCCTTTGCGAGCCACGGCAACGGCGTGTCCTGCAATGGCAAGGCCGGTGTTCCCAATAAGCCGCTCGGGAAGAAGTTCAGTCGCGTTCCGCCAGGCAGGTCCTGTATCAGGTGGAATTGCTCCACTACCGGCGGGCCGCCGAGCAGGCCGATGACGCTCACCGCACCGAACGGTCGCAACGTCTTGATCGTGTCGCGCAGTGTTGTGGCACCGACGACTTCAAGTGCGGCATCCACGCCTTGAGGAGCGACTTCGCGAATACGCTGCGCGATGTCACCGCTGTCGATGACGACCTCGTCGGCCCCTATTTCGTACAAGCGTTGGGTGTTCGCAGAGCTGCGCGTTGTGGCGATCACTATTAATCCGCGGGCCTTGGCATAGGTGATGGCGGCCTGGCCTACTGATGAAGTGCCTCCCCGTACCAGCAGAGTCTGGCCATGTTGAATGGCTAAACTCTTGTCAAGCGCCCCCCAAGCGGTGAGATACGCCTCCGGCAGAGTGGCAAGTTCTTCCCACGAGAGAGACGTGTCGTCCAGTGAGATCACGTTGTTGCGCAGTACCGTAACCTGCTCGGCATAGCTGCCATTGCGGCTGAACTGCATGCCGCCCATGGCCGTGGCCACGCGCTGGCCGGTGCGCAAGACACCGGCGGGGTCATGGATGACTTCGCCCACGGCCTCGATGCCGGGCACGCGTGGTGTGGTGATGTCACCCATTTTGCCTGCGCGCAGGTAAGTTTCTGCGCGGTTGAGGCCAAACGCACGGACGCGGATCTGCACTTCGTCCGGAGCTGGCTCGGGTGACGGGATATCTCGCAGTTGCAGGACTTCAGGGCCGCCCGGTTGTTCAATCACATAAGCTTTCATGGTCGTTTTCTCAGGTACGTGGCTGGTTGGTTGAAACGTTGTTTTCAAGCAAGTGAGTGCACTATCCACTACTCGTATATGGAAGATAATCCACGCTAGAGATAAGCTTTATCTCAAAAATGAGAGGAACGCTGTAATGGACTTCAACGCCGTCCGGATGTTTGTCAGCGTGGCGCAGACCGGTAGCCTCTCGGCCGCAGCTGAGCGCCTGGACATTCCGCTACCTACCTTGAGTCGACGCATTCGCGAGCTTGAACAGCAGTTGAAGGTGCAACTGCTCGAACGTTCTGTACGTGGCACCAAACTCACTGATTCGGGGACGCGATTGTACGAACATGCGAGCCGTGGCATTGAGGCTTTGATTGAAGGCGAACAGGCCGTGATCAGTGATCAGGCGCATTTAAAAGGGCGCTTGCGGCTGTCATTGCCGCCGTCGTTTGAACCGTGGTGGGAGGTACTGTCGGCTTTCCAGCGCCGCTATTCGCAGATCCAGATCAGCGTCTACACCACCGAGCGCCGCATCGATCTCATCGAAGATGGTGTCGATGTGGCGCTGCGCGTAGGCATGATCGCGCACGAGACTATGGTCGCCCGCCGCATGCTGACCTATCGTCACATTCTCGTGGCCAGTCCGGCATTGATTGAGCGACTAGGTGCACTTAGCAGCGTCGAGGCTCTATACGGTTATCCATGTGCGGTCTGGAGCCAGGGTGCCAATGCGACATGGCAGTTGGGGGGAGTGGTATTCAAACCTGAGGCGATGCTGTCCACCAACGACTATGCGCACCTGCGCAGCCGGGCATTGATCGGTGATGTGGTAACGGAGCTTCCGCCATTTTTGGCGGCGAGTGCCATCCGGGAAGGGAAGTTACTTGCGCTACTTCCCGAACATCCACTACCGGAACAGCAAATCAACTTGCTCTACCCATCACATCGTCACCCGTCTGCCATTGTGCGGGCGTACCTGGACTTCTCGCAGGAGTACATGGGATATCTCGCAGAGGTGTCGTCTACTTCCGAGTAAAGGGCCGCTTTTGGCTGTGGATTCAACCGGTCGATGCAACAGATTGGCTAAATCGTTCAGCGGGCGTTTCGTAGTTTAGTGTTTTCCGAGGGCGGCTATTTAGCTGCCTTGCCACTTCATTGAGCGTGGCTTGCGAGTGAACAGAGTGGCTATCACTTGCGCAGTGGGGTAGATGTTCGGGTTGTCGTTCACCTCAGCCGAGACGAGCGCGGTCGCGTCTTTGTTACTCGAAAGGGGTAGTGATTGGAGGGTGATACGCCAGCGTGGCTCAGGCCGTTGCGAACCACTTGCCACTCACGCGGGGAATTGGGCTATCCAGTGCCTGGCAATCTCTTCGCGCCGGCAGATCCACACCGCATCGTGGCCTTGCACGTAATCAAGAAAGCGCGCCAGCGCCATCGCACGACCGGGATGGCCACTGATCCGCCCATGCAGGCCGACGCTCATCATCTTCGGGTGTTGCGCGCCCTCCTGCCACAGCAGGTCGAAAGCATCCTTGAGCAGCCCGAAGAAGTCTTCACCGCTGGCGAAACCATTGGGCAGCAGATAGCGGGCGTCATTGTTGACCAGTGTGTAAGGGATCACCAGGTGGGCGGGCGAGCCTGGGAGCCAATAGGGCAGATCATCGTTGTAGGCGTCCGAGCTATAGAGAAACCCGCCTTCCTCACGCAACAGGCGGCGGGTGTTCTGGCTGACCCTTCCTGTGTACCAACCTACGGGGCGTTTACCGCAGATCTGCTCGATCACGTCGAGGGTGAGGCGGATATGGCGCCGCTCCTGGTCTTCAGGCATGTCGCGATAATCCAGCCAACGGTAGCCATGCCCGGCAATCTCATGCCCGGCAGCGCAGAGCGCATGGCCAATCGCCGGGGTGAGTTCCAGTGCCCGGCCGACGGCGAAGGCGGTCAGCGGCAGGCCGCGGGCGCTGAACAGCTCCAGAATGCGCCACACACCTGCGCGCGATCCGTATTCGTACATGCCCTCGACGCTCAAGTCCGGTTCCCCCCCACGCGGCGGACGGCCAGGAAGTTCGTGAAGCCAGGCTTCCGACTGGGCATCGCCATTGAGGATGCATGACTCCGCGCCTTCTTCGATGTTGAGTACGAACTGGACCGCGACGCGTGCCTCACCGGGCCATCGCGGGTGGGGTGGGCAGCCACCATATCCGATGAGGTCGCGAGCGGCCATCAGCCCAACTCGAAGGTCGTGACGCCGAACACACGTTCGTGCGCGATTGCCGGAGGAGGGCCGAGGTACATGCGTGCGCAGCCGAAAACCTCGACCATGCCCTGTTGGTGCACGAGCGCCATCGCGGCGGGGTTATTCTGCGGGGCATCGAGAAACAGCGGGCCACCCTCGGCAAATTCCGCCAGGCGCGCGTAGATGGCATTGGCTGCCAGGGCGTCATCGGCGAACAAGGGGCCGATCTTGTAGCCTTCCCGGCAGCGCCTTACTACGCCATAGCCGCTTAGCCTGCCCTCGCGCCGGCAACCCACGGCGAGCGCGTCGGCCTGGGCTATCCACCCGCTCAGGAAGCTTGTGCGCGCGGCGGGGAAACAGGTGCGGTCGTAAGCGACAACCTGATCGAACGGGAAGGAGGCCAACGGGACTATGTCCTGGCCGTCTACCTGCGAGGTCGTCGGGCGGGCGGTGGGATTGGCACGAAAACGCATGTTGCGATGGGAGAAGACGAAACCACCTTTGGCGTAGTAGTCCTGCATCGCGAAGACGCCGTCCATGCCGATGCTCGCGCCTGGGCGCAGGCGGGCGAGGAGTCGCTCGCGGCGTGCGTGCCAGAGGGTATTGCCCAGACCTTGACCGCGATATTCAGGCCGGACGATGAAAAAACCCATGAAACCGAATTCGCCATTGTAGGAGGTGATGGCACCGCCACCGATCATTTCGCCGTCCTGGTACGCCGCGATGAAGGCGGCAGGGTCCGTAGCCCAGAACAGCTCGGCATCGTGAAGGCCGGGATTCCAACCTTCACGGGCAGCCCAGTCGACGAGCTCGTCCAGCTCGGGACGGGTCATGTTGCGTATGACCAGCTGATTCGACACCGCGAAGTTCTCCTCAGTCGCTAATCGAGCGTGTGGTCCATCCCACTCAGAACCCTTTCGGTATAGCTTCAACCTGAGTATTGATCCAGGTCGTCACGCCATTGTCGCGCATTGCGAGCTGAGTGGTCCCGCGGATCGACTGCCTGTCATCCGAGAGCAGAAGATCGCACGTGCCCAGAACAAGACGATGGGCACGTTGATGGTCAGGCTGCACGTCAGTGATATCGGCTGGGTGCAGGACCGCTGGGGAAACAGTAAGCGAGCTAACGGGTGAGCACTAGACGGGTAAATCGGTAAGGGTTCATGAGGTTTGTTCATCAATCCGGACAAGTGCGCCATGTCACTCAACATCGCCGGAGAGCGCTTGTTTAAAGGCGTTTAAGGTTGCTTCATGCAAGCTACAAGACCTTGCGCCGTTGCCTACGGTTACGCCAGAATCCGCCGGCTTGTGCGCCTTGGAGGCCGTCGGTAACTTGCTTCGTGTCACTGCTCATCAGTGATCGGGTTTAGTCGCCCGGTGGTTTCACGAAGCGTATTTGCATCCAGACAGTCAGGTCATTTCTTGCCTGCACTTCATGGTAGCTGTGCGCAGGGCGCCTTCGGGCGCGCCGGTTTCGTGTCTCCCCGGTCGACTAACCTGCGTACAGCTGCCACCCCCTTGTTTAGTCGCAAGTCGGTGATGGCTCCATTTTTTGGAGACAGAAATATGTTCAAGGTAACGCCAAACCCACCGGACGCCGATCCGGTCTCCCCACATGAATCCGACTCAACCAGGCTCAACGAAGCCACCCTCGATTTTCACATCCCCTCGATTGCCGATATCAAAGCCACACCGCGCACACCCAGTACCCTGTTCACCGTGAACCCGCAGGCGAGTTCCGAAACCTTGATGGTTTATCTGGTCGAAACCCTCGCGTCGGTCGATGTGATGGTCCATCAGTTGGTGGATCACCTGGACGGTGGATCGCGCAATGCATTGCTGGGTATTTCCAACAGCGTGATGCTGGCGGAGCTCACGGCGAACCGGGTGCTGGATCAAATCGCCCCGTAGGAGCGAGCTTGCTCGCGATGGTGGGTAACGATGACGCGGGAAGCCAGACTTACCGCGGCGTCCTCTGGTTTTTCGCGAGCAGGCTCGCTCCTACAAGGGCCGGCATGTGATTTGGGAGTGGGAGTGAAAGCAAAGGACCCGCCAGGGCGGCGGGTCCGAAGGGGGATCACAGTTTCGGCAATTGCCCGATGCGGCCCATCATTTCGGTCACGATCTGCAGGTCCAGCAGGAACTGCTCGGTGGTCTTGAACTCGTTGTCGTTGTGGCCGGTGTATTTGACGTCCGGCATGGCCAGGCCGAATTGCACGCCGTTGGGCAGTTCATGTACGGAGGTGGCGCCGGCGGAGGTGCCGAACTTGTGTTCCATGCCGAGGTTTTCGCTGGCCACCGCGAGCAGGGCCTTGACCCATTCACCCTCGGGGTTGCGGTACATCGGTTCGGCAATCGACAGGTCGAAGGCTGGTGCGATGCGGGTCTTCTTGCTCCAGGCGTCCAGCTTTGCTGCGATTTCGGACTTGAGCACTTGCGGCGTCTTGCCCTTCGGCACGCGCAGGTTGACCGCAAGCTTGAAGGCTTTGTCGTCCATCCCGACATAGGTCAGGGAGGTGGTCAGCGGACCCATGAATTCATCGGCAAAACCGACCCCCAACTTGCCACCCAGGTAGTCCAGCCCCCAGTTGTCGGCGGCGTAGCGGGCGGCGTCCGTGATCTGGTTGTGCTTGAGCGCGACCTTGCCGTCGAGGCCATTGAGGAAGTCGAGCATCCTGGCCACCGGGTTGACGCCGGACTCGGGCTCGGAGGAGTGGGCGGACACACCGGTGACCGTCAGTTTGACGTCCTTGCCGTCGACCTTGGCGGCGACCTCGAAGTTGCCGCCGTTACGCTTGGCATATTCGGTGCCGGCCTTTTGCAGGCTGGCGGCCAGTTCGGCGGGCTTGTCGGTCACCAGGGTCGCGACCGATGTCGACGGAATCTGGTTGGTGGCCAGGCCGCCGGTCATCGAGGTGATTTCCGCGCCCTTGCCCTGCGCTGCGCGCTTGGCGAAGCTGGCCATGACCGTGCCGTAGCCTTTCTCGGCGATCACCACCGGGTAGCCGCCATCCAGTGCCAGGTTGTAGTTGGGGGTGGGGTTGCGTTCGAAGTAGTAGGGGATGGCGTCGCCCGTGGTCTCTTCAGTGGTGTCCACCAGCAGTTTGAAGTTGCGGGCCAGCGGCAGCTTCTCTTCCTTGATGATCTTCATGGCGTAGAGCGCCACCACGATGCCGTTCTTGTCATCCTCGGTGCCCCGGCCATACATGCGATCGCCGATCAGGGTGACCTTGAACGGATCGAGGCGGGTGCCGTCCTGCAGTACCCAGTTTTCCGGCGTCACCGGCACCACATCGGCATGGGCGTGGATGCCCACGACTTCATCGCCGCTGCCTTCCAGGGAGATCTCGTAGACGCGGTTGTCGATGTTGCGAAAGTTCAGGTTGAACGCCTGGGCCAGGCCCTTGATCTTCTCGGCAATCTTGATGAATTCGGGATTGTCGTGCTGGGCTACCCCGTCCACGTTCACGGTGGGAATGGCCACCAGCTCCTTCAAGGTTTCGGTGGCCGCGCTGCCGTATTTCACCCGGGCATAGAGGCCAAGCAAACGATGGATTTCGTTTTGCTGTTCAGCGCTAAGCGTCTTGTTGTCGAGGAACGCGCTGATGGCCGAGCCGAGGTCGTCGGTCTTGGCGATATCGCTCTTGGCCAGGCTTCCCAGGAACTGCCTGAAATCCTTGACCGACGCATCGCTGAAGGTCTTGAGGATGATCGCGTTCTGTTGCGGGGTGATGTTGGCGTGGGCAGCGGTGGTGAACGACGAAAGGCTGGCGAGCATGAGGGTGGTCGCAGCCAGATGCTTGAGGGAAAAATCCATTGCTGGGGGCATTCCTTTGCAGGCGGTTTGTAAGAAATATCTGATCGGTCGATCAGAAACATTTCAAAACTAACACCGCGAGCGTGTGAAACGGGAGCCCCTGAAGTGGGATCTGTCGCACAAAAATGCAAAAGCGGCGCAGAAATGAAAAACCGCTCTATCAATGCTTACATTCCGCCATCACCACGTGGCAGGTATTCGGCGTGCCGCCGGAACGGCCCGCATAACGGATGCAATTATCCATGGATTTCTGGCGAGCCATGTCCAAGGTGTCCGCCCAGGCGAGGCCACCTTCGCCGACAGTGGGGAGGGCTTTTGCGTAGCAGGTTGAACCAGTGTTTGGGGCTGAATATCGAGCCGTGGTGGCTTTGCCTGAACATCCCGCTGTCAGTGCCAGGTCGATGGCGAGCAGGGATAGCAGGATCCATGACGAGCATTGGCGCACAGTGTGTCCCGTCATCCCGGTTCCCCTGTAGCAAGAGGCGCATTTGAGATCGTACCTGGCCGGATCAGGGCCGGGGTACACTCTTACTCTGAGCCTATCCTTGCGGCATCGATCCTGCTGCTCCTTTCGTCCGCTTTCCTGAGTTCGGTGTGTCTGGCCGTCCAAGAGTCCAGTTGAGGTCGCTACAGACCACTGAACATGCTGATGATCACGGCATTGACCAGGTCAATGAAAAAGCCGCACACCAGCGGCACGATCAGGAAGGCCTGGTGCGCCGCACCGTACTTTTGCGTCACGGTCGACATGTTGACGATGGCCGTTGCCGTGGAACCGAGGGCAATCCCGCCGAACCCGGAAGCAATCACGCTGGCTTCGTAATTGCGCCCCATAAAGCGGAAGACCACAAAATACGTATAGGCGACCGTCAGCAGGATTTGCAGGGTCATTGCGCACAGAATGAACATCAACGCGCCGTTGAGTTGCCATAGCTGAAGCCCCATCAGGGCCATGGTCAAGAACATGCCCAGGCAGATGTCGGAGATCAGCGACAGGCCCAGGCTGGCACCGCTCCAGGTTTTCAGTCGCTGATCACCTACAAAGGCCAGAACGAGGTGGTGAATGACGATGCCCGCGAACAGGCAGCTGACAAACTTGGGCAGGGTGACGCCGGCATCGACCAGCACCAGATTGAGTCCGTAACCGGCCATCAGGGTCAGGTTGAGCCACATCCAGGCCCAGAGCACGTCGTAGTAGTCCAGCGCCTTGCTCGGTTGTTGCTCGAGAATGCCGACTTCCAGCTCCGCATCCCTGGACGGCGTCAGTTGATAACGGCGTATCAACTGGTTGGCGATAGGGCCGCCGATGACGCAAGCGGCAATCAGGCCGACGGTGTTGCTGGCGATGCCCAGTTCGTGGGCGTTGCTGATGCCCAGTTTTTCGACGAAGAGTGGTGCCCAGGCCAGGGTGGTGCCCACGCCACCCGTGAGGGAAATGGAACCGACCATCAAGCCCGCCTTGGGATCAAGCCCAAACGCCTGGGCCACACCCATGCCCAGCGAGTTCTGCAACAGGATGAACACGGCGGCGAGCAACAGCAGGATCAGCAGCGGGCGCCCCCCCTTGAGCAGTTGGCGCATGTCCGATTTCAAGCCAATGCCGGCAAAGAAATAGAGCAGCAGGGTGTCGCGAACTTGCAGGTCGAATTCGATCTGGATCTTCAGGCCGAAGTACAGCAAGGACGTCACCGCCGCACAGACGAAGCCGCCGACCACCGATTCCGGGATACAGTATTGACGCAGAAAGGTGTTGTGCTGGACGAGGGTCTTGCCGAGGAAAAGCAGGAGGATGGCGAGTGTAAAACTCACGAGGCCGTGAACCTGGAAGATCTGTGAAGTCATTTAAGGCCTACCTAAAAACTGGAAAATCATTATCAGGATTCGCTCGTTCAATGTTTAGACCTGTATCAATGAACGGTCGAAACAGCCTTGCTCGTCCAGATGGCTTCCCAATCATCAGGTGCGTCTGTGCGCCAGGAGTGAGGACAGCCTAGCCTAAACGGGTAAACTCATCCGGGTTGGCATAGGCCGCCATCACGCTCCCGATGGCCAGTCAGACGCAGACTTCAGCGCTTGATCAGCGAAATCTTCGTACCCTCGATACTGATCCCCGCCATTAATCCTTGCTGGTCGAAGATGAACGCGTAGGCGTCGTCTTTCAGTGTCGAGCTGGACAGGTTCTTCGCAACCCCTTCATCCACCACGACAACCGTTGGTCCCACACCGATTTCCCAGCCCTTGGTTTCAGCGACATATTTCACGGCTTTATCGGTCATCAGAAAAACCGCATAGCCGTACGACTGGGCGCCGGCCTGCAGCCCCCATGAACCGCTGACGGAGTTGTAGTAGTTCTCGACTTTCGAGCCTTTCATCAGTACGCCTTCGCCGTAGCTACCGCCGAACACGAGACCGGCCTTGATGATGTTCGGGAATACCAGTACGGCTTTGGCTTGGTGCGAGATGGTTTCGGAAAAAGGATGGGTCTTGTAGAGCATCTGCAACGCTTGTCGTGCGTCGGCATTCAGATCCTCGGCGGTGGCTGCTCCGGCATTGTTCAGGAAACCAGCCGATGCCAATGTTGCAATCGCGAAGAAGAACGAGAGGAAGAACCGCATTGATTGAGTCATTTGCGTACTCCGCTGAGGGAGCAGGGGGATGAGAGCAGCGGCAAGTACCTGCGTCATGCAGGAACCGAACCCACTGAGGTTATCCGGCGCGCCCTGAAATGTGTGAATTGCAGGCAGCGCTCCTGAATGAAGTCGGCTCTGGGCCACTGATCGTTTACGCTGCCATCAGCTGTTATGACCACTGCGTAATGGCCAGGTTCGCTGTCAGTTCTGCTTCTGGCCGCCAGTTTCACCTTGCGAAGGGTTGAAATCGCTTCGTCACGCGCTCAATGCAGGCAGCAATAGGCCCGCGCAATGGCGGGCCTTCTGTTTGGGGTCAAATCCTTTTGTGCTTTCAATCTGCGCTCCATCTTGTGAGCGTTTCGTGAAAAACATGTCGTAGCAATGAAAAAGTCCGGCGTCGGCCAGGCTCTTTGTAGATGGGCCAAATCCTTTTGGCTGATCCCATTGTGCGTGGTGGATGTGACGACGACATGACAGGGCTGACAGGAAAAGCTGATCACAGCCAGAAACAGGGTTTCGTTGCAGCGAGCTGTGGAATCGAGCTGTACATGCACTTTTATAAAGCGCCATGCGCAACAACGTGCACCACTCGGAAGCGCCGCAAAGCGCTTTCGCCTGCGGTAGCTCCAGCGTTGTGACAACCCCCCCTGGCTCAAAAGTCCGTGTTTCCAGATAGTTGAAGCCTCTCTGTGGCTGACTGGCACAAAGGCTGCAAGGCTGACATCAGGTCCACCTGGAGAGCATTCGTGTGGACAGCCCCCTCGGTCAACGACGATCGATTGGCCGAACAGGTCGTGGGCAGCATCGGTGGATCAGGCATAGATGCCTGGTTTCAACACCGCAAAAGAACAGGCAAAGACGCCTGGAACCGAAAGGTTTCAGGCGTTTTTTTTTGCTTTTAAAACCGTGATGGGCTCGGGCTGGGTGCTTTCTATGAATTCCAATGTTGCCACGTTGAACAAGATGCAAACGCTGATCGTGATCGGTAATGGCATGGTCGGACATCATTGTGTCGAACAGCTGATCGAGCGGGGAGCGCTTGACCAATACCGGCTGCACGTCTTCAGTGAAGAGCCGATGCGTGCCTATGACCGTGTGCATCTTTCCGAGTACTTCGCTGGTCGTGATGCCGAGTCGCTGGCGCTGTCCGATGCGTCGCTCTACCGGACGCCCGGCGTTACGCTGCATTTGGGTGTACCGGTATTGGAAATCGACCGCGTCCGTCGCCAGGTGGTCACCTCGCAAGGTTGCGTCCCGTATGACAAATTGGTCCTGGCCACCGGGTCTTATCCGTTTGTTCCGCCAATCGAAGGCGCCGAAGGTGAGTCGCGTCTGGTCTATCGCACCCTGGAAGACCTCGATGCCATTCGGGCTGCTGCGGCCAATGCCCGGCGTGGTGTGGTG
Organism: Pseudomonas sp. GL-RE-26; assembly: GCF_019956275.1. Taxonomy (NCBI): domain Bacteria; kingdom Pseudomonadati; phylum Pseudomonadota; class Gammaproteobacteria; order Pseudomonadales; family Pseudomonadaceae; genus Pseudomonas; species Pseudomonas sp. GL-RE-26. The sequence continues at coordinate 15,379 of NZ_JAHBDI010000003.1, forward strand.
GTCGGCGGTGGCTTGCTGGGCCTGGAAGCTGCGAACGCGTTGAAGAGCCTGGGCCTTGAAGCCCACGTGGTGGAATTCGCGCCGCGCTTGATGCCGGTACAGCTCGATGACCTCGGTGGCCAGGCGCTCAAGGCGCAGATCGAACGATTGGGCGTCGGTGTACATCTGTCCCGCGCCACGCAATCGATCAGCGCGGGTGAGCAGTACCGCTATCGCATGAATTTCGCCAATGACGAATTCCTCGAAACCGACCTGATCGTGTTTTCCGCCGGTATCCGCGCTCAAGACGCGCTGGCCCGTCAATGCGCGCTGGAGATCGGTCCGCGCGGTGGCGTGGTGATCGACGACACGTGCCTCAGTTGCGACCCGAACATCTACGCCATCGGTGAATGCGCTTCATGGAACGGCAGCCTGTTCGGCCTGGTCGCGCCGGGCTACCAGATGGCACGCAGCGTTGCGGCTCGTCTGTGCAACGAAGTCGCCGAGCCGTTCACCGGTGCCGACATGTCGACCAAGCTCAAGCTGCTGGGGGTGGATGTCGGCTCCATCGGCGACGCCCACGGCAACACCCCGGGCGCACGCAGCTATCAATTCATCGACGAAACCAGCGCCAGCTATCGCCGCCTGGTGGTGGATGGCAGTGGCAAACACGTCCTCGGTGCGGTGCTGGTCGGTGACAACAGCTATTACGACACCCTGCTGCAATACATGCAGAACGGCATCGCCTTGCCAGCAGAACCCGCCAGCCTGATTCTGCCGTCCAGCGAAGGCGCGCCGACCCTGGGCCCGGGTGCGCTGCCCGAGTCGGCCACGGTGTGCTCCTGTCATAACGTCACCAAGGGCTCCATCTGTTCGGCCATCGACGGCGGCTGCACCGACCTGGGCCAACTCAAGTCGCAGACCAAGGCCTGCACCGGCTGCGGCGGTTGCGCCGGCCTGCTCAAGCAAGTCTTCGAGCATGAGTTGATTGCCCGTGGCGTCAGTGTCGACAAAAGCCTGTGCGAACACTTCGCCTACACCCGCCAGGAGCTTTATGCGCTGGTACGGGTAGAGGGCGTGATCACCTTCGACGAACTGTTGGCCAAACATGGCCGTGGCCACACCGGTTGCGACGTCTGCAAACCGGCGGTGGGTTCGATCCTCGCCTCGTGCTGGAACCAGCCGATCATGGACGCGTCGCTGGTGCCGTTGCAGGACACCAACGACACCTTCATGGCCAACATGCAGAAAAACGGTACCTATTCGGTGGTGCCACGCATCGCCGGGGGGGAGATCACGGCGGACAAGCTGATCGCGATTGGCGTGGTGGCGAAGAAATACGACCTCTACAGCAAAATCACCGGCGGGCAGCGCATCGACCTGTTCGGCGCTCAGTTGCATCAGTTGCCGGACATCTGGGCCGAGCTGATTGCAGCGGGTTTCGAAACCGGGCACGCCTACGGCAAATCGACCCGCACGGTGAAGTCCTGCGTCGGCAGCACCTGGTGCCGTTACGGCGTACAGGACAGCGTGAAAATGGCCCTGACCCTCGAGGATCGCTACAAGGGCCTGCGCTCGCCACACAAGCTCAAGTTCGCGGTTTCCGGTTGCACCCGTGAGTGCGCCGAGGCGCAGAGCAAGGACGTGGGCGTGATCGCCACCGAGAAAGGCTGGAACCTCTACGTGGCCGGTAACGGCGGCATGCGCCCGCGCCACGCCGAGTTGTTCGCCACCGACCTCGATGACGCCACCCTGATTCGCTACATCGACCGGTTCCTGATGTTCTACATCCGCACCGCCGACAAATTGCAGCGCACTTCGGTCTGGCGCGAGAGCCTGGAGGGCGGCCTGGATTACCTCAAGGACGTGATCATCAACGACAGCCTGGGGCTTGGCCTTGAGCTCGAATCGCAGATGCAATTGGTGGTCAACCGCTACGAATGCGAATGGGCCAACGCCCTGAAAGACCCGGAAAAACTCAAGCGCTTCCGCACCTTCGTCAACGATCAACGCCCGGACCCGGACATCCATTTTGTCCAGGAACGCGGTCAGCGCCGGCCGATCATGGCCTCTGAACTCCACCTTATCCCTGTCATCGAGGAGATTGCCTGATGAGCCAGTCCGATACCCAGCGCGCCTATTGCAGTTCCTCCCTGGTCAATCCCGATGCCTGGCAAGCGGTGTGCAGCCAGGAGGATCTGGTGAGTAACTCCGGCGTCGTCGCCTGGCTCGACGGTGCACAAGTGGCGCTGTTCTACCTGCCGGATGCCGAAGGCAAGACCCTCTATGCCGTCGATAATCATGACCCGCAATCCGGGGCGAATGTCATCGGTCGGGGGCTGATCGGCAGCATCAAGGGCGATCTGGTGATTGCCTCGCCACTCTACAAACAGCATTTCCGCCTTGAGGACGGCAGTTGCCTGGAGTATCCGCAGCAGCGCCTGCGGGTCTGGCCGGTGCGCCTGAACGCAGGCCGGGTGGAGGTCGCGGTGGCCTGACCCCATGGATTTCGCCGGGGGCTGAGCGCTTATTCAATCAATGAATCATGCCAGGCTCCGGCGGAGTCGATGATCAATGAAAAACAGTATCGGAGGCTCGTATGAAAACAGCCGCACAACTGCTGAAACTCAAGGCCGTGCAGAACCGGCGGGTGCATAGCATCGCGCCAGACCAGATGGTGCTTGAAGCGTTGAAGATGATGGCCGAAAAAAACGTCGGTGCCCTACCGGTCATAGAGGAGGGGCAGGTGGTCGGCGTTATCAGCGAACGCGACTATGCGCGCAAGATCGTTCTACAGGGGCGCTCTTCGGTCGGTACGCCGGTCCGGGCCATCATGAGCGCCCCCGTCGTGACAGCAGACAGTCAGCAGAGTATTGAGCGTTGCATGGCGGTCATGACCGACAGTCATCTGCGCCATCTGCCGGTGGTGGAGGGCGACCAACTGATCGGCCTGTTGTCGATTGGTGATCTGGTCAAAGAAGCCATCGTCGAGCAGGCCGAGTTGATCCGGCAACTGGAACACTACATTCGCGGGCATTAAAGCGACCGGGGCAGGGTGGATCACCTCAGGTGTAAACTAGGGGGCGTTCTCAATTAGTTTTCCCGTCGCGGCGTGAAAACTAATTGAGAGCGCCCCCTAGACACGGTGCAGCATGCGTTGAAAAGCGCTGCACCTGGAGGTGAGCCATGCGCTCAATTACCCTTTACACCTCGATCGCACTGCTGGCGCTATTTATGGTGCCACTTGCCACCGCAGCGACTTCGGTCGAAGTCGTCTTCAAGAACCCCGAAAAATTCAGCGATGCCAGCCTTGATCGTCCGGGCTATGAACGTGGTGCCGATCCTTATGTCATGAAAGAGCTGCGTAGCTACATCCAGAAGCTTGGCGAGCGGTACCTGCCACCCGGCCAGCAGTTGCAAATTGAAATACGCAACATCGACCTGGCCGGTCGCTATGAACCTTGGAGGCCTGATGCCTACGAAGTGCGCTTCATGCGCGACATCACCTGGCCGAGCATCGATCTACATTACGTGCTCAAACAAAACGGCCAGATCGTCAGCCAAGCCGACGCCAGGGTCATGGATCAGCTCTACCTCCAGCGTCCGGGGCGTGTCAACAGAAGTGACAGGCTCTACTCCGAGAAAGCCATGCTCTCGGACTGGTTCCACAGACAATTCGCCGGGCAACATCAGAGCGGGTTGAATTGAACCACCCTGTACTCTGCTGACGCTACTGCCGCTCGCGCTTCTACTGACGGCGTGCGCGGAGCGGTCGACAACCTTGCCGCTCGCCTCGTAGCCAAACGCGCTGACCAGCGAGCGAGCGACTTGGCTGCAATTGCTGACCAAGCCAGAGCCCGGGGAGTGACCTGCGAGCAGGCGTACGACGGTCTTCTAAAGTAGGGATTGTATGAGGTCCGCTGGACGCCGTAGGAGGGAATGAGCATATACCAATTTTTATACCGCTGACCGTGTAGTCAGGGGGGAAAGCGGGTAATCCAAAGTAAGGAAGTGCCTGGCTTTATTGATCCTGAGTACTTTGTGTTACCCAATAAGAGTCGTGGTGTAATTCTGCTCGGACGGAATTAGGCCAGTTGCTGTCTGTCGTGAAAGGCTGCAATCGACCCATACAGTTCGGTTGAAAACTAGTTCAATGGGTCTTGTAGCGGCCGAATGAGATCGGCCTGTAGTCCGTTCGGACCATGCGCAATCTCGAACTCTACTCTTTGACCCTTAGATAGTGTCTCAGAGCCATCACCGCATATACTTCTAAAGTGTGCAAAAAGGTCTTGCCCACCTTCATCAGCGATGATGAGCCCTGTACCTACCGCATCATCGAACCATTTCACTACGCCTGTCGCCATGCCATAACCCTCCTGGTTGTCAAACTCTCCCATTCACAGGCGAGAGAAAACGACGAATAAAACATTCCCGATCCGAAGTGCGAATTAGCTCACACACTCACCAAAAAACATCCAATAACTTGTGGATTGAATATCCATGAGCTAAACATAGCCCCGAAGTCAGGTTTACCACAATCAATAATAACGTTCAGAACTAAGGGGGCTTATGAGCCTTGCCGTGCGCGTAGGAAAAAACGGGCTGCTCCAAGTAGGAGCATTGTCAATATTAAGCTTGGCATTACAACAAGCACAGGCGGCGTGTAACTTGGTGAGCAGTGTCGGTGACACTGCCTACACCTGTGACAGCGGCACCAGTGCTCCGCTCACCGACACCGACGGCAACAACACATTGACCTTTCCGGCCAATGGAAACGGCACCGTCAACGGCAATGTCATCTTCGGCGACGGTGTTGACCGAGTAGTGATGGACTCCGGCCTCATCACCGGCAAGCTTGATCAACGTAATGGCGCAGACTCGTTGCAAATATCCGCCGGCCAGATCAATGGCGCGGTGATACAAGATGACGGTACCGATGATTTCATCATGACCGGCGGGCAGATCCAGTCCCTGGCCCAAGGGGGAGGGCGCGATACCTTTCTGATGACGGGTGGCAGAATCGTCGACGCATTTGTCGATGGCGATATCGCGAAGATGACCGCCGGTAGAATCGGTCGCGTCGACATGAAGCTGTACACCAACATTTTCGACATGTCTGGCGGTGCGATTGACGGCAACCTGGTCACAGGGTTCGACAAGGACACCATTATCGTGTCGGGCGGCACCATTGGCGGCAACATCAGCACCAGCGGTGGCGATGACAGCATCACCGTCTCGGGGGGGGGGTGACCAATGGTGAAATCCGTACCAGCGTCGGCAATGACCAGTTCAAGTGGACGAACGGCGGCCAGATCAAATCAGCGGTGCTCATGGGCGATGGTGACGACACCGTCCTGCTCGGCGACCTGAACGAAAGCCTGCTGAGCCTTACACCCTTCATCGACGGCGGTTTGGGCGACGACCAATTGACCTTAGACAAAACCACGTCGGCCACGCCTTCCCGGTACATCGGCTGGGAAAGCGTCAATCTCACCAACCATTCGCACTTCGACTTGGCCGGGGATTTTTTCCTCGGCGACAGCGCGACCGAAACCGGCGAATTCTCGATTGATGGCAGCAGCACCCTGGCCGTGACCCAAGGCAGCATACGCCCCTATACCGCGGGCCAATTGGCAACACTGAACAACGCGGGCGCCATCGACATGACCACTGGCAGCAACAGTGCAACCGACTTACTCACAGTCCACGGCAACTATGTCGGCAACGGTGGCCAATTACTGCTGCAAACGGTGCTCGGCGACGACAGTTCCGCCAGCGACAAACTGGTGGTCTCCCAGGGCACCATCAGCGGCAACACCCAATTGGGCGTTACCAACCTGGGCGGACTTGGCGGGCTGACCCGGCAAAACGGTATCGAAGTGGTACAGGCGCGAAATGGTGCCACTAGCAGCATCGACGCCTTTGCCCTGAAAGGTTCGCTATCTGCGGGGGCTTACGAGTACTACCTGTTCAAGGGCGGAGTCACGGCCGGCTCTGAGAACAACTGGTACCTGAGATCGTCGGTGGCGGCCGTGCCACCTCCCACAGTACCGCCCGTGGTGACGCCGCCTCCCACGGTACCGCCCGTAGTGACGCCACCACCCACAGTACCGCCCGTAGTGACGCCACCACCCACGGTACCGCCCGTAGTGACGCCACCACCCACAGTACCGCCCGTGGTGACGCCACCACCCACGGTACCGCCCGTGGTGGACCCGGATGAACCACCTGTCGAGCCACCGACCGCACGCCCTGTCGTCCCCACCGAGCTGGCCGAACCCGCCCCTACGCAGCTCACCGCCGTGACGTCGCCAACCCCCGCCGCCACCACACCGCCGATCCCTACGGCGGTCGCAGGCGCAGACCCGATTCCGCTGTATCGCGTGGAAGTGCCGGTGTATTCCGTGGTTGTTCCCGCCGCGCAACTGATGGCTTTGCAAGCACTGGGCACCTTCCATGAGCGCCAGGGTGAACAAAGCCTGTTGGCCGAAACGGGCAGTGTTCCCGCAGGCTGGGGCCGGGCCTATGGCAGCAACCTGCAGAAAAGCTGGACCGGCACCGTGTCGCCAAGCTTCGATGGCTCACTCCAGGGCTTCCAGATCGGCCATGACCTGTACGGCTCGCAGACCAGCGGTGGGCAGTTGCAGCGCGCCGGGCTGTTTGTCGGCCACACCCATCTGCAAGGGGATGTCGATGGTTTTGCCGAAGGCTTTCAGGACCGCCGCTCGGGTCGGGTGAAGCTCGATGGCGATCACTTCGGGGCATACTGGACCCTGATAGACCCCACCGGCTGGTACGTGGACACCGTGGCAATGTGGTCGCGCCTGGATGGCGACAACAGCTCCGAGCGCGGGGTAAAAATGGACACCAAGGGCGATGCGGTGACCCTGTCGGCTGAAGCGGGATATCCCATTCGCGTCTCGGAAAACTGGGTTGCAGAACCCCAGGTACAGATAATCAACCAGCAGATCGATCTGGATGATCAGAACGACGGAATTTCCGACGTGTCCTTCGACTCGCAGGATTACTGGACGGGCCGCCTCGGCACCCGACTCAAAGGGCGTTACCAGGCCGACAACATCCCGCTGGAACCGTATGTGAGGGCCAACCTCTGGCGTACATTTGGCGGTTACGACACCGTCACCTACGATGATGTGGACCGGATCAAGACCGAACACAAGTCTTCATCCGCTGACATCGATGCGGGGATTGCAGCCAAACTGACTTCAGATATCAGCGTCTATGGCAGCGTCGGATACAGCTTCAATCTGGACGGCAATGATCTGAGCGGTACGACGGGCACCGTGGGCCTGCGCATGAGTTGGTAGGTCGTGGAAACGTTTGTTGGTCCCTAAGTGAAGTTTGCACTAAGAGTGGTACTTGGTGAGTACCTTGCTCCTTCTTTGGGTTGCGTCGCTCTGGCGCGACTCAAGGGAAGGGGACTCGCTCTACCGCGTTGCGCGGTGTTTGTGGCGGGACAGTTATTGGCCGATTGCTGTCCGTCGCGGGAGAATCAGGTGTGATTCAAACTGGTAAGTCTCAATCGTGTGAGTAAAGCGTCTGTTTTTTTGTCATCGCATCTCTCGACAGGCGTCACGCGGGATGCCCCTCGAATGATTTCGCAAGGAAATCAATCAGTGCCCGCACAGAAGGGAGCAACCCTCGGCGGGAAGGAAACACTGCCGTGATTACGCCCTCAACAGGCTGCCATTTTTCGAGCAGCGTAAGTAAGCGGCCATCAGCCAACTCCTGACTGACCGTTGTCAGTGGCAACACCGCAATACCGACACCTTCGAGTACAGCACCTTTGAGTACGGCAATATCGTCACTGACCAGACGCGGGAAATGACTGACCTGGGCGGTTTCGCCATTGGGGCCGCTCAGCTGCCAGTGGTAGTGCGATTGAGCCGCGCCCCAGGCAACACTAGGCAGAGCGCTCAAATCTGCTGGCAATTCAAGGTCAGCAAACTGCTTCGCGATGGTCGGACTGGCAACCAGTATCTGAGGGCTTTTCGCCAACACTTTCATCACCAACTCACTGTCTTCCAATGGTGGAAAGCACAGACTCAAGGCAAGGTCATACCCTTCGCTGATGACGTCGACCCGTCGGTTAAAGCTTTTCACGTATAGCTCGACTGACGGGCACTGCGCCATGAACCGGCCCAGTACTGGGGCGATCCAGAAATTCAGCAATGGCGTGGTACAACTCAAACGGATCACACCGCGCGGTTCCGAGCGATTCTGCTCGATCACATCCTCTGCCGATTCCGCCTCGGCCATCATCGCCACGCAATGCCGGTAGTAGGCCTGGCCAATGTCAGTGACTTGAAACTGCCGTGTCGAGCGCTGGATCAGCCGTACTCCCAGCCGACTCTCCAGCTGATTGACCCGGCGACTCAAAGTTGACTTGGGCATGTCCAATGCGCGGCCAGCAGGGGCGAAACCGCCGTGTTCAACCACTTTGGCGTAGATGAAGAGTTCGTTCAGATCAATCACGGGAGGTCTCACTGTTCCATTTTCAGGACTGTGAAGTCTAATCCGCCGACTACCGACATCCAAGTTCGGCGACTAAGGTTAGTGCCTGGCTTCATCAGGGGCGATGATCCATGAAGAAGATTCTGGGTATCTACGGCAGTCCCAAGCGGCACTGGATGGGCGATGGCTTTGCTGTGCGGTCATTGTTTACGTACAGCATATTGGGGCGCCATATCAGCCCGTTTTTAAGGCTTGATTATGCAGAACCCACGGATTTTCCGGCCTCGAGCCATAGGCGAGGGACAGGCCAGCATCCGCAGCGCGGGTTCGAAACAGTGACGATTGTGTATCAGGGCGAGCTGGAGCATCAGGACTCCACCGGTGCTGGCGGCAAGATCGGCCCCGGAGATGCTCAGTGGATGACAGCGGCGGGCGGGATACTTCATGAGAAGTATCACTCAGCGGATTTCAGTATCACCGGTGGAACACTGGAGATGGTGCAACTGTGGGTGAATCTGCCCGCGAAAGACAAGATTTCTGTACCTCGATATCAGACGATTTTGAATCGCGACATCGTGCAAGTCAGCCTGCCTGACGATGCAGGTCAAGTGCGCGTGATTGCCGGTGAGTACGCCGGGCGCAAGGGCCCCGCACGGACATTCACGCCCATGGATGTATGGGACATACGTCTGAACGCAGGCAAAAGCATTTCCCTGCAATTAAGGGCTGGCTTCACTTGTGCAGTCGTCCTGCTCTCTGGGGGCATTGGGGTCAATGGCCGCGCAGATTTGCGGGATGCACAGGTGGTGCTGCTTGACCCTGCTGGCGTCAAGCTGCTGCTGGAGGCCAGTAGCGATTCGAAATTGGTCCTGCTCTGTGGAGAACCCATCGATGAACCCATCGTTGGCCAAGGTCCGTTTGTCATGAATACCCAAGCAGAAGTAGTCCAGGCCATCACAGATTTCAACAGCGGCCACTTTGGACAGATGACCCCGTGATCATTTTCGGAGTGTCATTGGTTGACATTGCGAAGTCTGTCGGCGGCTGAGCCGTCTTTTCTCAAAGGAGAACGTCATGAGTACCCCGGCTAATTTCAACAACCAGAGACCTGTCATAGACCCATCCAATGTCGCCATGCTACTGATCGACCACCAGAGTGGCTTGTTCCAGACAGTGGGCGATATGCCGATGCCCGAGCTACGCCTGCGCGCCGCGGCGTTGGCCAAAATGGCGACATTGGCCAAGATTCCGGTCATCACCACCGCCTCAGTTCCACAAGGCCCAAACGGCCCGTTGATCCCCGAAATTCATGAAAACGCCCCACACGCCCAATACGTGGCGCGCAAGGGTGAGATCAATGCTTGGGACAACCCGGAATTCGTCGCCGCCGTGAAGGCCACGGGCAAGAAGCAGCTCATCATCGCAGGCACCATCACCAGCGTTTGCATGGCCTTCCCGTCCATCAGCGCCGTCTATGACGGTTATCAGGTCTTTGCGGTGGTCGATGCCTCCGGCACCTACACCAAGATGGCCCAGGAAATTACGCTTGCTCGAGTGGTACAGGCAGGTGTTGTCCCGATGGATACCGGCGCTGTTGCATCTGAGCTACAAAAAAGCTGGAACCGCGACGATGCACAACAATGGGCGGAGGTTTACACCAAAATTTTCCCGGCCTATCAGTTGCTGATCGAAAGTTACATGAAGGCTCAAGCTGTAGCGAGCAACCATGAAGTATTGGACTCCCAACGCAAGTAACTGAATCCAACACGAGGGGAGTACTCCCTCATCAGTGGAGGCCATCGGGGCTTCCGTTGTTCACCTGGAGAATGAAATGTCCACTGCATACAAGCGTCTCGACAAAGATCAAGCGGCTGTGTTGCTGGTCGACCATCAGACCGGTTTGTTGTCGTTGGTACGCGACATCGATCCGGACAAGTTCAAGAACAACGTGCTGGCGCTGGCCGATCTGGCCAAGTACTTCAAACTGCCGACTATTCTCACGACCAGCTTTGAAACCGGCCCGAACGGCCCGCTGGTGCCGGAGTTGAAAGCACTGTTCCCGGATGCGCCTTATATTGCGCGCCCAGGGCAAATCAACGCCTGGGACAATGAGGATTTCGTCAAGGCCATCAAGGCTACCGGCAAGAAGCAGCTGATCATCGCCGGGGTGGTGACCGAAGTTTGTGTGGCGTTCCCGGCGTTGTCGGCGATCGAGGCGGGTTTTGAGGTGTTTGTGGTGACTGACGCCTCGGGCACCTTCAATGCCCTTACCCGTGATTCTGCATGGAACCGCATGTCGTCTGCCGGTGCACAATTGATGACCTGGTTCGGCCTGGCCTGCGAGCTGCACCGCGACTGGCGCAACGACATCGAAGGGCTGGGAACGCTGTTCTCCAACCACATTCCGGACTATCGCAACCTGATCACCAGCTACACCAAATTGACTTCCGATAAGTAAGTTCGAGTCAGGAGCCACGTCAGCATCAGTGGCCACTTACAAGTGTGTTGAACAGGCCCTGATCTATTGGGGCCTGTTTCAGTCGATGCGGTTTGCTTGAGGCTTTTTATGTCTGGATCATCAAGCATAAAGCCTTGGCCGCGAGAGAGATAACAATGAGCAATCAAGAGCCCCAATGTCTGCTGTCCTCTTCCTTGGATTGTCCGATGGAGGAGGGCATTAAAGCCATTCAACGAATCACTGCGCGCTCTGCCGAAGTCGGTGGCGGGATCACCGTCAACCGATTGATGCCCTCGCGCCAGCGACGAATGATCGGCGCCTGGTGTTTTCTCGATCACGCCGGCCCTGCGGTGTTTGAAAAAAAAGCGGGCCTGCGCGTCGGCCCCCATCCGCATATCGGCTTGCAGACCTTCACTTGGATGATCAAGGGCAAGGTGCTGCACCGCGACAGTCTGGGCAACGTCCAGATCATTCGTCCGGGTCAGGTCAACCTGATGACGGCCGGACGGGGTATCACCCACACAGAAGAGTCGCTTCCTGACGAGCACCATCTGCACGCCGCGCAGTTATGGATTGCCTTACCGGAAGGTGACGAGAACTGCGCTCCCACTTTCGATCACTATCCGGACTTGCCTGTCTGGGATGACGGTGGCGTGAAGATCACCCTGCTGGCCGGAAGCTTCGACGGTCGCACCGCCCCCAGCCGCATTTTTTCGCCGCTTGTAGGAATGGACCTGGCGAGTCAGGGGGCAGCCTCTATTCGATTGGCCGTGGAGCCGCTATTCGAATACGGCATCCTACCGCTGGAAGGCACGTTCACCATCAACGGCCAGACCATTTTCCGCAATGAACTGGCCTATCTGGGACGCGGCCTCAGCGAGATTGAGTTGTCATCCACCCAGGGCTCGCGCGCCTTACTGCTGGGAGGTGAACCTTTTGCCGAGGAAATACAACTGTGGTGGAATTTCGTTGGCCACAGCAAGGAGGAAATCGCCGAGGCTCTTGAGGCCTGGAACAGCCGGGACCTGGAGCGCTTCGGTGACGTTGAGGGTTTTGACGGGGAGCGTCTGGTCGCTCCGCGGTTGCCGTGGTAACGCGTGTGATGCCACGGGAAAGAGCCTTTCAATGTCCCCCCTGATCTATTACATCCAGATCGTGTTCAACCCCGACAAGATGGTGCTCCTGTTTGCCTTGCACGCCGTTGCCGCAGGACTTAGAGGACGCCTGCGCGCAGGTACCATAGCCACGGTAGCGTTGCTTGAGAGCTCTCACCCTAAGAAGGAGTAGCGTCGATGACCAATCCCCTGAAACGCCTATTGGGTGTTTTTCTTTCGGTTGGCGTTTCATTGGCGATGAGTCATGCCGAAGCAGACAACTCGCTGGGCCAGCGGGACAACCTCAGCACCGGAATCAATGATCGGCAGAAAGCTGAAATGGCGGTGCCGGCCGGTTTTGTCAATGGCTCTTCGCTCAATGGACTGTTGCGCAACTATTACTTGAGCCGCGATAACCACGATACCCCGACGCGTCTTGACCAGCGTGAATGGGTACAAGGTGCTTACCTGTCCTTTCGCTCCGGGTACACCGATACGCCAATTGGCGTCGGCATTGATGTTCACGGGTTTTATGGACTCAAGCTTGATGGAGGAGGGGGCAGTGGTGGCGCTGGACTGCTTCCGCTGAACTCAAAAAAAGAGCCGGAATCGGATTTTTCAGCTGCAGGAGCAGCGATTAAATTCAGGGGCTTTGGCAGCCTCGTTCAGGCCGGTGATCAGTATCTGGAAAACCCTGTCGTTGCAGGCGGCGTCAGCCGGGTATTTCCCCAGACCTTTCGTGGCGTCGCGTTGAAGAACTACAGCGTACCGGACCTGACGCTTGATGCCGGCTGGGTCGACTCCACACGGCTGCGCAATCAAAGTGGCCAGAGCCACCTGATTACCAGTTATGGCTCGAGCAACAAGGCGGGTGTGCCTGCCGACCGAGAAAGTCCGAACATGATCTGGGCGGGCGGTGTTTACAGCGTTCCGGGTACCGTGACGCTGACGGTCTATGGCGGACAATTGAGTGACATCTGGAATCAATATTACGCGGGAGTAAGCTGGCCTCTGACGTTAACCCATTCGCTGACATTGACACCGTATCTGCATTATTTCAAAACCCGTGATCAGGGCCGGAGCCAGCTCGGGGGCATTGCCAACGATACCTACAGTGGTGGTCTGACGGTGTCCGGCGACGGGCAGAGCCTGACGTTGGGCCTGCAAAAAATCGATGGCAATACGCCGTTCGACTATGTGGCACAGGATGACAGGTCCTTCCTGTATCTGAGTAACTCTCAGCAGTTCGCCGACTTCAACGGCCCGGGGGAGAAGTCCTGGAAACTTCAGTATCAGACCAGCCTGAAGTATCTGAACGCACCTGATGTCCAACTCAGCACGTCCTATACCCGAGGTGAAGCCGATCTGACCCGGGTAGATCCTGCGAGCAAAGGGTACGGCTACATCTTCAATGCTGATGGAAAAGACGCCCACCATTGGGAGCGCGATGTAGCCCTGCGTTATGCCGTGCCGGCCGGCAAGGCCAAAGGGTTGAACCTGACGCTGCGTTGGGCTACTCACCGCACCGGTGACGGCTACACGGCACCGGGCAATACCCGTGGCAATTCGAACGCCGATGAATACCGGGTGATCGTGGACTACCCGTTCAGTATTTTTTAGCAGGTTGCAAGAAGGCAGGGCTGAAAATTGGCTGAGCTCTGGAACACCTCCAGAATAGTTATGGAGCACATGCCCTGCGCCAAGATTCTTTCCAAACCCCAGAAACGACAAAGCCCTGAATAATCAGGGCTTTGTCGGTACAAATATGGCGGAGGCGATGGGATTCGAACTCATGGACCTGTTACAGTCGACGGTTTTCAAGTCCGATATGCAAGTTCCTTTATTCTGCGGCGTGCAGCTCATTTTCGTTCTAATACGAATTTTTTTTGCCACCTCTACAGGCCGCATTCTACAAGGGGTGGTATTAGGGTTTTGTAACACTTTTTTGGCTATTTTGAGGGCTTAGCAATGGCGCCGACACGACGGTAAACGCGCTCGGTAATGTCGCCCTTGGTATGTCCTAGCAGCAAGCTGGCTTCACCAATATCCGTGATCTCTGATGCCGCTTTAGGACGGATGTCTCGGAATTGAAACTCTGCAATCCGGCTCGCCAAGGGCGTGTCACTATTATCAAGTGCCGCCTGCTTCGCCTTCTCTCTTGCCTCATCCCATCGTTTACGCAGCATCGTAGCCGTCATCCGTTTTCCTCTTTGACTAACTATCAGATAGCTCGACAGATGCTGCGCATTACGGTTGGCGATCTGGGCGATCAGCAAGCCCAAGCTGTTTGCAGAGCCGTCAGTGGTCGTCTGTATTCGAAGTTTTTTGCTGGTTTTGTTTTGCTGAACCATCAGGAATCCTCCCTCGATGTCGTCCTTGCGCATTACTAGTACGTCCGCTGGCCGCTGACCGGTCAGGTAAGCCAAGTCCATGGCATCTTTCAGCTCTTGACCTGCTTTCTGGTACACCGCATTCCAGACCGCATCGTTTGCGTAGTAATCGCGTGGGGTTTCCTTGTTTTTACGGACTCCTTGGCACGGGTTTTCCTTTGAGGTTAGACCCCATTCTCGTGCCATGTTGAATACGTGGGAGAGGGTGGCGATTTCGCGATTTGCCCGTACTTTTGCCGAGCGTGCATCCCTGTAACCGGCAATTGCTGCAGGTGTTATGGCATCGATAGGTGCACTGTCGAACATTGGTCGTAGTTGCTTGATCTCTGAGAGGTTGTCCTTCTGGGTGCGTGCTGCTTTTTTTGGGACAATATCGCGAATGTACCTATCGAAGATGCCCTTCATGGTTCGCAGATCGAGAGGCGCCTCCTTGGCTTCGAGTTCAGCCCATTTGATCCTGGCCTTGTCGAGGTCTTTGCCTAGCGGTATCGCCTTTCCCGACATATCCAAGTAGTAGTAAGCAATCCAGGTTTTTCCGCTTTTTCGGGGACGTGTCCACTGATACATCCTTGGCGGTAAGTTGCGTGTTTCGGCATTGCGGGGACGCATATCAGTTCACTCGTGAGAAGTCTGGCGTCCATGCTGGCGCCGCGGGAGTGGAGGGCGGGTTGAGAGCGGTAGGTGACACCATGCCCAACTTCATGCGGACATAGTGCCGACCAACCAACGGGCGCTTGCCTCGGCTTTCGATGAAGACCCATTGGTGGTCGATCAGCCAGCGTCGCTGGGAAGCCCTGGCCTTGTAGCCGGTGATAATCGCCAATTCTTCGTCCGAAAGAATTTCGGATTCCATGTGATGCTCCATGCTGCGCGTGGCGGCAGAAGGTGGTTTAACTTGCTCGCGTTTTAAACGGAGGCAGTGAGGCGAGGATTGGTATGTATGCCGGGGCTACCCGGGAGGTGGAGGGTGGTGAATCGGTGGTCAGGCAATCGCACTTAGCGCGAGAACGGCATCGCCGCCGCGCGCAATACCTGCGTGCAGGTCTACATCTCGTCCCGCGAGCATGCCCGCAATTTGGGCGTTCAAATCGAGCTCGGTCTCACGCGCCTTACGGGCTTTACCCACGCGGTTTTTAGCTAGGTACTCGGCGATCAGCGCCTTGTCCTGTGATTGCAGAGCCACTAGATCACGACCATCACTTGACGTGGCGATACTGTCATCCTCGCCTTGCGGGATCAAAACCCGAAGCTTTCCATGGACCTGACCGACCCAAGCAAGGGCGAAGTGGTCACCAGCCGTTTCGGCAGAATACGAACTGCAATGTTTGCCCGACCGAACACCAGCGGCGTACTCCTTGCGCGCCGTGGTTAGCTTGGTCAGTAGTGCCTCGTAGGCATACAGCGCAATATTCTGAGCCGGTGTAACTCCGACGAATGATGCGCGCTCAACTACTCGTTGCTTGGTTTTGCACCATTGTTTGTTGCGCAGTGAGGTGCAACTGAACACTTCGGCAACAGCGCCGCTCAACTGCTGATCCCACATAGGCCTACGCTCGTTGCGAGAGAATTGAGATTCGATCTCTCCGACGTCGCTGAGCTTCACGTCCATTTCGGTCAATCGATATTCACGCATCAGCGCTTGTGCTTGCCGAAGTGCCGTGGTCGCTTCGTTCTCATTGGCGCTCGTGGATAGGGCCAAGCAGTGCTTGATTTTACGGAGCGCTCGCTCGAGTTTCTTTTCGTCGATGTGATTGTCGGACATAGGGGGTCCTCGCCGGCTGGCGTGATTCGTTGAAGTGGGGTATTTGTGTTCCGCCCGGCATGGAGCCGGATCAAGGAGAGTGTTGTGGCGAACAATCCTGCAGATTCTGAACTTCACGCTATGAGAATTCGCAAGTTGAATCAGGACATAGCGGACGCGAAGCGCCTGGATATTTCTCACCGCTTCATGCACATATCAGCACTTGCCCCAAATAGCCGCGACGAACATGTCGCCAGGCATGGAGAGCTTTTTACTGGGCCGGAAATGCTTGAGTGGTGGGGGCTTAATGATAACGACGTGGGATGCCGATGCGCTGCAATCATGGTTCTCACCGATGAAGCAGGTAATCCACGGACCCCAGTTTTAATTTCTAGGGCGAAATCTAAGCTGGAGAGCCACAAAAACCGCGCCAAATAGCGCCTGTACGGTTTCCAGCGACCGGATGCGACAGTGGCAATTTGGTTTGTGGTGAGTTATTACGGATGACCGGCATGGGCCGGATAGGGAGATAAGATGGCTACTGATTACAGCGCTGGACGCTACAACGTGTACGAAGGTCGTGGACCTGGAGCGCCATTGATTGGGCGCATCGACGAAGACGAGTTCGTTCAGTCGAATGGAGGTCTGCTCTATCGGATTGATGGTTCCGAGTTCTACGACATGAGCGGCAAGTATCTTGGCGAGATCGTTGAGTCAGGCGAAGGTAACGCCATGGTCATCGATGGCAATCATTACTGCCTGTTTGTGATCGTGCCAGAGTAACTATTCGTCTCGGTAGACCCGTAGCGACTCGCGGTTGTTGGCCAACTCCAACGTACGCGACACGTTTTCGCTGATTGTGATTTCGTGTCGCGACATGTTGGCGAAGCGGGCGGACTCATCGTCTGGCACAGCAGCGAGGTTGATCAGGAACGTTGATACCGTCTCTTGCCATTCCTCGAAGTCGTGGCGTAGGCCGAGCATCTGAAGTGCATCAGCAAGCGTCTTCGACACAATGAGCGTGCACTTCTCGGCACCGATCCGCTCCAGCAGAGCTTTCTCCTTGGCGCACTTGTCCCGCTGAATCTGCGCATTGTCTTTGGCCATGGCCTGTCTCTTCAATTCCGTGGGCCGGTAGATCCGGCCATGCCTGTCGTCGGCGCTGGCGCACTTGGTTGCTGATGCGTCTCATGCTGCCTTCTGCTGACTCCAGGCACCGACGGCGTCGAACATCTGTGCGGCCTGTACTTCAGTCAGCGAGATTTCGGCGGGAATGGCGATCCAGCCCGACGCGACTCGATGATTCGGATTGCTCTCGGCGACCAGGGCTTTGTAGGTGTCCTCGATCACGTCTTCGAGGTGGGCCGCCAGATAATTGCCTTGAGGGGCGACCTCCACCGATTTGGTGTAGCGGTGGCCGCGCTGATCTCGACACTGGACGCTGACATAGATCGTCCAGCGATGGGCAAAGTCGCAGACTGCTTCGGCCATGCGTTGTCCTGGCGGGATGCTCTTGCAGTTCTTCCTGTTGATCATCCCTTGGCGTCCGCTGGGGTCGATGTGGACCACCGCGACGTGATTGGCATTGAGCAGTGCCCGGCTCGCTCGCTCTATCCGGGTACGCATGTTGTTGGGCTTTCGCTTTTTCATAGCGCCACCGTAATCTGGCGATTGGCCCTGGCTTCAAACTGCATGGCAAGGTCGTGAGCGGCCTTGTAGTCGTTACGGAAGGCGCTAGTCTTGCCGGTGGTGAGGTCTTTAATCTGATACATGCCGAAGCTTCCGCCGGCGACTTGGTAGCGCACCGGTTTGGCCGGGGCTCGTCGATCAATACGACTGTAGAACCCGGAGCGGGCGGCCTTTGTTCGTTGCAGCAGCTCACCGACTTCATCGATGCGCTCTTGAAATGATGGATGCATGGTTGATCCCTCGGAGTAGGTTAGGTGTATTCATCAGCACTCCGACCACCTGCTGGTGGCCATTTGGCCAGGAAGGGAGCTGATTGATAAATTGCAGGCGTAAAAAAGCCCGATCGGAACCGGGCCATTGTTTGCGTCACAAAGACCTGCTTAAGCGATCGCAGGTGTTGCCATCTCGGACTTCGACAAACCCGCCTGAATGCGCTGCGTGATTTCTTCTCGATGCACTGCGACATCCTTGGGCGCGCTTGTCCCGATGCGTACCTGTTGGCCGCTCACACCCAGTACGGTGATCGTGATGTCATTGCCTATGTTGATGCTTTCACCTGCTTTACGAGTCAAAATCAGCATTGTCCATTTCCTTGCATTAGTTGGTTTCCCAATGCCGCCTTGTAAGAAGCGGCATCAGTGAAACGTCACTGCATTACGCGGATTTCATTACGAGGGAACCACGCACCGTCGAGCTTCACCATGCAGCCAACGAAGGCGGCGTAGCGAGTCTCTCGATCGGTCTGGAAGCCGTAGTAAGAGCAAGTAGCTCGTGAGGCAAGACCACTCAGCAACATGCAGCCCACGATCAGTGTGAGCAGGATCAGCAGAACCTTTGTCGCGTACTTCACGCCTCGATACCGTAGTCAGCCAAGCGTAGACCGAAGTGCATGCCTATTTCCTTCAACACCACCAACTCTGCTGGCTCGATCTGGCCGTCAGCCTGGGCAACGGCAAGAATGTTGACGAAGGCTTCCTCCGCGTCGGCCGGAAAGTTTTTGATGTCGGCCAGTTCCCGCTTGATCGCCAATCGCCCTACTTGAAAGTTGGCGTTCAACTGGCCTGTAAAACGATTGATGGTTTCGGTGATCTCGCTGCCGAAGTGCGTCAAATTCGGGTTGGAGCGAATCAACTCATCCAGCTTGGAAACCTCGCTGGCTTCAATCTCACCATCAGCCGCAGCGACCAATAGGCCGCCACCGACAATGGCCTGCATCAAGTCGCGGTTAACGACCTTCTTCATTTCGGCCTGGGCGTTGCCGACTTGTTTTCCGAAGAGTTTTTTCATTCCGAACATGGTGTTTCCTCATACAGGGGAGGGGATTTCCCACATGGCCCTATTGCCAAGGCTATGAAGTGAAATCTGATTGGGCTGTCAGCGGGACTCAGATACGGCGCACTTAGGTGGGAGTCGCCCACGCCTGGTGCGTTAGTCTTTTTGCAGCTGACAGCTTTGAGTCGATTGGGTTGTTAAAGAGCGGCGGGTGGCCCCGTATTGCCGCTACGATTCACTGCGACGAACAAATATTGCCGCCGGGGATATTTAAAGTCAATGCCGCCGGAGATATATTTTCGAGCTATGAAAAAAGCCCGTACTGGACGGGCATGCCTTGGGCTAGATATTTGCGGGGAGATCCCAAGAGATACGCGCGGCGCAGTCATCTTCTCGACGCACTAGTACGTGCTCGGTTTCTGCTATCTCTTCAAGGAGCCGTTTCCAGTCCTCAAGGCATTCATCTGCTCCCTTGCAAATGACTGCCGTTTTTCGTTTTTGGGCAGCGGGGGCGCTGATGATTTTTTGGATGCGGAGTCCAAGAAGCTCAAACGAATTTGACGGTGTTGGTTTGTTTTTTGGCTTTGCCATTGCACTGCTCCTTTTTTGTATGGATACACAGTGAATGGCTTGAACCCTAAGCGCTAAAGATTAACGATTAAAAACAATTATTTAACAGAGAAAAGCCCGTAATTTGCGGGCTTCAGGAGGGAGGTGTCCAGGGGAATTAGAGACAAATCGAAGGGCTCAAATTTAGATTCTTCCCAGCACCTTGCTGGGGGCAAGAATTGCCCCTACATAATGGATTTTCTCGATATCAACCCGAGCTACTGTTAGCCGCTCGCCGTAAGCCGAGTTGATCGACATGAGGCTGACCTCTTCTTCGGTCTCGAAGAGAAGTTCTTTAACCATGCTTTGCCCATCAACGGTGGTGACCATCACATACTCACCCGGAACTAGACGGTGATTGGGTTCGCAGACAGCGACCCATCCGCTACGGATCGCTGGTGCCATTGAGTCACCCTTGAGTCGGAGTGCGTAGGCGTTCTCATCTCTGGAGTAGGTCTCAACCCAGCCTGCTGCCTGGTCAAGGCTTGTCCAATATCCCTCACTGCCGAGCTGTGCGGTGCCTTCGATATTGATTCTGCGAGGTGAGGAATAGATGGGGGGGCCAGCCTCAACATTGGATTCAAAGCTGGACTGCGCCATTTTCGCAATCTCATCAGCCAGTCGAGGGCTGAATGACTCCACGGGCTTGGAAATCAATCCGGCAATTGCGCTAGCGACTTTCGCATTCAGTGCGTTGTAGCCGTTCAGGTACGAACTGACGGAGCCCTGATTTATGCCTAGGGCATCTGCGATCTTTCCCTGAGTCAGGGCGTCACGCCGCGACTTGCCTGTGTTGAAGGCATCCACAGCCGCTTTGAGTGCCAAGCACTCTTCTTTTTCCCAGTCTTCGAGTTCGCGTTTTTTCATTCCACGATTATTCCTAGCGGCGATATTTAATCAAATGCCGCCGGGCTTGATTAATTAAATTCCGCCGGAGATACTTGTTGGGTGTTTAATAAAGGAGATCGGCGAGATGAGCCGAAAAAGTCTGGATGAGTTTGCTCGTGCACGCGGGCAAACCAACGCAGCAAATCTGCTTGGGATGTCCCAAGGGTCGCTCAACAAAGCTCTGCAGGTTGGCCGTGACATTTTTGTTACTGAGCACGCAGATGGCTCTTTCACAGCTGAAGAGCTCAGACCATTCCCGGTCCAAAGCGCAAAAAGGTCGCGTCGCCGGATGCTGCCCATTTCATGAGCAAACTTTGAGCGCAACGGCGCCGAGAGAAAACTAGACGATGAAATCGCCAGTGCTAGACACCCGTCGCAAAGCAGTCATTGCCTCTGCCAATGCATTCCCTGGCGGACTTGCATACGCCTCTGACTTTCTTGGCGAAGAGAATCTCAAGCGCTTCAAAAACCGGATTTACGAGTCGGCAGGCGTCAAACCTCTCACCGACGATGAGGTCTGCACACTTGAGACTGAAACCAAAACCACCTTCTTGCCGGACTACATCTGCGCGATGTACGGCGGCGTATTTGTTCGTCTGCCTGAGGTTGGCGATCTGGACAATGTAGACATGCACCAGCGCTCGTTGCGTACTTCTGTGAAGCGCGGTCGGGTTGACCAGTTTCTTGCCCTGGCGCTGGAGGACGGCGAAATCACTGCAGCGGAAGCCGCAGAGATTCTGGCCCTGCACGCGAAGCACTTGGCTGCCCGGCACGAGGAGGTGACCGCACTGATTGAGTTGCACAAATCGAAACGCTCAGCCCGACCGCCAAGCGGGAAGGGTTGATATGCAGTTCACGATCACGATCAACCAGGTGAAAGCACTGGAGTGGGGGTTGAACTCCCAGCAGGCGCTGCTGTTTTCGTTTGTCTACGAGTGTCCTAGCTGGGCAAGGCCAATCAAGACCGATAGGGGGATTTTCTTTGCCTTGAGCAAGGCAAAAATCGTGGAGGAATTGCCCTTGCTCACCGACAAACCAGATACAGCGTACCGACTTCTCAAAGGGCTCGAGACCGCCGGGCTGATCGAGCTATCCCACACTTCCAACATCAGTTTGTTTCGTTTGACCGAAAAGGCCAAAGAGTGGAATCGCAAGTTGGACGGGTCGGAAAAATATCCGACCTCTGAGGTGTGTGAGGGTCGGAAAAAAATCCGATCTACCTCGGAAAAATCTCCGAGCAAGGTCGGAAAAATATCCGAACAGGGTCGGAAAAAAATCCGAGGAGGGTCGGAAAAATTTCCGACAAATCAGGGTACCAGTAATCAGGGTACCAATCAGGTAACCATTAATCAGGAGAAGCAGGGCGCTAACGCGCCAGGCAAATCGACAAAGTTCGACCCGCTAACCGCCAAGCCGGAAAACGTCAGCGTCGAGGTTTGGGCCGACTGGTGCCAGCACCGCAAGGAAATCCACAAACCCCTCACCGCCAAGAGCTGTGAACAACAGGCCAAGGGCTTGGCGAACCATTCAGCTCCCGATTGCGTTCTGGCCCTTTCGATCAGCAACGGATGGACGGGGATCTTCCCCGACAAAGCAGTCATCCCCGCACCACTTCCGACCAGTCGCCATTCCGGCTTTGAAACTCGCGATTACAAGGCCGGTACCAAGGAGAACGCCAATGGCACCTTCCGTCTCTAACTTCGGCGCTCACATGGACCGAAAATTCGGCGTCATCGGCCGTCAGCAAGCGAGCTGCTTCGATCATGGCGAATATTCGGCGGTCATCCTCAAGGGTGGCAACCTGTCTGGGTGTCCCATCTGCGCGAGCAACAAGCGCGACATGCAAGAGCTCGAGCGCAAACGCTGTCAGTTTCGGATAGTTCAGCAATCAATCGCCCGGATTCCGAAGCGTTTCGCGGAAAAGACATTTGCCGATTTCGTCGTGTCGAATCCGGCCCAGCAGATCGCCCTGGATGCGTGTACCGACTACGTCGACAACTTTTCGAAGCATCGCCGGGAAGGTCGCTGCATGTTGCTGCTGGGGAAGGTCGGCACCGGCAAGACCCACCTGGCCATTGCCTCGGCCAATCACCTGATCAACGAATGCATGGTCAAGGCGATCTACCGCACGGTGGGCACGCTCATCGGCGAGATCCGGGCGACGTTCAATGAGCGCTCAGGCGAGTCCGAGGCGCACATCTTGCGTGAAGTGATCGGCGCGGACCTGCTGGTGCTCGATGAAGTCGGTGCTACCAAGCAGAGCGAGTTCGAGCTGGCCACCCTGTTCAGCATCATCAACGGTCGTTACGAACAATGTCGTCCGACGATCATCGTCAGCAACCTGTCTCCCGCCGAATTGAACGACGCCATTGGTGCGCGCTGTGTCGACCGCATTCGGGAAAACGGCTGCATTGGCGTGGCATTCGAGTGGGAATCTCAACGCGGTAAGGAGGGCTTCTGATGAACGCCGCCAAACAACAAAACATGCTCGCGGGGCAATCGTCGCTCGCCCGCAAAGTATTTCAAGTCGTGCCAATCCAGGAGCGCTGGAGTGCTCACGATATTTTCAATTCGTTGATGGTTGCCGAAACCACTGGTGCCCAGTTTCCGACCGTACGTCGCGGCCTGGGCGAGTTGAAGGACGCAGGCCTCATACGCGAACCCGTTAACGGACACTTCCAGCGCACCGCCATCACAATCACGCCCCAGAGAGAACAGAGCATGTCGAAAGAAACCAAGCCGGCCTTGGCTACCACCAAGAAACCCGAGGGTAGCGCTCTGGATACATTGGCGGTGCTGTCTGGCGAGGTCATCAGCTTTGCCGAGGAGGTCGGTCAGCGCATGAAAAAGCTCGCCGCGCGTATCGAGGAGGTGGCTTTGTCCGTTGAGGCAGAGCGCGAGGTCAATGCTGAAGCACTCGACAAATTCAAGCTCCTGCAATCTTTGCTGAAGGGGGGCTAATGGGCAAGCGCATGGGGATCACCTTGGAGATGCCTGATCGCCGCTTGGCTATTCCGGATTCGGTAAACTATCGGTTTGCCGTGTTCTGCTGTTCGTACAAGGTGGACTTGGGCAGCACCCCCGATCACGCATTGGCGTTGTTCGTTGACCAGGCAATGGCCGAGCGCTACGGCGCCTGGATGTGGCCCTCGACATTTGAAGTGGTCGACCTGCTTGGAAAAAGGGGTGATGACAAATGACTGCTCCTTTGAAAACCCTGACTGTGAAACTGTCTGATTCCGTCATCAAGCAGCATGCCATCGACCCTACCATTACCGAGCTGAAGGATCCTCGCCACCCGCTGCGCTTTCGTTACCGTCACGACCGCAGCAAAGGCAGTTGGCACCTGGTGCGTTTCGACAAGGGCGCCAAATGGAAAAAGGCTGCCAACTGGCCCGACGTGCCGGCGCGGGTCATGCTCGACAACTTGCCGGTAGTGCAGGCCCGGTTGTTGGCCGATCCGTCAGCTGCTGCCACGGTGGATGGCTGGGAGCGGGTCGGGCAGGTGTTGGAGTGGTATGCCGCACGCCTCAACACCGATAACAATTTGTCCAAAAGCCGCCGGGGATCGTCATTGTCGGCGATCCGCTGCCAGTTGTTGCCCGCACTGGGTGATTTACCCCTGTGCAAACTCAATGCCGATACCTTGGACCGACACTTGGTCTGGCACATGCAGGCCGAGTACAGCCTTTCCTACGTCAAGTCGGTGTTGGACGTACTGAAGGTGGTGTTCGGCGTCGCCTTGACGCTGAAAAAGATCACCGTGAATCCACTGCTTGGGGTGTCGTTCAGTCACTTCACCAAGGCCAAAATCAAGCCCAAGGGCGCGCGCTTGCGACACGTCGCCGTGGTGGACCTACTGGCCGAATGGGGGGAAGCGTTCACCACGGAACCGGCGGCCGTGTCGCTGCTGGTGTTGATGCTGACCCATGCCACGCGGATCACGGAAACCCGTCTGGCCAAGTGGAAAAACATCCACCTGGATGCGGGGGAGTGGTTCATCCCGGCCGATGACACCAAATCCAAGCGCGACCACCTGTTGCCGTTGACCACGCAGGCAGTGGCTTTTCTGGAACGTTACCGTGCGCAGCAGCGGGCCCAGGGTTACGAGGGGGCGTACCTGTTTCCAGCGACTTCACGTGTGGGGCGCCCGATGTCACGCAGCCAGGCCTTTGCCATTTTTGCCCGATTGGGGGCGGGCGAGTGGACCAGTCACGACCTGCGCAAACTGGCGCCTTCCATCTGGGCCAACCTCGGTGTCGATTCATTGGTGGGAAAACTGCTACTCAACCACGCCCTGACCGAACTGGAGCGCACCTACTTTCAGGCGATGGGCGAGGTGGTAAAGCGCAACGCCCTGGAGCGGTGGCACGGCTGGCTCGACGCACAGGGTTTTGATGTATTGCAGGACAAGACAGGAGCAAGACGCGCGAATAAGCCGGTTGCCCTGGACCCCTCGGGCTGGTTGGCCTGAAGCCGAAAACAGAAATTAATCTTACAAGAGGATTCAAACATGCAGAAAGGGCAGGGGATTGGCATTAAGAGGGAGCGGATCGAGCTGGAGCCTTGCTCGATCTGCAAGCGCAAAGCGGTAGTGGAAGGGGTGTTTTATGAGCAGATTTGTACTGCATGCAATGGCTCAGGTTGGGTTGTTTTGGGTAGCAGGTTGGTGCTTTCTTCGGACGAGTTAGTCACCCAGTTGAGTTTCAAATTGCAGCGGGCTCAGCGTGAAATTGAAGTGCTCAAGCAGAGATCGTCGATATCTGACCAGGCCGAGTATCACCAAATGAACAACCGTCGCGGTGCCGGCGGCACAAATTACACAGGGGATTGAGAACATGATGATTCGAAAGCCGGCGGGCCGACCTTTGGGTGATACCGAATACCTGCTGGAGCAGTGGGGCTGGTGGCGGATGGATGGGGCTGGCGTCCCCATCTACATCTCACCGACTTTGGCGCTAATGCGTCAGGCAATGCCGCAAGTGTCGGCGAGCAAAAGCTATTGCATTACTGATGAATGGGCCGGAGCTATTGATAGCGCAGTTGCGCGGCTCTCACACCGTGATCGACAAATGGGCGATATTATTTGGCTTTACTACGGTGCTAAATGGCCCATGGTTCGGGTTGGTAAGCACTACAGCATAAGTGAAGGGAAGGTGCGGGAATTGGCGAGAGCAGGCATTGCTTGGATCGATTGTGCTATCGATGCAATGCGGCAAGCTGCTTAATCTATTAGCCGATTGCTGCCTTTCGCGAAAGGCAGCACAATCAATAGCTGCCAGTCATTAGTGTCTACAGAATGAGGGGCGATTCACATTCCCCATATTTGTGAAAAAGCACCTGCTGTCTAGGAAGTCGGGCATTCAGCATGGCTAGCTCCTTGAGCTACGCTTTAAGGGCTGTGCTCACGGACGTTGAGAGCGGTCCAACGCAGTGCAGGGGAGGCAATATGTCTTGGTCGGTGAAGGTGGAGCGGGAAGCGAAGAGGAGACTGGTACTTGAAAAGTGGGTAGAGCATGTTGCTCAAGCTAAAGCTGCTGGCGAGAAACCTAATAAGCGTAAGTTTATTATGGACTCAAAAGGCGAACCATACGAAACCAACATTACCAGCCTTAATAGTTGGATTGATAAGTACGCTATCCATTCTTCTGGCACCTCCAGGACTGGTGCAGCAAATACCAAAGAAGCCAGTACATCTTACGTCAACTCTGTAGCTGCCCTTGAAGACGACTTCAAAACGTTTCTTACTGAGCGACGGCAGTCTGAAAATCTCTACCGCTTGGACTTCTGCAGAGGACAGCAGAAATTGTTACGTGCTCTGCTGGCAGAAATTGATAGGCAGATTCTTGAGTTGGAGACCAAGCTAGCCTCGAAGCCCAAAGAGCGCCGTCAATGAGATTTACACCCGCTGGCACACCCCGTGCGACGCGATAACCCTGACCAAGTTCTACACTT
Source organism: Pseudomonas sp. GL-RE-26 (assembly GCF_019956275.1). Lineage (NCBI taxonomy): Bacteria > Pseudomonadati > Pseudomonadota > Gammaproteobacteria > Pseudomonadales > Pseudomonadaceae > Pseudomonas > Pseudomonas sp. GL-RE-26. Next base: position 41,929 of record NZ_JAHBDI010000003.1, read on the forward strand.
GGTAGAGCGTCTAACCACAACCGTTAAAAAACGATTTTAGTCACACTCCATACATCGTTCTACCTCAGTGCATTGCTGCCTTCGCTGGTATCGAGGGCAATGAAGAGGTGCAACGCGTGGTTATGCTCGCTTTGCGTTTTGTAACGCTGCCGTGCTTGTGAAGCTGATCCTCCCCACAACCGATTTGCCGTCACTCTGTCCACCGTCCGCTACTGGCCGATTCTGTTGAAAAAGTCGGTGCTTCCAGACTGCCCCTTACTGACCGCTGAAAACGCCTTTTTTGCGCGTCGCTATGCGAAATCTGAGCCCCGAATCCTCTGCTCAAAGTAAAGATTTCAATCTCAAGCGCGTACTTTTCTACTGTGAAAACGATGGCCGACTTTTTCAACAGAATCGGCCGGTTGCCGCCTGTCGCGCAGGACTAACGTGCGTTGTTTTCTGTCCATCATGGTTAAAGCATGATGGGCAAATTCCATGCATCTGATGGTTAGATCGAATGTAATCGTGTGGTCAAGTTGGGTGCAATTTCGCATACGCTGCGAAAAACCTTTTCCGCGCGGAATAGACCTGCTTTTATAGCAGCGTGTATTGCTGTGAACGCAGCGAAACGCCTTTCAAGAACCCGACCATTGAGTCGGGGTTTTTGTACCCTTTTATAAGCCCTGCCATCGAGCGGGGCTTTTTCGTTTTCGGCCCTATGCCTGGCTCTTTGCTCCGAGCGGATGACAGTGACATGGAGGCCGGACCTATTTGAGGACTATAGATGAACACAGAGCATCAGGCTCTCGCCGATGTGCCCCTTTGGCTGTTGGTATTGTTGAGCATGGCCGGTTTGTCTGGGGAGATGTTGAGAGCCTCAGGTTCTGACCTTGGTCTTCGACAGATCCTCCAGCGTGTTGCGCTGCGTTTTCTTGCGTCTGGCCTGTTGGGTATGGCCACGCTGCTGCTCGCGATGGCGCTGTGGAGCAACTTTTATCTTGCCGCCGGCTTGGGCATCGTAATCGCGGTCATCGGTGCTGATGTAACCGGCGGTTTGTACACCCAGTTTCTGGCCAGGAAAGCGGGTATCAACTCCCGTAATTCATAGCGAGGTAAAACAGTGATGGCCTGCTATGACTCGCTCAACGGACCGCCAGACAGCTATGGCACGGCTACCGCGGAAAACTAAATGGTCAAAATCAAAATCACACCCGACATGCTGCCCGTGTCCGAGGCGCTGCTGGAGCTGGAGAAAAAGCACATTCCGCATGTGCTGACCCTGACCGCTACGCGCTTGGCCCGGCGGGTGAAGAACGGTGAACTGGCCGTCATGGCGCAGCGCTTGGACCGGCCAACCCGAACCACGATGAACAGCTTGTTCGTCAAAATGGCCACCAAAAGCAAGCCGGCCGAAGTGTATTTCAAGGACTCTTGGACCTCTGGCATTCCCGCTGATACCTACCTTCAGCAAACTGTCAGAGGCGGGTCACGTCCGCATAAGCGCTTTGAAAAGGCCCTGATTGCTCGCGGATTTATGAAGTCCAGCCAGTTCGCGATCCCTAACTCCAACGTGCTCGACAAGCATGGCAACGTTTCCCGAGGAACGATGACCCGGATCTTGTCGGGCTTGGGTGCCGCCGAAACATCGCGTGGCTATCAAGCCAATGCCTCGAACAGCAAGCGCAGTCAGCGCAAGGGTAATGCCAAGAGCTATTTCTCCGGGATTGTCGGGGGAACGGCCGGTGTGTGGGAGCGCAAAGAGACGGCGTTCGGCGATGCCGTCAGGCCGATATTTGTCTTCAGCCGGAGCGCGCCGATGTACCGCACGATCTTCCCGTTCTTCAAGATCGCCAACAACATCGTCAAGGCCAACTACAGCGCCGAGTTCCGCGGTGCATTTGCCGATGCAATGGCCACCGCCAAGCCCTGACAGAGAGCAAGAAAGGCTGCTTCTGTGCCTGTATTGCTTGACTTGTTTTCCCGGCACGAATTTAACGGGTCCTCCCGAGGGGGTGGGGGCTAGGGGGTAATTCGGGCCCCGCTGCTTCGCTATATATGACCCATTTTTGAATCGAGGTTGTTGTTTAGTCCATGGCCAATCCGACCATCTCCCGCGAGCCTCATTGGCTCAACAAGTCGCGCATGGCTACCAGCCTCGGTATCACGACTCAGGCCTTTGATAAATGGGGCGTTCAGCCCGTTGCGAAGATCGGCCGCGACGTGTTCTACGACGTCCGGTCTGTGCTGGATAACCGACTCAAGCATCAGGTGACAAAAGACCAACCTGTCGACGACAACGGTGATCCGCTCGATCCGCTCATTGAATACAAACAGGCGCAGCAAAAATTGCGACTGACAACTGAGCAGGCGGACGCTCAGGAAATGCGAAACAAGGTGAAGGCCAAGAAGCTGGTACCGGTTGATTTTTGCTTGTTCGCATTGTCTCGTCTGAGCGCAAAGCTCGGGTCAACCCTCGACACTGTGCACTTGAAGGTCAAGCGCAAGTGTCCCGACATCGAGGTGCGTCACCTTGAGGCGATCCAGCGCGAAGTCGCCGTGACGCGTAACGATGCGGTCGGCTTGGCTGATCTATTGCCGGAGTTGCTTGATGAGTTTGTCGACACCTTGGATGAGGGCGCTGGTTGAGGGTGTCCGCAAGGGACTCGCCGGCCTCTATAAAGAGCCGCCGCGCACAGCGGTTGAATGGGCCGATGAGCATTTCTATCTGTCGTCCGAGTCGTCCTATCAGGAAGGCGATTGGACGACAGCGCCGTTTCAGGTCGCGATTCTCAACGCAATGGGCAACGACCTGATCCGTGAAGTCAACGTGCTGAAATCGGCGCGGGTTGGCTACACCAAAATGCTGGTGGCCAACATGGGCTACAAGGTCCAGCACAAGAAACGCAACGTCATCGTCTGGTGCCCAACCGATGGCGACGCTGACGGCATGATGAAGCGGCACATCGAAACGATGATTCGTGACAGCCCTGTGGTGCGCGCCTTGGCACCTTGGTATGGGGTGAAGCATCGCGATAACACGCTGGATGAAAAGCGCTTTGATAACGCCAAAATGTTGTGGTGCCTGGGCGGCACGGCGGCGAAAAACTACCGGGAGAAAAGCCCGGATGAAGTGATTTATGACGAGCTGTCGAAGTTCAACGCGGACATCGAGGGCGAGGGCGCCCCGACCATTCTTGGCGACAAGCGCCTGGAAGGTGCCACGTTCAAAAAGTCCATCCGCGGATCGACCCCGACGACAGTGGTGGTCGCTGACGACAATGAGGAAACCTCGGGGGAGGGCTGCCAGATCACGCGGGCGGCCAATGATTCCCCGCACTTTCTGCGTTTCAACATCAAGTGCCCGTGCTGCGGTACCGAGCAATACCTAAAGTGGGGCGACCCGGCTACGCCGTTCGGTATCAAGTGGGCCGTGGACGAACTGGGGCAGGTGGTGAAGGCCTGGTACCTGTGCGAGTCCGGCAATGGCTGTACCTTTGAATATCACGAAATGGTCGCGGCATCCGTTAACGGCCGCTACATCTGCGAGCGGACCGGCATCTGGACGCGCGACGGCATGGTCTGGTTCAGCGCTGCAGACGAGTCGATACAGCCGCCGCGTTCGGTAACTTTCCATATCTGGACGGTGTACTCGGAGTTTGTGACCTGGGCCGAAGTTGTCACGGAATGGCTCAAGATCAAGAAGGATCGGGGCAAGCTCAAAACCTTCGTCAACACCACCCTGGGCGAAGCGTGGGAAGAGGACCAAGGCGAGCAGTTGGAATGGCAGCAGCTGCACGCGCGACGGGAGATCTACCCGCAAGTGCCGGCCAAAGCGGTTGCCCTGTTCGGCGGTATTGATACCCAGGATGACCGCTATGAAGGCCGGGTCTGGGCGTTTGGCGCAGGTGAGGAAGCATGGCTGGTCCATAAGTTCGTGCTGCAAGGTGACCCGGGCAGCATCGAGCTACGGGCCAAGGTCGGCATCGAGATCCACAAGACCTTCACCCGGGCGGATGGCACGGTGATGGGCGTCGAGCGTTGGTGTTGGGACCAAGGTGGTCACTACTGCGATGAAGTGCGTGAGGAATGCATCAAGCACGGCACCCAGTGGGTGATCCCTGTGTTCGGTGCCTCGACCTACGGTAAGCCAATAGCGACCTGGCCGCGTAAGAAAACCAAGGTCAAAGGCGGACGTGCGTATCTGGTCGAAGTGGGTACCGACAATGCCAAAGAGCTGATTTATGGCCGCCTCAAGATGCAGCCGGACGGTTCGGGTGCGCCTGTGCCTGGCTGTATCCATCTGCCTGCTAACGAGATGATTTGCGGCGAAGACGAGTTGCGGCAACTGACTGCTGAGCGCCGCAAGTGGGTGATCGTCAAACACCAGCGCGTCCAGCGCTGGGACGCCGGCGGGCGACGAAACGAAGCGCTCGATTGCCTGGTGTACGCCTTGGCGGCGTTACGCATAACGCAGCAGCGCTTTGGCATGAATCTCGACCTGCTCGCGCAGCAGTTGCCGTCAGGCACCTGGGCTGTGCCGATGAGTCACGAGCAGAAAAGCAAACCGGCCACCGTTGCCGCTCTGACACCGGCCACGGTGTCGGTGCCTGAGGTAGAGCCTGAGCATTCACCCGACCAGCCCGCCGAGTCGGGCGGCTGGCTTAATACAGGACAAGGCGCATGGCTATAACCGCTCAAGACATGGTGGACCGCTATCTGGAGGCCGAACTGGCCATCCTGCAGGGCAAGGAAATCCTCTTTAACGGTCGCAAGCTGATCATGGATGACCTGGAAGAAATCCGCGCCGGCCGACTGGAATGGGAGCGCCGGGTGCGAGCGCAACAGTCAGCGGCGGCGGGGCAGCCACCGTACGCCCTGGCGACATTCCGATGAACCTGCTGGATCGCGTGCTGGCCCCGGTGTTTCCGGGGCTGGTGGCTGAACGTCTGCATGCCCGTCACAAGATCATGGCCTTTGAAGCCGCGCAGATGACTCGTACGCACCAGGCCAAGAAACAATCCGCCAGCGCGGACCGCTCGCTGCAGCGTTCGGCGCGTTCCCTGCGCGAGCAATGCCGCAAGCTGGACGAAGACCACGACATCGTTACTGGTTTGTTCGATCGCCTGGAAGAGCGCGTGGTGGGCGGCATGGGCATCGCGGTCGAGCCGTTTCCCTTGAGCTACGCCGGGGAAGTACATCTGGAGTTTGCGGCGCAGATTAAGGCCCGCTGGGCCGAATGGTCGTTGCGCCCGGAAACGTCGGGCGAGCTGTCCCGCCCGCAGATGGAGCGGCAAGTGTGCCGAACCTGGCTGCGCGACGGCGAAGCCTTGGCGCAGAAGCTCAAAGGGCGGGTGCCCAGCTATGAACATTTGAGCGTGGTGCCCTTCGCTTTGGAGTTGCTGGAGCCGGATTACCTGCCGTGGGAATACAACGATGAAGCCAAGGGCATTGTGCAGGGGATCGAGCGCAATCAGTGGCGGCGGGTTCGGGCCTATCACCTGGTCAAACATCACCCGGGGCATGCCGCCGGTTACCAGTTGACCTCGGCCACCAAGCGCGTGCCTGTCGAACAGATGATTCACATCGCACACCGTAAGCGCATCGGTCAAAACCGCGGCCAACCGTTGCTGCATGCGGTGCTGATTCGCTTGGCGGACATCAAGGATTACGAGGAAAGCGAACGGGTTGCCGCACGTATCAGCGCTGCACTGGCCATGTACATCAAAAAAGGCACGCCGGACGACTACACCACGCCATCCGCAGTGAATGGCCAGACTGCCGCTGCCCGCAGCATTCCCATCGGTCCGGGCATGGTGTTCGACGGCCTGCTGCCCGGCGAAGACGTCGGCATGATCGAAAGCAATCGGCCCAACCCCTTTCTCGAAGGCTTTCGCAACGGTCAGCTCAAGGCTGTGGCTGCTGGTACTCGGGGCACCTATTCCAGCGTGGCGCGCAGTTATGACGGCACTTATTCCGCACAGCGTCAGGAGCTAGTCGAGGGGCAGGCGGGTTATGACCTGCTGCAGCACGAATTTATCGACTACTGGAGTCGCCCGGTTTATCGCGAATGGCTGCACATGGCGATTGCCAGCGGGGTGATCCATGTGCCGGTCGACGTCGATCCGGACACCGTGTTTGGCGCGATTTACCAAGGGCCGGTGATGCCTTGGATCAACCCGATCCATGAGGCCAATGCCTGGAAAATTCTGGTTGAGGCCGGTTTTGCCGATGAGTCGGAAGTGGCGCGGGCGCGGCAGCGCAACCCGCAGGAACTCAAGCGTTCCCGGGCTTCGGAAATCAAAACCAACCGCGAACAGGGCCTGGTCTTCAGTTCGGACTTCTATCACGAGATTTATGGAAAAACGCAAACCGATGAACAGCCAAAAAAACCTGTCGTTGATGAGGCCGAGAGCCTCGATAACCCCGACGAATAAACCCGGCGAAAGCTGGTACTCACTGAGTGCCGCGCTGCAACGCGGGGTGGTCGAGGTGATGCTGTATGACGAAATTGGCGCGTGGGGCATTACGGCCAAACAGTTCGCCCGCGATCTGGCCGCCATGGGCGATGTGTCTCAGATTAACCTGCACATCCACTCGCCGGGTGGTGACGTGTTTGAAGGGACCACCATGTACAACCTGCTGCGCGGCCATTCGGCCCGGGTCGTGGTGTACATCGACGGTCTCGCCGCGTCGATGGCCAGCGTGGTCGCCATGGCCGGCGATGAAATCAACATGCCGGCCAACGCCATGATGATGATTCACAAGCCGTGGGGTGGTCAGGTCGGTGATGCCGATGCCATGCGCGAGTACGCCGATTTACTCGACAAAGTCGAGAGCACGCTGATTCAGGCGTACATGCGCAAGTCAGGCAAATCGATCGAGGACATCCAGGTGCTGCTCAAGGCTGAAACCTGGATGGATGGCAACGAAGCGGTGGCCGCCGGTTTCGCTGACAAGGTGCTTGATCCGTTCAAGGCGGCTGCTCAACTCACTTCAAAACGCATGCAGGAGTTCACCAATATGCCTACCTCGGCAAAAAATCTGTTCGATCCGCGCGCTTCCGCTCCAACCCCAGCGCCAACTCCGGCACCGGCGGTCGATCCGGCGCCGGTCGCGTTGACCCTGGATCAGATGCGCGCCCAAGTCATGGCGGCGGACGGTGCTCGCCGCACGGCGATCAATGCCGCGTTCTGTGGCTCGCTGGTCACCAGCCACACCGAGCTGCTCAACACCTGCCTCAATGATCTGAGCTGTACAGCCGAGATGGCGCGGGAAAAACTGCTGGTTGCGCTGGGCTCGACCACCACCCCCACGGGTGGACCTAGCCACCATGGCCACATCGGCAACGGCAACCTGGTCGGCGATTCGGTACGCGCCTCGCTGGCCGGCCGTTTGGGCCAGGCGGAGAACCAGAAAGACAACGCCTATAACCACATGAGCCTGCGCGAGCTGGCCCGCGCCTCGCTGCATGATCGCGGCATTCTGGTGGCCACCCTTGATCCGATGGCCATGGTCGGCCTGGCGTTCACCCATGACTCCAGCGACTTCGGCAACATCCTGGTGGACAGCGCCGCCAAGTCGGTCCTGCTCGGCTGGGACGAGGCGCCGGAGACCTATCACCTGTGGACCAAAAAGGGCCGCTTGAGTGACTTCAAGGTGGCTTCCCGGGTTGGCATGGGTGCGTTTCCGAGCCTGCGTGAAGTTCGCCCAGGGGCTGAATACAAGTACATCACCACCAATGACCGTGGCGAAAAAATCCGCCTGGCCACCTACGGTGAGATGTTCAGCATCACCCGTCAGGCGATCATCAACGATGACCTCGACCAACTGAGCACCGTGCCTTACAACATGGGCCTGGCCGCACGCGGCACCATTGGCGATCTGGTCTACGACACGCTGATCCATTCGCCGGTGATGAGTGACGGCAAAGAGTTGTTCGATGCCTCGCGCAACAACCTGTTCACCGGTGCCAGCGCCAATATGTCGATTGAAGCGCTGAGCAAGGCCAAGACTGCCATGGCCTTGCAGAAAACCCAGGTCGAGGGCGGTAAGCCCCGCACCCTGAACATTCGCCCTGCGTTTGTCCTGGTACCGGTGGCGCTGGAAGACAAGACCAACCAACTGATCCGCTCGGCGTCGGTGCCTGGCGTCGACACCAATGCTGGCATCGACAACCCGATCCGCAATTTCGCCACGGTGATCGCCGAGCCACGCCTGGACGATGATTCGCCGGTCACCTGGTATGAAGCCGCCCGCCAAGGTGCGGACACCATCGAAGTCGCTTACCTGGACGGCGTTGAACAGCCGTACATGGAGCAGCAACAGGGTTTCACCATTGATGGTGTGACGAGCAAGGTGCGGATCGACGCCGGGGTCGCGGCGCTGGACTATCGCGGCCTGAACAAGTCGGTCGGTGCGGTAGCAACTAAAGCCCGCTGACAGCAGTGATTCACCTCAATACCCCCGCCGCGTGCGGGGTTTGTTGTTTCTGTACAGGAGAAATGCGCATGTCCAAGAATTATTCGGGTCCCGGCAGCACGCTGACTTTTGTGGCGCCAGACGGTGGCGCGACGGCGGGGGTGCCGTTGGTGCTGGTTGATACGGTGGTCATCCCGATCGCCAGTGGCGTGGCGGGTGATGTCCTGGTCGGCCATCTCGACGGCGTCTGGCGCCTGCCTGCCGATGCAGCGCTGCTGCAGGGGCAAAAGGTGGCTCTGCAAGCCGGCGTGCTGGTTGATCCGCTCACGGCCACTGGTGACACGGTGCCCTTCGGCAAGCTGATGAGTGCTCCGGTCGGCGGGATTGCCGAAGCGTTGTTGATCCAGTGACCACGCTGGGCCGCTTTCGCGACGTCACGGCCCGGATGGATGCAGTGTTGGTCGATCGCCTCGGCGATCGCGCCATCAAGCCGGACGGCCTGCCGCTGTCCGGTGCGTTCTTCTCGCCTTTTGTTGGTGCGGATGTGGGCGGCAAATCGAAGAGTGTGCGCCTAGGCAATGCCATCGTGACGGATAACGTTCTGGCGCCGACCTTCACGGCTCGCGTGGTGGAGGCAATGGGCATCGAGAAAGACACCTTTCTTACCATCGATCTACCGGTGGAGCAGGGCGGTGGTCGTTACAAGGTCAGCAAGCGCGAGCCCGACGGCGCCGGCATGGTCACTTTCATACTGAGTTTGAACAATGGATGAGCTGACGACCTTACACAATGCGATCGAGGCCACGTTCCGTGCCGGCTTGCCGTCGGTGGTCAGCATCGAGGCGTTCCCCGAACTGAACGCTGAAGTCGGTCTGCCGGCGGTGTTGTTCGCCCTGACGGAAATCGGCGAAGCACCCGACAATGGCAGCGGCAAAACTTCCCTGAGCGGCCGCTTCCAGGTGTGCATCATGGTCGATTCCACCATCAGCAAAGCGGCCTTGCAGGCGGCCATTCTGGCCGCCGAGATCAGCAAGATTTTGCGCGGGCAGTATTGGGGGCTGGACTTTGTCGAAGAGGTGCAGGAGGTGCGTGCATTCCCGGACGACTCGATGCCGGAGCTGGCGCAGTTTGTGGTGTGGATCGTTGAGTGGAAACAGGTGTTCCAGATCGGCGAAACCGAATGGTTATGGGCGGTCGAGCCGCCCGGTTCCCTGTACCTGAACGTCGATGGCTGCACCGGTACCGGCAACGAAGACCACTACTTTCAGCCGGAGGACCTGGAAAATGGGGTACCCCAGCGCTGAACATGACCGGATGATCGCCGCCATGCTAATGCCCTGCGTGGTGGTCGGCGTCGATCTAAGTGCCGGCCGGGTGCGGGTCAAGGCTGGTACCTGGGTCAGTGCCTGGGTGCGTTGGCACAGCCTGGCGGCGGGCAAGGCTCGCCATTGGCGGGCGCCGAGCCTGAATGAGCAGGGCGCGTTGTTCAGCCCGAGTGGTGATCCGGCCATGGGCACGTTTATCCCGGGGCTGTATGGCAACGCTGGGGCTCCGCCGGACAACCGCGATCACGTCGAGGCGTGGTACTTCGACGATGGCGGCTCACTGGTCTACGACTGGGAAGCCGGCAGCTATAGCATCGCGTTACCCGACGGCAGCCGCGCGACGATCACGGTCGGTGGCTCGCAGTTTGACGTGACGCCGGAGCAAATCCGGGTGACGGCCAGCCAGATCACCCTGGCGGGTGAGGTGAGCATCGACGGTGCGCTGAGTGTGTCCGGCGACATCAGCGGTGCCGGCACGATCATGGACGCAGGGGGCAACAGCAGCAACCACTCGCATTGAGTGAAACATTCACCTTCAGCCCGCCGCGTGCGGGTTTTTTTATACCTGGAGTAAATCCATGACAAGCAAAACCAAAGAAGTATCAGCCGCCAGTGAGGCACCCGCGCCGGCCACGCTGAGCCTCTTTCGCGACACGCTGTACACCTCGCGGGTGCTGGTCCTGCTGGACGCTGAGCGCACCTTGAAAGTGGAAAAGGGGCAGGTTGCGGTGGCTTCGGATGACACGGTCGCGCTCGAGTATTTGCATGGTCGCAAGGATTTTGTCGCGGTCGAGGGCTGATCGAATGATCGGGATGATCGGACTGGATCGCCGCACCGGCCAGCTCATTTCCGGCGTCGATCACCTGCGCCAGTCCATCGAGGACATCTTGTCCACGCCCTTGGGCAGCCGGCGCATGCGCCCGGAATACGGCAGCAAGTTGCGGCGCTTTGTCGACCTGCCGGTGAATGACGGCTGGAAAAGTGCCGTGCAGGCTGAGGTGGCCAGCACCCTAGGCCGTTGGGAGCCACGCCTGAAGCTAGGCCGGGTGCGCGCCGTGGCCATCCTCGACGGGCGTATCACCTTTGAGCTGACCGGGCAGTACCTGGGCAGCGATGTGACTTTGGAGGTGTCCGCATGACCATGGAACTGGCGGCCCTGCCGCCGCCGCAAGTGCTGGAGGACCTCGACTTTGAGGAGGTTTACCAGGAGAAACTCGAAGCCTTCCGCCTGAGCATGGGCGACAACTGGAGCGCGGAGCTGGAAAGCGACCCGGTCCTCAAACTGATCGAGCAGGCCGCGTATGGTGCCTTACAGAACCGGGCGCGGGTCAACGACGCCGGCAAGGCCTTGCTGTTGGCGCACGCCGAGCGGGCCGACCTCGATCACCTGGCCGCCAACGTCAACCTGCAGCGCCTGGTGATTCAGGCCGGAGATCCAAGCACGGTGCCGCCGACGCCGCAGGTGCTCGAAGAGGACGATGCCCTGCGCGAGCGGGTGCAGATGTCGTATGAGGGACTGACCACCGCGGGGCCGCGCAATAGCTACATCCTGCATTCACGTAACGCCTCGGGTTTGGTGGCTGATGCCACAGCGGAAAGCCCGTCGCCGGCCGTGGTAATGGTCACCGTGCTCAGCCTCGAAGGCAGTGGTGCGGCTTCGCCTGAACTGCTGGAGCAGGTCCGGTTGCACCTCAATGACGAGGACGTGCGGCCGGTGGCCGACCGCCTTACGGTGCAGAGTGCCGTGGTCATCGACTACAACATTCAAGCGGTGCTGTATCCGCAGGCACCCGGCCCGGAGAACGAAGCCTATCTGGCCGAAAGCCAGAAACGTCTGAGCGAGTGGATCAACCCGCGTCGTCGTTTGGGGTTGGAAGTGGCGCGTTCGGGGATCGATGCGCAATTGCACATTCCCGGCATCGCTCGGGTTGAGCTGCTGGGTTGGACCGATATCAAGCCGAGCAAGGCTGAGGCGGCGTATTGCACGGGCTACAGCGTGACGCTGGGGGCCTGACATGAGCAGCCAGTTACCGCTCAACAGCACGCCACTGGAGCTGGCCGTGGAAGCGGCCAACTACGAAAACACGCTGATTCCGCTGCGTAGTTTGTACAACGCCGATACCTGCCCCGAACACTTGATGCCGTACCTCGCCTGGTCCTGGTCGGTGGACCGTTGGAACAACAACTGGGCACCGGAGGCCAAGCGCACGGCAATCCGTTCCGCGTACGACGTGCATGCGCGCAAAGGCACCATCGGGTCGCTGCGCCGGGTGGTCGAGCCTTTGGGCTACCTGATTGACGTTGTGGAATGGTTCGACACCGTGCCGGAAGGCGTGCCCGGCACGTTCGCCCTGGAGGTTGGGCTGAATGACGCCGGCATTACTGAGGAACTGTACGAGGAGCTGGCGTGGTTGATCGACGACGCCCGCCCGGTCAGCCGGCACATGACCAACCTGGCGCTCAGTTTGCAGACTGAGGGAGTGCTGGGCATTGCCGTGTGCGTGCAAGAGGGCGAAGAGATCGACGTGTACCCCCCGGCTCCGAAAGACATCGACGTGACCGGCACCTTTGGCCCGGCGCTCTGCGTCGATGAAACCGATACTTTGGACGTTTATCCCTATGATTGATAAGACCAGTCAGTTTTTTGCCATTCTCACCGCGGTCGGCGAAGCCAAACACGCCAATGCCATCGCCATGGGCCTGGACTGGATGTTTACCGAGATGGGCTTGGGCGATGCCAACGGCACCGACCCGATCCCTGACCGTCTGCAAACCGAGTTGATCAACGAATGGCGCCGGGCGCCGATCAACCAGATCCGCGTCGATGCGGCCAACCCTAACACTGTGATCACCGAACAGATCATTCCACCCGAGGTGGGCGGTGAATGGATTCGCGAGATCGGCCTGTACGATGTCGACGGCGACCTGGTGGCGGTGGCCAACTGCGCGCCGAGCTATAAACCGTTGCTGGACCAGGGCAGTGGCAAAACCCAAGTGGTGCGGATGAACTTCATCGTCAGCAGCTCGGCGAACATCGTGCTGAAGATTGACCCGGCGGTGGTGCTGGCCACGCGTGAATACGTCGACTTGGCGATCAGTGAGGCGCTGGCCAAGCTGGATCACAAACAGTCAGCGCGGGTGGCGGCCACGGGTCCCATCACCCTGAGCAATGTGCAGAACATCGATGGTATTGACGTAGCTGTTGGTGACCGGGTGCTGGTGACTGCGCAGACGCAGGCGCAAGACAACGGTGTCTACGTCGTCAGCGCCGAAGGCTGGACGCGGGCCGCCGATGCCGACAACAGCCTGGAAGTGACACCGGGATTGTTTATCCACGTCGAGCAGGGCACGACCAATGGCGACAGCCTCTGGCAGTTGGTCACCGACGCGCCGATCACCCTCGGCACCACCGGTTTGCAGTTTGAAATGATCGCGGGCGGCAACGGGGCCGGTGTGGGCACGTTTCGCAGTGTCACCGTGGACGCCCTCGGGCGTGTGATCGCCGGCACCAACCCGACCACCCTGGCCGGCTACGGCATCACCGATGCCTTGGCGGCCAGTGAGAACCTGGGCGATGTTGCGGATGTAGTCGAGGCTCGGAATAACCTCGGGCTGGGCACCGCCGCGACCGCTGCTGTGCAGGTTGATCTGCACGATGAAACGCCTGATGCGCTGATGAAGGTCGGAGCGTTCGGCTGGGGCGGGCCCGCCTATGCGGTCAGTGATGTTGACATCGGTGGCTTGAACGCGGAGACGGCCCTCTATTTCATCAGCGATGGCATAGGAGGGCCAGGAGGCGGGATCTATGAGGGTTGGGTTCGCGTCTCGGCGATTACACCAGGTCAATACGCCTTCCAGGAGATTTATGGCAATGCCGACCACACCCTACACCGCCGGGCCTTGACTGCCGGTGTTTGGGGCGAATGGGAAAGTATCTGGGACTCAACCAATCTGGTTAAACAAATCTACCCCCAAGATGACACGCCAGGCCGTGTATTGCTCACGGGTGCTTATGGCATCGGTCACGGGGGGATTGTCCTTTCCGACGGCACGGATCTAAACACAGTCACCACCGTGGGTATTTACCGGGTGAACCCCGGCCCGAACGTTCCAGAGGGCGGTCAATTCTCCCCCATGCTGGTTACGGTCAGTCAAGACACCCTCTGGCAACAAATCATCGGCTATAACACCGGTACAACTCTTACTCGTGGCGGTGTTCGGACCCCAGAGGGATTCGTATTCAGTGCGTGGGTAACAGGTTGGGACACGAGTAACTTTGACCCTGCTGCGTACCAGGCGGCACTGGGTTTCACTCCCGTGCAGCAAGGCGGGGGGGCGGGTCAAGACGCCAATAAAATCTACATCGGCTATCACAACGCCTCGGGTCAAATAAAAGTACAGGTTGATGCGCAGGATTTCGGGCATATCTGGACCCAGAGCAATTTTGATCCTGCTTCCATCTTTGCCGTCCCTGTCGGCGTGCCGTTTCCATGGCCAACCGCTACGCCACCCGACAAATGCGTTTTGATGGGGGGGCAGCCGTTCAATGTCGAGTGGTACCCGGCATTGGCAGCCGTGTATCCCAGCGGCTTCCTGCCAGACATGCGCGCCGAGTCGATTCGTGGTTTGGATGGCGGGCGCGGAATTGACCCCGACTCTGGGCGGCCCGTGTTGAGCCTTCAACTCGACACGCTACAAAACATGACGGGTGAACTCAGGCTACAGGACGATGATTCGATGTTGCTTGTGAATACCGCGACCGGCGTATTTACGGCTAGTGGTTACATGACGAGTGATATACCCGCTGCACCACGAGTCAGTACAACGGGCAACATGTCTGTAACTTTCAATCCTTCAGCCGTCGCCCGTGTGAGTACGGAAACCCGTATGCGTAACGTGGCTTACAACTACATCTGCAGGATGTATTGATGACTACTTTAGTGAATGGTTTTTTTGATGAGAGTGGGTGGATCGACGTTTACACGTTCAGTGAAACCACTGGTGAATACCTCGGAAAGAACGAAATCTATGTGAGCCGTGGCTGCGGTCTACCGGCTGGCGCAACGCTGGATGAACCACCACAAGCTTCGGAACAACAGGTGGTCGTTAGGCAGCAGGATGCATGGAGTGTCGTGCCCGACTTCCGGGGCGTGGCTTTCCGCACCACTGATGGTGCCGAGGTGATGTACTCGACGCCAGGCGAGTTACCGGCCGAGCTGACGACCTTGCCGCGACCGAGTGCGGCCTATGTCTGGAATGGTCTTGTTTGGGTATTAGATGCCGCGCTCGATCTGGCGCTACAGAGCCGGCGAGAACGATCGTGGATCGAAAATGAACTGCACTGGGCTGGCCGAGAGATCGACAAGCATCTGGATGCGGCCCCGGCTGCGCTGAACACCGAACTCGCCTGGCGCACCTACCGCAATGAACTGCGGGCGTGGCCTCTTTCGCCAGACTTTCCAGCCAGTGATAAACGGCCGTTAAAACCGGACGGACTGACCAGCACCGCGTCCTGACGCCCCGCATTGCCGGGGCGTTTTCTTTTCCATGCTGCACGTCACCGCACATCCCCACGGCCTCGCTTATGCGAGGCTTTTTCGTTTCTGGAGCATCACTCTATGAGTTTTTTTCACGGCGTCACCGTGACCTTGGTGGACACCGGCGCCCGGCATATCGCTACCCCGTCCGCGTCGATCATCGGCCTGTGCAACACCTTCACCGTGGCGCCGCCGGCGACCGCGGCGGCCAACGAATTGCTGTTGATCACCCGCGAAAGCGAAGCGGTGGCGGCTTGGGGCCCGGATGCGGCAATCACCCAGGACTGCAAGGCCATTTTCAAACGGTCCAAGGCGGTGATTGTCGCCGTCGGCGTGCCGCTGCTGGACGACCCGGCCGAGCAGCTGTCGGCGATCATCGGCGGGGTCTGGGCCGACGGCAGCCGTACCGGCATGCAGACGTTGCTCAACGGCAAAAGCAAGTTCAACGCGCAGCCACGGTTGTTGGTGACTCCGGGGTACTCGGCGACGCTGGCGGTGGGCACCGAGCTGGTGGCGCTGGGCGACAAGATGCGGGCCATGGCCATCCTCGACGGGCCGAACACCACCGACGAAGCCGCGATGGCCTATGCCGCCAACTTCGGCAGCAAACACGCCTACATGGTCGACCCGGGCGTGCAGTTCTGGGACACCGGGACCAGTGCCACGGTCAACGCACCGGCTTCGGCCTGGACTGCTGGCCTGTTTGCCTGGACCGATGCCACCTACGGCTTCTGGGCCTCGCCGTCGAACAAGGAGTTTGTCGGCATCACCGGCACCACGCGGCCAATTGAGTTTCTCGACGGCGATGCGTCGTGCCGGGCCAACCTGCTCAACAACGCCAACATCACCACGATCATTCGGGACGACGGCTATCGCCTGTGGGGCAACCGCACGCTGTCCAGCGATCCGAAATGGAAGTTCGTCACCCGCGTGCGCACGCTGGACATCGTCATGGACGCGATCCTCTACGCGCACAAGTGGGCCGTCGACCGCTCGATCACCGCGACCTACGTCAAGGACGTGACCGAAGGCCTGCAGGCGTTCATGCGCGACCTGAAAAATCAGGGCGCGATCATCAACTTCGAGGTGTATGCCGACGAGGAGTTGAACACTTCCAGCGAACTCAGCGACGGCAAGGTGTACTGGAACATTCGTTTCACCGACGTGCCGCCGGCCGAAAACCCGAACTTCCGCGTGGAGGTGACCGATCAGTGGATCACTGAAGTGCTGGACACCGCTGCCTAAGGAGGCCGCTTTATGATTCCGGAAGTGCTCTACAACACCAACCTGTTTGTCGACGGCATCAGCCTGCAAGGCGACGTGCCGAGCTTGACCCTGCCCAAGTTGACCCTCAAGACCGACGAGTACCGCGCCGGCGGCATGGACGCGCCGGTCGAGATCGACATGGGCACCGAAAAGCTCGAAGCCAGCTTCATCACCAACGGCGTGCGCCGCGAGGTGCTGAAGTTTTTCGGCCAGGCTGACCTGACCGGGTTCAACGCCTCGTTCCGCGGTGCTTTCAAGGGCCAGAAAGGTTCAGTCAAGGCGGTGGTCGCCACCCTACGGGGCAGCCTCAAGGAAGTCGATCCGGGGGACTGGAAACCGGGTGAAAAAGGCGAGTTCAAGTACGCCATCGCGGTGACCTATTACAAGCTGGAAATCGACGGCAGCGTGATGTTTGAACTCGACCCCCTCAACTCGATCCGCGTCATCGACGGCGTTGATCAACTGGCCGCTGTGCGGTCTGCCCTGGGCATGTAAGGAGCAACACCATGAGCAACGCAAAAGACAACGTCCTGCCCAAGTGGCTGCAACTGGGCGATGGCATCGCCACCGTGGCCTTGTCCCGGGCGAGCCAGGCGAATGGCATTCAGGTCGACAAACTGACCCTGCGCGAGCCAACGGTGCGCGAAATGCGCGCTGCCACCTTGCAGGGCGGCAGCAACGAAGAAGAGCAGGAGATGGTCTTGTTCTGCAGCCTGGCGAGCATCGGCCGTGCGGATCTGGAGGGGCTGCTGATGCGCGATTACCGTCGTTTGCAGACCGCCTATTTTCGTCTGGGAGCAGACGACGGGGTTTAACCCCCGCCTGCAAAAGGCCTTGGCTAAACGCTTGGCCGTCGAGCTGAATTTTTCGGCGGCCGAGATTCAGGGGCTGTCGTTTTCCGAGATGGTCTGGTGGCTCACGGACTGAGCCCATCCCCTTTGCATACAGGTACCCTGAATGGCGAATAAACTCTCGCTCGGGCTGGTGATTGGCGGCGCCGTGGATTCATCCCTCGGCGCCGCCTTCAAGAACGTCAGCGGCGAAATGAAAAAGCTTGAGGCGCAAACCACCCGCGCCAAGGGCTTGCAGAAAGTCATCGGCGAGACCATGCGTCTACGCGATGAATGGAAAAAAGCCCACGACAGCGGGGCGGCCAATGCCGACGCCTTGCTGCGCAAACTGGAAACCAACACTAACAGCCTGCGTAAGCAGGGTGTCGAAGTCGGGCGCCTGCGTCAGGAGTATCTGGCGCTGGGCAAGGTGGTGCGCGGTGCCGAGTTCAAAGCCAAAGGCATGGGGCAGGTCGAAGAGGGGCGGGAGAGCCTGCGCAGCGGATTTGGCACGGCGGTGGCCGGTACCACACTGGCGGCAGTGCCGACCAAGGTCAGCGCGGATTTTCAGGCGATCATTCGCGACATCGCGATCAAGTCCGGTACCGCCAACACCCAACAGGAAGTGGACACCGCTCGGGATATCGTCCAGACCTCAAAAGACACTGGCATGGCCAACACCCAGGTGGCGGACCTGGTGAATCAGTTGGTCGGTGGCGGCATGGATCTGACCGAAGCGCTGAAGTACGCCCCGGTGGCTGCCAAGTTTGCAGTCGGGCAGGGCGCGTCGGGCACCGACACGGCGAAGATGATTCTGGCGATGCAGAACAACGCCAAGATCACCGACCCGAAAAAAATGGAACAGGCCTTGGCGTCGGTCGCGTTGCTGGGCCAGCAAGGCAGCTTCGAAGCGGCCGACATGGCCAAGTGGTTTCCGGAACTGTTGGCGCAGATGGCCAGCAGTGGCATCACCGGTCAGGATGCGGTGACTCAGCTGGGCGCCATGCTGCAGGTGCAGATCAAGAGCGCCGGCAGTGCCGATGAGGCGGCGAACAACCTGAAAAACTGGGTCGCGAAAATCGGTTCAGGGGAAACGGTCAAAGGTTATGCCGATGCCGGGATCGACTATCAGGGTTCGATGAACGCCGCCATTGCCAAGGGCCTGTCGACCTTTGAAGCCAGTTTTGAGCTGGCGCGCCGGTATGTGGAAAAGACCGACCCGAAAAAGGCCAAGCAGCTGAATCAGGGGCTGACCCAGATCAGCCAGGAGACGGACCCGGCCAAGGCGCAAGCGATGGCCGATGCCCTGGCCGCCACTTTGCGTACCGGCGATCTGTTTGCCGACATGCAGGTCAAGACGGCCCTGATGGCGTACACCCAGAACAAAAAATTCTACGCTGAGCTGAAAAAAGGCGCTTCGGACCCCGACGGCCCGCGCAAGGACATTCTCGACAAAAACCTGAACGAACGTCGCGAGAGCTCGTCGCAACGTTGGGCCGAAACCGGTCAGGCGTTCAACGATTCGCTGCGGGCCATCGGGGATGCCCTGCGTCCGGCGACGGATGCGCTGGCCACCGGCATCGGCGCGGCAGCGCGTGGTTTGACCGCCTTGTCCGAGGAAACACCCAAGGTGGTGCTGGGCCTGGCGGCGTTGAGTGCCGGAGCCTTGTTGGCGGGCAAGGCCTGGGCCGCGCTGAAGATCGGGCGGGGCCTGGTGAACATCGCCCGTGGTTCGGCCGGCGACCGGTCCAACATCGTGCAGCGGGTATTCGTGACCAACGCGAATGACGGCGATGATGGCGGGGTGGATCACGATTCAGGTCGAAAGAGAAAAGGCCCTGCAAGTCGGCCGTCCCGTGGCATGAAAGTGGGTGGGGCGCTGGCGGTGGTCGGTGCCGGCGTTCAGGTGTTGGACACTTACCAGAATGCGACCACTCGCGATGAAATGGCCGAAGGCTACGGCGAGGCGGCGGGTGGGCTGGCCGGTGGATTGGCTGGCGCCGTCGCCGGTGCCGCTATCGGTTCGGTCATACCGTTGTTGGGCACCGCAGTGGGCGGAATGATCGGTGCCTGGCTCGGGGCGATGGGCGGCGGTGACGTGGGCGCGACCATGGGCAAGGCGTTGTTTGGCGGGCCGGACACGCCAATCGTACCCAAAGCACCGCTGGGCCTCTTTCCTATGCCCGCCGGCCAGGGGGTTGGCGCGGTCGTGCGCTCGATGGACAACGCCCCCGCCGCGCCGGTCACGGCGGCGGCATTGATGTTGAGCACCGCGGCTAAGACACCCGAATGGCCGAAGGTCGATCAGCAATTCACCTTCGCCCCGGCCCCGGTGTTTCAGGTGCACGGCGATGTGAAAGACCCGGCACAGTTGGTCCAAGAATTGATGCCGTACCTGCGCCGTCAGTTTGAAGACTTCGCCCGGGAAGCACGTGCCCGGCAGTTGTTTGATGCACCCCACGTGGGTTGAGGACGTGAAATGGCGGATGAAAAAACTTATCTGGAACACCTGCAAGGCGGGCTGAAGTACATGGTCGACGCCGGTGAAGCTGGCCGCACTGACCTCGAGTCGATGACTGGGCCCATGAATGGCGCGCTCAATGAAATCAGCGGGGCGGCCGATGCGTTGGAAGGTCTGCCCTTTATCAGCGAGGACCTGAGCGACAAGACCCGGCGTCTGCAGGATGCGATCAACTCGGCGCAGGCCAAGATTGGCAAGGTCGCCAGTTACTACAACCAGACCCAGCGCGCGCTGGCCCAGTTTGAGGAGCACTTTTCCGCGCTGACCGAACAGGTCGGCCGGTTTGGTGCGGCATTCAACAAGGTGGCCGGTAAGGCCAATGCTGCGTTGGGCAACATCCTGCCCACGGAGTGGTTTGCCGGCGACATGACGCCGATAGCCGACGCGGTGAAGCCGTTCCCACACCTGCTGATTCTCTACCCGCTCAAGGCCAATGAGCGACCGTATTACTTCAACCTGGACACCGCCGCGTTTGACGAACTGCGCCGGCAGACGTCGTTTCGCTGGGCCGCGCAGGAACGCCTGACGCGGCGCCCGGCGCAGCAGGCGGTGGGTCTGGGGGAGGAAAAAATCACCATCAAGGGCGCGATCTACCCGAGCTTCAAAGGCGGGCTGAAGCAGCTGGATACGCTGCGCAGCATCGGCGCCAAGTTGCTGCCACTGAATCTGATTACCGGTTATGGCGAGGTGTTGGGCAACTGGTGTTTGACCACTATCGAAGAAGAGCAAAGCGCTTTGTTGCCCGGGGCGATCCCGCGCAAGCAGGGCTTTTCATTGGAGTTTGTCCGCTATGGCGATGACCTGCAGAACAGCTGACGGGGATCTGCTCGACACCCTGTGTCACCACTATTACGGCCACCTGAACCGCAGCGTCGAGGCGGTGCTGGCAGCCAATCAGGGCCTGGCCGATGAACCGCAGCCGTTCCGGGCCGGTGTGCTGATCAGGCTGCCGGACCTGGTGGTCGAGACTGACTGCGTCATTTCGTTGTGGGATTGATCCCGTTACCCAGCCCGCCGAGTGCGGGCCTTTTTTTGTCTGAGGTGCCGACATGCAACCACTTTTCCGCATCGTCGCCGACGGCGCCGACATCACGGCCTTGATCAATGATCGACTGGTCTCGCTGCAGCTATCCGATCGGCCCGGCATGGCCTCGGATTCGTTTGAGCTGCGCATTGATGATCGCGACGGGGCAGTGTCGCTGCCCGTGCGTGGCGCCAGTATCGAAGTCTACCTCGGTTATGCCGGCGCTGACCTGACCCGCATGGGGCGCTACACCGTGGACGAGGTGGCCGTCTCCGGCCCACCGGACACGCTGGTGATCAGCGGCAAGGCCAGCGACATGCGCGGCAGCGGCAAGACCACGCGCAGCGGCAGTTGGGAGGATGTCAGCCTGGCGCAAATTGTGGGTGACGTCGCCGCCCGCAATGGCTGGCAGCCGTCATGTTCGGTCGACACCCGGGTGCCGCGCATGGATCAGCTCAATGAATCCGACTTCAATTTCATCACCCGGGTGGCCAAGAAGCACGACTGCACCGCCAAGGTGGCCGACGGCAAGCTGCTGGTCTTGCCGCGACAGGGCGGGCAGAGCGCCAGTGGCAAGGCCTTAGGTGTGATCACCTTGCAACGCAATGACGTGACCCGCTGGCAGTTTCGCTTGAGCGACCGTAGTGCGCATCAAGGTGTCAGCACCCAGTACCAAGACTCGGCCAGCGGGGAATTGTTGGTCTCGCACCTGGACAATCCCAACGTGCCCGAAGGCATGCCACCGGTGCACACCGATCGCCATCTCTACCCGGACCGCACGGCCGCTGATGAGGCCGCCAAGGCGCGTCTGGCCGCGTTCAACCGATCCACCGCCTCGGTGCGCCTCGACCTGCCCGGGCGTACGGACCTGTTTGCCGAAATCATGATTAAGGCGCAAGGCTTCAAGCGCGGACTCGATGGTGAATACCTGGTGGAGTCGGTGGATCACACCTTCACCCCGTCCGGGTGGACGGTGTCCGTTGAGTGCAATGGCGGCAAGGAAGGCAAGGCCAAGGCGTCAGGGAAGCCACAGAAAGTAGTGCTTGAGGTGCCAGGTTGATTACCCTGACGCGTGATCAGTCACAGGTCGAAGAGGTTTCAACCCAGAAATAAAAGGAGCGGCCAGTCTGGATGCGTCAACACCCAGCCTGGCCACCGTCCCCGCAGATTGTCCCTGCAAGTCCCGCCAAGGCTCCTGCTCTGTGCACAAAGCAGAGTGAGCCTAGCACCTGTTTATTTATACAGTAAAGGTCTTGCTATCTATGTCTTCACCCATCATCCCTTGGATGGGCGGCAAACGCCGCCTGGCCGATCGTCTTATCCCGCTTTTTCCACCCCACGAATGCTACGTCGAAGTCTTTGCCGGCGGCGCCGCGCTGTACTTCATGCGGCCCCAGGCGGCACCCGTCGAAGTGCTCAACGACATCAACGGCGACCTGGTGACGCTGTACCGCGTGGTGCAGAACCACCTCGAAGAGTTCGTGCGCCAATTCAAATGGGCGCTCAGCTCGCGCCAGGTGTTCGAGTGGCAGAAGATGACCCGTCCGGAAACCCTCACCGACATCCAGCGCGCCGCCCGATTCTTCTACCTGCAGCACCATGCCTTCGCCGGCAAGGTCTCTGGGCAGACCTTTGGTACCGCCACCACCACCCCATCGATCAACCTGCTACGGATCGAGGAAAACCTCTCGGCTGCCTGGCAGCGCCTGTCCGGCACTTACGTCGAGCATCTGCCTTGGCTGGAATGCGCCGAGCGCTATGACCGGGCCCATACCTTCCATTACATGGACCCGCCGTACTGGCAGACCGCCGGCTACGGGGTGGATTTTCCGTTTGAGAACTACGAACGCATGGCCGACTTCATGCGCCGCTGCAAAGGCAAAGTGATGGTCAGTATCAACGATCACTCGGACATCCGACGCGTTTTCGAGGGTTTTCACTTTGAAATCCTGGACATTCGCTACTCTAATACTAACCAACGGCAAGGTAAGGCTGAGGTGAGCGGAGAGTTGGTGATCATGAACTGGGAGCCGGCAGCGTTGGGAGGATTGTTCTAACATATCGGTTGTTAGTTGAGTATTATAGTTATGAAGGGTGGTAAGAAAATACACTTTTCTGGATGGTTAGGTTTTTGTTTGTTTAATAGGGGGGGTGTATGGTGGGTGGTATTTGGCTTTTTTTAACAATCTTGATTCCAGTTACTGTGTCGGTATTGGTTGTTGCTTCGTTCGCTGGTGAAGGGGAATGGGGTAGTGGGAGACTGAGCTCCGTATTTAGTCTGGACACTAGTAAGGGGCTGGTTCATCAGGGCTGGCTCTGGTTGGTGGTTATCGTGCCTCTAGCTGTAGCAATTTCTTTAGGTTTGTGGGAGTGGCCAAGCTATGAATTTGAAATGTCATCGGATGGATATAAAAAATTTATAGAAATTAGTATTTTGCCTTTGGCTGTAATGTCTCTTGCTCTTCCTTTGGCAGGCTTGATTTCAAAATTTCACTCGACGCAGCAGACTGCAAAGCAGATCGAGGTTGTCAGCTTTAAAAATAATCTTGATGCGTTTTATACTCATAGAAAGGAACTTATATCATACTTTTCTGCTATGAATCCTGTTGAGTATTTGGGGGTGCTCGAATTTAAATATGATCTGCATCCTGTGCTGCACGTGCGTTTTTTTAACGGTACGCCCGAGAAGGGCTGGCCTGTGGCCAATCAAGAAACATTTAAAAGTGTTGAGAGAGGAATACTTCAGGGGGCAAAATATTTAATAGGCGTGTTGGAAGCTCGCGAAGATAGAGGTATTAGTGATTTAGACTGCTATTTGCAGGGTTGTAAGCATATTTACTTGGCTGCGCAATCACTACATATCCGTGAGATTACAAACCATCTTGCATCTAAAGGTGTGCTGATTAGGAGCGCTTCATGTGATGAAGGTGTGTATGACTTATTGACGATCGGAACGACAACGGTCGAAGTGCTTGCTGCTATCAGGTTTGCAAGAAGTTTTTACGATAATTTGTGCGACTTTTCCGGAGTCCCCCGAATGGAAATACCTGAAGGTCAAGAGATAGTATTTCTCGGAGGACAGAGGCTTTTGGCTGGGGAGTTAAAAATCGAACGTCTGCATGAGTTAGAAATTGCTGCAATGGTTCTTGACGGGTGGGCTCGTTATGATGAAAACCATCCTGTAAATTCAGAGGCAACATGAGGGGGTATTTCGCGAGTCGTCTGAAATGATGGGGAGGATTAATTCGACCCCTTGATTCATTACGTTGCCGATAGCTTTATCCACTTTGAACCACTCGAATGTTTCTGTCGGCTCATCCTAGAGCAGAACTATTTACTAGGCGCAGGGGGGGCTGCCTTACATTGATGGTGTTTCTAAGGGTGATGGATGTTGTCTTTATATGTATAGCAATCTATCGGGAGGGTCTGATTTAAATCAGAATCGAAAATTTCGACATTGATGTTTTTTTGGTCACATAATTGCTTGATCTTGCTTCTTAGGTGTTCGTTGGATAGTGACTCTTGTAATCCAAGCGTGGACTGATGTTTCTCCATGTGATAATTATGAATTATATTTGTTTTTTTGAATGGTAGCGGTGAAAGAATAATCTTGCCAATAAATGAATTCATGTTTTTGATGCGCAATTCAACATTCTGAATGTCGTTTGTGCTGCTTTGTTGGTATTTGTAGCTAAAATTAATATCCTTCCTGTCAGGCCAGAGTAGGAATCGAACCTCATTTTCATAGCTGAAATGCTTGGCTTTGGAGAAAAATGGTCTAGATAGAAGGTCCTGATCCTCAAATACGGTATGTTGATGGTCAATGTATTCAATCTTCTGAATGGAGAGATTGTAATTCTCTTTCATCTCTAGACTGTCTAATACAGCTCCGACGGTGGACTCTATACACACAGACATGCCTTGTGTTTTTTCGCATTCCGCGCAGCCATTGATATGACGGCAATTGCTCCCTGAGCTTCCATAAAGTTGCCACATTGCTTGGCACTCATGGGGAAGGTCTGTCCAGCAACTAGCATACAACCAGGAACTGACTCGCTGCAGGAAAGCGTCACCGTCAATTTTTCTTTGCGTCCCAAATAGAGATGGGAAAGTTTCGCTATTGATCTCGGCTATAATATTGAGATTTTTTGGATTGTCATTTTTGTGAGTGCCGGGTAGGAATTGAATGGCAGCGTCAAAAATCTTCAAGGAGTTACTTATTGATGGAAAGTTGGCATTGTTTATTCCACCCTCTAAGTTGTCTTCAAAGCTGTCGAATCGAGAAAAGTACATGGCCTCCGAATTAACTAGCTTCTCAAACTTGTCTAGCGACATGTATCGCTTTATTATGCTGTCTCTCGCCACGCCAATGATAGTATTTCCCATTCTGGTCATCTCCGGGGTACATTGTTAATGTTTTGAGTGGGTTGAAATTTTTGGCAAAACTTAATGTGCTATTTGTTGAGTAAGTTGGCAAGAAGTCCTCTCAAAAGGTTTTTAAGTTGATCTGCTGGGATCTTTGCCTCAAAGTCATTTCTATCTAAGAAGAAAAAACCTTCACATGGCCGGTGATCATTTGGGAAAGGTGAGACTTTGCAATGAGCGACGGCGTTTCTAAGTCGCTTTACTAATTCTCGCAAGTTTATTTCTTGTGGGATTTTGTGTGCTCCTGCATTCACAATGCAGTCTGGCCTGAAACCCCAGGATTCTAGATCTAAAAGAGACTTGTCAGGGATTAGATCCTGCATTCTCTCGTTCGGAAAAAACAGAAGTCCGATGAGAGTGTTCAGCAATTGTGTGGTTTCATACTCTCCCTCGTATGTATCAACAAGCTCTAAGCTTCTCTGCATGAAAAGCCTTTCAAAATTGTTGAAGTAACTCATGCAGCCTTCCTCCATGTAGTTCGCACATTTGCGGTGAATTTTTATGCACCATCTCGGCTGCTCTGTGGTGGGTATCGGATAAAGAGCGCCGAACGCGATTTCTACCACTTAGGCTTCGTGTGTCTCTTTCCGAACACCTGCTGATGGACTGTTATCGAACCGTTCCACCCTCGGATTTCCTTAGTTTCCAGGACAGGAGAACACTCAGCGTGTTTGAGAATCAGATCTTCTTGGCCCTGCGCTGAAGCCAGAATGGACTCGTAGGCGAAACGGCAGATTTGCTCGTTTATTGCTTTAATCAGCTCTTCGTCGTCGATCTCGGCTTGCAACAATCCCTCCTTAGCGTAGCTCTGGGCGAATGCGGTGTCGCCGACGATTGCTAGGTGAGGGCTGATGGGGAAGATCAAGGCTACTGGACCTTGGGGTAGATTCACAGTGTAGGGCAACTGTTGTTCGAAGGTGATGGACGGGTCGAACCAGATGACAGGGTTATCGCTAGTAAGGAAGGGCCGGCTGGTTTTGTTGTGTACTACGGAAAGTCCGATCACATCATACAGAGCACCCATACCTTGGAACATGTCGACCATCGCGTGGATACTACGATGCGGGTCAATGGCGACTTCCACCGTGTTTGGTAGATCTTCAAAGCCTGGAGGAGGCGTAGGGAGTTCCCCTCTGGCTTGCATCAATATCAACTGACTTTTGACGAACTGCGCATCGATACCCTCGGTGAGGTCTCTTGCGGCTGGTACACGCGCTCGTTGAAGTGACATGAACTCGAAAAGGTTGGATAGCTGATCATTTATATCCTTGTTGGCGCGAAGGTTCGCAACCGTTTCTGGCCAACCACTCTCGATTGTGCAAAAGAAGTCCTCAAGTGCGTTGTTGTCTTGGCCACCATCGGGCCTCGGCTGTGAGTAGTAATAGTTCCTGAACTGGGTGGAGTCTGGACTCTCAGGGCGAGGTTGTTGAGGGTTGTCCTTGCGGTAAACCCACACACGGCCGTTCTCGTTACAGAAGGCCTTTAGGTAGGCTTTGGGCACGAAGTGATGCCGCTTTTTATCATTCTGTTGCTTCTTTCCCATGTTCCCGGATTTCCTGTCCTTCGTCTTTATGCTGGACCTATCCTAACACTGGCAATGCAGCAGATTAGGTGTGTAGTAAGTCGATCCATTTTGTTGCGTCGACCGGTTGAATCCACAGCCGATAGTGGTCACTCCGGTGTCATCAGCATCGCGAGTGTCATCTTGATGAACTCCTCATTGCGGTCGATCGTGTCCAAGGCGCCGCGGACGTTGTCGGCGACGTCGGCCGATCCGCGCATCTCCACCCAGTTCGAAAGCTCCAGGATGGCAGCCTCAAGGGCGAGCTGGTTTTCATTGATCTTGAATAGCAGGGAAGGGAGCAGGTCTGAGTTTGGCATTGTGAATCCTCCGTGGAGTCTTCAGCGTAGCAGCAGGATTTCTCGGATGGTGATCGGGGTGTTGGCAGGATGCGGGAAAGGGTCACCTACGCATGCGACGCTAGGGTGGCCAAAACCTCGTCCAATGAAATTTTCTGCTCAATGTGTTCTGCTGCCGGAGGTGGGAAACCAGTTAGAACGAGAAAGGAACAAAGTGGAAGCTGCAGGTCTTCGAAATTGATCCTAGAATGATGAAGCTCATCGGTATGTCTTCTCGGAGCACTGTGTGTGTATGAACACCAAATGCTGAGGATTTGTCTCAGTCAACTCACTGGCGACTGGCGATCTAAGCTCAAGCAAAACGACAAACATAAACGCCTACAATTCAGGATGAATTAATGGAAGCCGAAACTGCGTGTACAAGTAGGAATATTCCACTCCCGATTCAAAGAGAAGTTCGACAGCGATGCGGATTTGGTTGCGTGATATGCGGACTACCTTTGTATGAATATGAACACATGGAAGAGTGGGCTACAGTAAAGCGTCATGTCGCAGAAGAGATCACCCTATTATGCGATCAACATCATCGGGAAAAAACTGGCGGCATGTTACCCAAAGAGATGGTAGCAGAGGCAAACAAATCCCCTTACAACTTCAAAGCTGGCGTAAAAAAACCTTACGATTTACATTTCACAGGAAAAGTGGCGGAAATCAATGTAGGGTCCAATGTTTTCACATGTGAAGATCGAGGGTATGGAACGGCTGTCGCGGCCATTGTTGTTGATAACCTTCCACTGGTTGGTTTCGTATTAACTGACGGCCACCTACTTTTGAATCTCGTTGTATTTGACGAATACAACAATAAAGTGCTTCATATAAAAAATAATCAGTTGTTTTACACCACAATCCCATGGGATATACAGCTTATAGGAACCACCCTTACAATCCGGGAAGCTCATAGAAAAATCCTTCTCGAAATTGATTTTTCACCCCCTAATAAAATTACGATAAACAAAGGGAGATTTCTTTGCAATGGCCTGGAAATACTCATACGCCCCACAAATATTCTTATCACGAACAACTCAGCACACTTCTCCGACAATCGTACAAACAACTGTCACGCGGGAATAGTAATAGGCTCTAGCGAACAATTTCCTTCCTGCGCTATAAGAATGGCTTCTGTATCGCGATACACATTCGATAGAGCTGAAGCACTAAAGTTTGAGAAAGAGTGCCAGACATCCTGACACTAGTAACAAGGAGTCAGCCTAATGACTCCTTTTTTAATAGCGATTTAAGAAGCATGATCATTGAATTGCACTATTGATTCTCCAAACCATTCGTTAATTTGCATAAATCTAGACTGGAGTGGTTCCAACTCGTTAGCTGCGTAAATTTCTGTGGCGTCTCTTAACGGCATTGCCCTGACTGGCATCTTTAGCGACCTCAATCCGGCCAATGGCGATCGCCCGGGTCTGCACCGTCGCACCTACCACGTCGGTACCGTCATTGAGTACGACAGCATTGCACACCACTTGAACGCCACGTTGGCCGAAGGCGGTACCACGAACTTGATCAGCACCGGCGGTATTCACATCGTCGGGCCGATCATCCACGAAGGTGACTACACGCAGACCGGTAATTACACCCAGAAAGGTAATCAAGCCATCACTGGAAAAATCACCGTCTCGGATGATGTGGTCGCTACTGTGAGTATTGCGCTTTGGGGGCTCGCCGCGAACCCGGTGGTACTCGCCATCGCTGCGGTTGTCGCAACGCTCGCCGGAGCGGCTTACCTGATCTACAAGAACTGGGACGCGGTGACGGTCGATATCGTTGAACGGGATAACAAGACGGTGCGGCAAGGTGGGGAAAACGGGATAGTTTTGTAACGATACCCGAAAAGTTTTGTAACGCTTTGGGTGTGGTCGGATTTTCGTCAAACCCCAAAAACGACAAAGCCCTGAAAAATCAGGGCTTTGTCGTATAAAGATGGCGGAGGCGATGGGATTCGAACTCATGGACCTGTTACAGTCGACGGTTTTCAAGACCGTTGCCTTAAACCACTCGGCCACACCTCCGTTTGCGTTGCGGGCGCCATAATACCTGAATGAAACACACTGTCAAACTCTCTGCATAGCTTGTTACAGAGCGTCTGTTATGATCTTTGCGACTGAACGTTTCAAACCAACAGGAGTGTCGCCATGCGCGAACAGGATTACGCAGTTAATAACAGCGTGCAGGCTGAGCAGCTAGAGGTTAGCCGCGTCCTGCGCAACACATACGGCTTGCTCGCCCTGACCCTGGCTTTCAGCGGTGTAATGGCCTACGTTGCCCAGCAGATGCGTGTTGGCTACCCGAACGTTTTCGTGGTGCTGATCGGCTTCTACGGTCTTTTCTTCCTCACCAACAAACTCCGTGATTCGGCCTGGGGCCTGGTGTCGGCATTTGCCCTGACCGGTTTCATGGGTTTCCTGCTGGGCCCGATCCTCAACCGTTACCTGGGTATGCAGGGCGGCGCTGAAGTGGTCAGCTCGGCGTTCGCGATGACGGCGCTGGTGTTCGGCGGTCTGTCGGCGTATGTGCTGATTACCCGCAAGGACATGAGCTTCCTCGGCGGTTTCATTACGGCAGGCTTTTTCGTGCTGCTGGGTGCGACGCTGGCGGGCATGTTCTTCCAGATCAGCGGCCTGCAACTGGCGATCAGCGCAGGTTTCGTGCTGTTCTCCTCGGTCTGCATTCTGTTCCAGACCAGCGCCATCATCCATGGCGGCGAGCGTAACTACATCATGGCTACCATCAGCCTGTATGTATCGATCTACAACCTGTTCATCAGCCTGTTGCAGCTGTTCGGCATCATGGGCCGCGATGACTGATCGTTGGCATTGAGTAAAAAACCCGCCCAGGCGGGTTTTTTATTACTACAAATCCAGGATTACTCTGTAATGACGATGCTGCCATCGGCTTGCTGGCGGTAGATGGTGTAGGGCAGGAGCAGGGTATCGAGAGCGCCGGAGATGACCACGTCAATCAGCACAATGGCAGGGGCACTATCATGTACCTGCTCATCGCGGCCTTTTTCCAGGGGCGCATTCAGCGTGCAAAAGTCGTAGGTCACGCCGCTGTAGATTCGTGGTACCGCGCCGCAATAACTCTTGTGGTCCTTGAGGCTTTTTGCGGCCGCTTCGTCACTGCGTACAACCGTCTGAATCGTGCCGCACCCCGCAAGCGTCATTGCCACGAGCAGCATTGCCAGAGTTTTCATGCCGTCAATCCTTCGCCGGAAACCATCAATCTACTTCAGGCTGAAATAAATATCACTCACGCCATGGGCGGCAACCGGCGCTTGACCGGGGTTTTCTTGACGATCGCCGTATTGGTTTCAGCGTGGGTGTTGAGACGGTCGAGCAGGGTGTCCAGTTGTTCCATCGAGCGCACATGCAGGCGCGCAATGAAACAGTCGTCGCCGGTGACCTTGTCGCACTCGGTGAACTCGGGAATGGCCATGATTTGCCGTTCCACTTCCTGCAATTGCCCCGGCAGCGGGCGAATACGCACGATGGCCTGGAGTTGATAGCCAAAGCATTTCGGGTCGATTTCAACGGTGTAGCCCTTGAGCACGCCTCGTTCCTCCAGGCGGCGCAAACGCTCGGCAACGCTGGGGGAGGACAGTCCGCTGATTTGCGCCAGGGCCTTGAGCGAGCGCCGCGAGTCTTCCATCAGCGCCGTGATCAGCAGCTGGTCGATGTCATCGGTCATGGCGAAACCCTCCGTTAGGCGTTTTTTCCAAATGGCCTTTATAAAAAAGGCAGATTCCGAGTTTAGCCTGCTTTTTGCTCTGGAGTAGCCCCTGGGTGCATTGGCATACTTTGGCCACAAACACAGGAGTCTGATGATGGACAAATCCCTACGCCGCGGTTCGTTCGAAATGACGGCCGCCATGCTGATCTCCGGCACCATCGGCTGGTTCGTGCTGGTGTCCGGGCAACCGGTGCTGGACGTGGTGTTCTGGCGCTGCCTGTTCGGTGCCGGCACCTTGCTGCTGATTTGCGCGGCCTTTGGCTTTCTGCGCCCCGGCATTCTGACCCGCACCACGTTCCTGCTCGCCGTGCTCAGCGGTGTGGCGATTGTCGGCAACTGGGTGCTGTTGTTCGCGTCCTATTCCCGGGCGTCAATTGCCATCGGCACCGCCGTCTATAACGTCCAGCCGTTCATGCTGGTCGGGCTGGCGGCGTTGTTCCTCAACGAAAAGATCACCGCGCAGAAACTGACCTGGCTGGGCGTTTCGTTTCTCGGGATGCTGGCGATTGTCAGCGCCCATGGCAGCCAGGGCGAGAGCGGCGGCGATTACCTGATGGGCATTGCCTTGGCCTTGGGCGCGGCGTTTCTCTACGCGATTGCCGCGTTGATCATCAAGCGTTTGACTGGGACCCCGCCGCATTTGATCGCACTGATCCAGGTCAGCACCGGCGTGTTGTTGCTCGTGCCGTTTGCGAATCTTTCCGTATTGCCGCAGGCACCGAGCGCGTGGGCCAGCCTGGTGACGCTGGGCATGGTGCACACCGGCGTGATGTACGTGTTGTTGTACGGCGCGATTCAAAAGCTGCCGACGGCGCTGACGGGCGCGCTGTCCTTCATCTACCCGATCGCGGCGATTTTCGTCGACTGGTTCGCTTTCGACCATCGCCTGGAGCCGCTGCAATGGATCGGCGTCGCGGCGATTCTGCTGGCCGCTGCCGGCATGCAACAAGGCTGGTCGCTGAAGTTTCGGCGCACGGTGACGCCGTAACCCGCGCCCCAGGCGTCAGATATTCCAGCGCGGCGCGCTCTTGGCCAGGCGCTGGCACATCTCGCCGACGTTGGCGGCCAGTTGTTGAGTCAGCAAGCGATAGCCGTCCAGCATGTTGTAGACCGGCGCATCGAGGCTGACAAGCGGCACATCCACGGGACGATTGAGCCGCTGGGCGGCGCCTGATTTCAACGCCCGGGCCATGCCGATCAATTGCACGCGAATCTGCCGATGCTCGGCTTTCAATGCTGTTTGCATCAGCGACATCGCCTCGGGGTCATTGGCATCCGGTCGGGTATTGCCGAGGATTTCCAGGGTGCTGACGCACATGCGCAGGTTGCGCTGGAGGGCATCGAGGTCGGTTATGGAAATCTTCACTTCCTTGGACACCGAGGGCATCAGTGAACGAAGTTGCACCATCGCCGCGTTCAGGCGGGTCATGAGCTTGATGTGTTCGTCGGCGGTGATGGCTTGGCCGTCAATGATGCGCCCGTAGATTTTCGCGCAATCACGCAGCGCATCGGCCAGGTTGTAGCGCCAGGAATAAACCGCGTACAGCGGCAGGGCGAAGGAAAACGCCAGGGCCAGGGCAATGCCGATCAGGATATCCACCCCGCGCCACAAGCCATCGGTGACCGGGTTGTCGCCGTGCCCGGCAACGATGAACACGGTAATCGCCGACAGCAGCGCCGTGTAACCACCCTTGCCGATGGCGTGATACGAGAAAACCCCGCAGACCACCGACATCGCGAAATAGGTCAGCCAGGGCATCCCGAGCCAGGCGTGTTGTGCCACCAGTACCAGGCCGACACCGGCGCCGATCAAGGTGCCGATGGCGCGCTCGGCGGCTTTCTTGCCGATGTTGCCGTGGTGCTGCAAGCCGCCGATCACCACCAGCATCGTTACCGACGCCCACTCACCGTGGGGCAGATTGATCCCGGTGGTCAGCAGGATCGTCGCCAGCAACCCGAGCGACACCCGCACCGCATGGATCACTCGGGCATGGCGGTAGCGCCGGTACGGGTCCAGCAGCGGACGCAGCAGTCGGCGCAGCAAGGGTGGCAGTCGATGGGCTATGGATGTACTCAGGCTGGCTCTCCTCAGAAGATGTAGTCGGTGGTCAGGAAGCTCGAACTGCGGCCGCTGATGATCTCGCTGATCAGGTCCTTGTTGGTCTCCTGGAACTTGGTGGCTACCAAGGTACGGATCGAAAACACCCGAAGTGCGTCATGGACCGACAAGGTGCCTTCGGCCGAGTTCTTGCGGCCATTGAAGGGATAGGTGTCCGGGCCGCGCTGGCACTGGGCATTGAGGTTGATGCGCCCGACCTGATTGGCGAAGGTGTCCACCAGCCGGCCGACCGCCACCGGGTTGGTGCCGAAGATGCTCAATTGCTGGCCGAAGTCCGACTCCAGTACGTAGTCGATCACGGTATCCAGATGCCGGTACGGCACGATGGGGATGACGGGGCCGAACTGTTCTTCCTGATAAACCCGCATCTGCGGCGTGACCGGGTACAGCACCGCCGGGTAGAAGAACGACGCACGAGCTTCGCCGCCGTTGGGGTTGACCACCTTGGCGCCTTTGCTCTCGGCGTCCGCCACCAGTGCATGCAGATAGTCGACCTTGCCCGATTCCGGCAGCGGCGTCAGGGCTACGCCACTTTCCCAGGGCATGCCGGGTTTGAGGTTGGCGAGCCTGGCATTGAATTTTTCGATGAAGGACTCGACCACGTCTTCGTGGACAAACAGGATCTTCAGCGCGGTGCAGCGCTGGCCATTGAACGACAGCGAGCCGGTCACCGCTTCACTGACCGCATTGTCCAGATCCACTTCCGGCAGGACGATGCCCGGGTTTTTCGCATCCAGGCCCAGCGCCGCGCGCAGGCGGTGGGGTCTCGGGTGGAGTTTTTTCAGGTTACTGGCGGCCTTGTTGGTGCCAATGAAGGCAAAGATGTCGATCTTGCCGCTGGCCATCAACGCACTGACCGTCTCGCGGCCGCTGCCGTAGATGACGTTGATCACCCCGGTCGGAAAGCTGTCGCGGAAGGCCTCCAGCAGCGGGCGAATCAGCAGCACGCCGAGCTTGGCTGGCTTGAACACCACGGTGTTGCCCATGATCAGCGCCGGGATCAGCGTGGTGAAGGTTTCGTTCAACGGATAGTTGTAAGGCCCCATGCACAGGGCCACGCCCATCGGTACGCGACGGATCTGGCCGAGGGTGTCCTGTTCCAGTTCGAAGCGGCTGGAACGGCGGTCGAGTTCCTTCAGCGCGTTGATGGTGTCGACGATGTAGTCACAGGTGCGGTCGAACTCTTTTTCCGAGTCCTTGAGGTTCTTGCCGATTTCCCACATCAGCAACTTGACCACGGCGTCGCGCTGCTCGCGCATGCGCCCGAGGAAGGTTTCGACGTGCTGGATGCGTTCGGCCACGCGCATGGTCGGCCACAGGCCCTGGCCGCGGTCGTAGGCACGGACTGCTGCGTCGAGGGCGGTCAACGCGGTGTCGGCATCCAGCAGCGGGGTGCTGCCGAGGATCACTTGCTCGTCGCCATTCGGGCCTGCCAGGTACACCGGGCTGCGGACCTGGGCCAGTGGCCCGTTCCAGGTTCTCAGTTCGCCATCGACCAGGTACTCGCGCTGCTCGGTCTGGCCGTCGAGGCGGTACTTTTCCGGGATGTCGGCGGGGCTTGGGAACAGGTTCTGAAGAATATTGGCTGTGGTCATGTCGCTACCCCTCTGGATTGGCTGATGCACTGATGAATCGTTTTAGCAGACCTCAGCAACGCTTGTCATGACTCATCTCAGCGTTTTTCCGCACAGCGTGATGTCCGGGGACTTATCGGAGCCTTCCGTCATGGCCTCAGAAGCGCCCCTTGTTGGCCCCCAATGCCCTCAACCCGCCCGCGCGGGGTGCCTTAATGTTGACTCTCCTTGATCACAACAAAAAGAGCTGCACCCGGCTGGCCGGGCAGCCATTGAGAGGACAGCCATGCGGGCAAGCCGATTAACTGAAAAGCCTAGCCTTTGTTTGGCCTTGGTGGGGTGTGTCTTTGCGGCGTTGCTTGCCGGGTGCGGCGAAAAGCCGAACAACCCGCCGACCCGCAGCGAAGCAGGCGCAGCGAGGCCCGCCGACGTCGAGCTGGCGCAGGTCTACGACAACAGCTGCAAGCTGTGCCACGCCAACCCGGCGGCCGGGGCGCCGCTGACCGGCGACATCAAGGCCTGGCAACCACGGGTATTGCAGGGTGCCGACACGCTGCTCGACCACGCGATCAACGGTTACAACGGCATGCCGCCGATGGGCATGTGCATGCAGTGTTCGCAAGAACAGTTCCTGGCGCTGATTGCCTTTATGTCCGGCCAGCAAATCCAATAACAAGAACGGCAGGGTGCGATTCATGACGATGGACCTGACACGGCGTCAGTTGTTGCAACGGGCGAGCGTCATTGGCGCCTTTACCGCGCTCGGCTCAACACCGGCACTGGCCGAGCTGCTGCGCGCGCCACGCCTGATTCCCTGGCGCAACTGGTCGGGAGGCCAGAGTTGCCTACCGGCGGCGCGGCTGGCGCCCAAGAACCTGGATGAGTTGACGCAAGTGGTGCGCCAGGCCCCCGGCAGGATTCGGCCGGTGGGCTCGGCGCACTCCTTCAGCGCGCTGGTGCCCACCGACGGCACCTTGCTGTCACTGAGCTATTTCACGGGGTTGCTCGATCACGATCCGCAAACGCTGCAGGCCGAGTTCGCCGCCGGTACGCCGATGTCACGCATGGGCACGCCGCTCAAGGACATAGGCCAGGCCCTGCAAAACATGGCTGACATCGATTACCAGACCTTGGCCGGCGCGATCTCGACCTCGACCCACGGTACCGGTAAGAACTTTCAATCCTATTCTGCCCATGTCTGCGGCATGCAGCTGGTGACCGCCAGCGGCGAGGTGCTGGACTGCGACGCCGACCGCCATCCCGAAGTGTTCAACGCAGCTCGGGTATCCCTGGGGGCGCTGGGCGTGGCCACCAGGGTGCGCCTGCAAAACCGCCCGGCGTATCGCTTGCGGGAGCGCCAATGGATCGCTAAAACCGAAGAGTTGCTGGAAGACCTGGACAAGAACACCCGGGAAAACCAGCACTGGGAAATGCTCGTGGTGACCCATTCCGACTACGCCTTGTCGATCGCCCTGAACGAAACCACCGACCCGGCGACACCGCCGGTCCCGGCGGATGAGGAGGGCGGCAACGAGTTCGTCACGCTGATCGAGAAGATCGACAAATACGCCAGCGACTTCCCGGACCTGCGCCGCACCATGCTCAATAACCTGCGCCACCTGGCCAGTTTCGATGACCGGGTGGGTGACTCGTTCGACATCTACGCCAACGTGCGCACGGTGCGTTTCAACGAAATGGAATATTCCGTGCCGGCGGAATACGGCCCGGCCTGTTTGCGCGAGATCCTCAAACTGATCCAGGACAAGGACCTGCGCACCTGGTTTCCGATCGAGTACCGTTACGTCAAGGCCGACGACATTCCCCTGAGCATGTTCGAAGGCCGCGACAGCTGTTCGATCTCGGTCCACCAGCATTACCAGATGGATCATCACAACTTCTTCGCCGCCATCGAGCCGATTTTCTGGAAGTACAACGGCCGGCCGCACTGGGGTAAGTTGCATACCCTGAACGCGAAAAGCCTGCAGCCGCTGTACCCACGCTGGCAGGATTTCATCCAGGTGCGGCAGGCACTCGACCCCAGCGGCAAATTTCTCAATGCGCATCTGTCTTCCATTCTGGGGGTTAGCTGATGGCCGTCAATCGCCGCAATTTCTTGCTTGGCAGCGCGGGTGTCGGCGCCTTGTTGCTGGGTGTCGGGGCGTGGCTGCGGCCGGGTGACCGAGGCGCGCCCTACAGCGATTACTTCCGTACGCTGAACCGCGAACTCAAGGACCACGGGCCGATGCGACCGGTGATGCTGATCGACCTTGATCGGCTGGATCACAACATCGATGTGGTGATGCAATCGGTCAAGCGCGGCGGCAAGCACCTGCGCCTGGTGGAAAAATCACTGCCGGCACCGGGGCTCCTGGCCTACATCGCCCAGCGCGCCGGCACCCAACGCCTGATGTCGTTTCACCAGCCGTTTCTCAACCATGACGCGGTGCAGTTTGCCGAGGCCGACATTCTGTTGGGCAAGCCGCTGCCGGTGCGTTCGGCCGAGTTGTTCTATCAATCGCACAAGGGGCCTTTCGACCCTTCGAAGCAATTGCAATGGCTGCTTGATACACCGGAGCGCCTGCAGCAATACCTGGCCCTGGCTCAAGGGCTGGGCACGCGAATGCGGGTGAACATCGAACTGGATGTCGGGCTGCATCGCGGTGGCGTCAGCGACCTTGGCGTACTCGGGCAGATGCTGGCGCTGATCAGCCAGCACCCGCAGCACCTGGAATTCGCCGGATTCATGGGCTACGACCCGTTCGTGGGCATGGGCGTGCCGGGGATTCTGGGCTCGCCCGAGGAACTGTTCGCCAAGGTGATGGTGATTTACAACCGCTGCGTCGATTTCACCCGTCAGCAATACCCCGGTTTGTGGCGCGAAGGGCTGACCCTCAATACGGCCGGCAGCCCGAGCTATCGCATGCATGAGCACGAACAGCTCAGCAGTGAAGTATCGGTGGGGACGGGGCTGCTCAAGCCCACTCACTATGATTTGCCGTCACTGGCGGAGCATATGCCGGCCGCTTATATCGCCACGCCGGTGTTGAAAAGCACCGGGGCGGTGAATATTCCGGCGCTGGATGACAAGTCCAGGTTGTTTTCCTGGTGGGACACCAATCAGCGCGAGACGTATTTCATCTATGGCGGTAACTGGATGGCGGAGTTCGAATCGCCAGCGGGGTTGCAGAGCAATGGCGTGTATGGCCGCAGCTCGAATCAGGAAATGGTCAATGGTTCGGCGGCGGTGGGGTTGACGGTGGAGGACCAGGTGTTCTTGCGCCCGACCCAGACCGAGTCGGTGTTGTTGCAGTTCGGGGATTTGCTGGCGGTTCGGGGTGGGAAGATTGTGGATATCTGGCCGGTGTATTCCTGAGGAAGATTCTGAGTCTGTTAGACCGCTATCGCGAGCAGGCTCACTCCCACATTTGGAATGCATTCCAATGTAGGAGTGAGCCTGCTCGCGATAGCGTCAGCTCAGTCAAAACGCATAGGGAATGCTGACTTTGGCCCAAAGCATTTCCCCTTCAGGCCGGTTTTCCACGTCGAATTCCTTGGCCCAGCGAATCTCCGCGCTGGCGTATTTGAGGAAGGTCCAGTGCAGCGCCGGGCCAATGGCAAACACTTGCCCGCGCACCCCGTCGTTCACGTCCTGGCCATTGAACTGCACGGTGTGGCCGAACTGTTTGTCGTCGGTGGTTTGCTTGAGGTAGTAGCCGTTCAACCCGAGCATCAGGTCGTCGGTGATCTTGAAACTGGCCGAATAGTCGAAGTGGAAAATCTGCCCCGACTTGTAGTCGGTGTCTTTGTTTTTCCCGTTGAAACTGTAGGTGGTCTTCATCGACACCTCGGTTCTGTCCGTCGGCAGCCAGGTGAAGGAGAACAAGGGTTTGTAGGTGTAGAAGTTGTTGCTGGTGTTGGCCAGGCGATCAACGCTGTATTCGCCGGTAGGCACGGTGACTTCAATGGCGGCGCCGAGGGTCAGGTTTGGGCCCATGTCCCAGAGAATGATCGGCGCGACCGTGGTGTCGCCCATGCCTTCGCGGGTGTCCTGCAAGCCGAATACCGAGACTTCCTGCTTGAGCCAGGGCTGCGCGATGTAGCCGGCCAGCCGGCCGCCGAACACTCGCACCGGGCTGATGTAATCCAGGCGCGGAATGACCGCCGTGGACTCGATCTCGACGTTCGGCACCTTGCCGCCGAGCGAACTGATGTTCAGCTTCGTGGCTTTGTAGTGGTTGTAGTAGACGTTGAAGGCAACCATGTTGTCCGGAAGGCTGTCGGGCGAAAGCGGCAACATGAAAAAACCGTCGGTGCCGGGGCCGATGTTGTCTACACCAGCCTCGGTGGCCAGCGCCGGTTGCAGGGCGCAGACGCCGGCCAGGCCAATGACCAGTAGGGGAAATGTCGTGCGGGTCGGGATCATGGGTGTACTCATTATTATTGTTAGCGGGCTGTCCGGCATCCATACGAGGGCCGCAACATAGAAATAAGCTGTCTGCGCCCTGCAAGGCAGGGTATTGGCGGCCATTTAGGGGGACTTCTGCGGACAGCCTTTGCACCCTGTGCTAACTTCCTTCGACATAACCGGTTACAAAAATAAGAATGCAGCTCGACCCGGAATGTATAGCCCCATGCAAATGAAAGTGACCGATCCCACCTTTGAACTGGCGCTGGTGTCGCCGTTTCTCCTGCAGACCCTGGCCGAAGTCGCCGAGCAAAAAGGCATCCACCCACAGAGCCTGTGCCGAGGGCTGGGTTTTACCTTTGAAGACCTGCAGGACCCGGCGCAGCGTATTTCCTATCGCCAGGCCGTGGCCATGATTCAGCGCGCGCTCAAGGCCTTGCCCAATCAGGGGCTGGGCTTGTGGGTCGGCGCGCAGAATGTGCTCGGTACGCTGGGGTTGTTGGGGCATGTGTTGTCGCTGTGCAAGACCCTGCGCGATGCCTTTGAGCTGGGCATTCGCCATCAACACACCTCTGGCGGCATTGTCGTGTCGAGTGTCGAGGAGGTGGGGGATCGGGTGTTTATCGACGTTGAATGCCGCTTGCCGTTCGCCGACGTGCAGTTGTTCGCGGTCGAAGAGTTTTTCGCCAGCCTGCTGGTGTACGGCCGGGCGCTGGTCGGGGTGGATTTCAAGCCGATGGCGGTGGAGTTCATGCATGCCGCGCCGGACTATCTCGGCGAATACTCGCGCCTGCTGGGGCCGGACGTGCGTTTCGGTTGCCTGCAAAATCGCATGGTGATCGATGCGCATTGGCTGGGCGTTCAGTTGCCCAATCACCATTCCCTGGCCCTGCGTCAGGCGGTGAAATTGCTCGAACTGGAAGCCGCGCAGGTGCACCAGAAAATGGATCTGATCCAGGCGGTGGAACGGGCGATTGCCCGGGACCTGACCGAGGGCAGCCACATCGAGAAAATCGCCGGCGACCTGAACATGA
The DNA here is from genome assembly GCF_019956275.1 of Pseudomonas sp. GL-RE-26. NCBI lineage: Bacteria > Pseudomonadati > Pseudomonadota > Gammaproteobacteria > Pseudomonadales > Pseudomonadaceae > Pseudomonas > Pseudomonas sp. GL-RE-26. The sequence goes on from NZ_JAHBDI010000003.1 coordinate 82,048, forward strand.
GCAGCCGCACCTTGCGCCGCCGCCTCACCGAACACGCGCTGACCTTCGAAACGCTGCTGGAGCAAGTGCGCCAGGCCCGCACCATGAGCCTGCTGGCCAACCCGGACATGTCCATCGAACGCATCACCGAGGAAGTCGGCTACAGCGACGTGCGCAGCTTTCGCCGGGCGTTCAAGCGCTGGACTGGCATGAGCCCGAGTGCGTTCCGCAACGAAAGCCCCAGCACGGTCTGATCTTTTTGTGGTGAAGGGGGCAAGCCCCCTTGTCACAGGTTCCTGGCCTCTGACGGCACACAAACCCTCGTACTCCGGTTAAACTCTGTGCTCTTTTTCAAGGAGTTCATATGAGCCATTACCAGCCGGGCATTCTCGCCACCCCCGTTCCGCCTCAAGCCCGCCATATGTTCTTCGCCCTCGAATCCGTCGATGCATTGCCGGTCGCGCTCGATAACTTGATGCAACTGGTGGACGGGAAATCGGCTGTCGTCGGCTTCGGCGAATCCCTGGTCAAGGCGCTGGAGGGGCAGATCGAAGGCCTGCGCACTTTCCCGGCACTGACTGGGGTCGGCGTCGACAATCCGTCGACCCAGCACGCGCTCTGGTGCTGGCTGCACGGTGAAGACCGTGGTGAGTTGCTCAACCGCAGCAACGCCATCGAAGCGGCACTGGCCCCGGCGTTGCGTCTGGTGCAGATGAACGAAACCTTCCGCCATATGAACGGCCATGACCTGACCGGCTTCGAAGACGGCACCGAGAACCCCCACGACGCAGCCGCCGTGGCCGCCGCCCTGGTGGGTGAGGGCGCAGACGGTACGGTGGGTGGCAGCTTTGCCGCGATCCAGCAGTGGCAGCATGACTTGAAAGGTTTTCATGGGCTGTCGGCGGATGAAAAAGACAACATCATGGGCCGCCGCTTGAGCGATAACGAAGAGATCGACGACGCGCCGGTTTCCGCCCACGTCAAACGCACCGCCCAGGAAAGCTTCGCGCCCGAGGCCTTCGTGGTGCGCCGTTCGATGCCGTGGATCGAAGGTGACCGCGCCGGTCTGATGTTCCTGGCCTTCGGTTTTTCCCTCGACGCCTTCGAAGCCCAACTGCGTCGCATGAGTGGCCTGGAAGACGGCATCACCGACGGTCTGTACCGCATCAGCCGTCCGATCACCGGTGGCTACTACTGGTGCCCGCCGCTCAAGGACGGTCGACTGGACCTGCGCGCATTGCGCGTCGGCTGAGCCGCAAGGAGTGCCTATGAACCTGGTGCGCTGGGGCATGATCGGCTGTGGCAGTGTCGCTGAACGCAAAAGCGGTCCGGCCTTCTACAAGGCGCCCGGGTCGGCGTTGGTGGCGGTGATGGGGCGGCGCCTGGAAGCGGTCACCGACTACGCCGCTCGTCACGGCATTGCGCGGGTCTACACCGATGCGCAGGCGCTGATCAACGATCCCGAGGTCGACGCGGTGTACATCGCCACACCACCCGACAGCCATCACGCCTATGCCTTACAGGTGGCCGCCGGCGGCAAGCATTGCTGCGTGGAAAAACCGATGGCGCTGAATGCCGGGCAAAGCCGTGAAATGCAGCAGGTGTTTGCCGATGCCGGGCTGCACCTGTTCGTGTCTTATTACCGACGTTCGCTGCCACGCTTCCGGCAAGTGCGGCAATGGCTGGAAGAGGGGCGGATCGGCGAGGTCCGGCACTTGACCTGGACCCTCACCAAAGCCCCGTCGGCAGCGGATCAAAACGGCACCGATAACTGGCGCACCGATCCGGCGATTGCCGGTGGTGGCTACTTTGCGGATCTGGCCAGCCATGGCCTGGACCTGTTTCAGTACCTGTTCGGCGATATCGTCGAAGTCGCCGGGCTCACCGCGCGGCAGGCCGGTTTGTACACGGCCGAAGATGCCGTCAGCGCCACTTGGCGGTTTGCCAGCGGGGCACTGGGGATGGGCTGCTGGAACTTCGTTTCAGATCGTCGCGAAGACCGGGTCGAAGTGATTGGCAGTACCGGCCGGATCACCTTTTCAGTGTTCGATGAACACCCGGTCGAGCTGCACGCCGATGAACACCTCAGCCTGACCATCGAGCATCACGCCCACATTCAGTGGCACCACGTATTGGGCATGAATGCGCATATTCGTGGCGAGGCGCAGCACCCGGCCGTGGCCGAACAGGCGCTGAAGACCGATTGGGTGATGGACCAGATTCTCAAGCGGCACTGATCCCTCAGGTCACACACAATCCCCTGTAGGAGCGAGCCTGCTCGCGATAGCGGTTTCACATTCAACATTGAAATCGACTGACCCGCCGCCATCGCGAGCAGGCTCGCTCCTACAGTTTTGGGTTGCATCGCGCATCTAACCTTATGCGCATTCGGTATTTCTCAAGTCTGTCAAAACTTCTCTAAGATCACGTCATAACTCGTTATAACAAGTGATCTGCCATGACCGATAACGTTCTATCCCTGAGCAGCGTCCCGTTGCACACCCAGCTGCGAGATTTGCTGCGCACCCGCATCCTCGACGGCGAATACCCCCAAAACAGCCAGATGCCTTCCGAAAGCGAGCTTGGCGCGTTGTTCAAGGTCAGCCGCATCACCGTGCGCCAGGCCTTGGGCGACCTGCAAAAGGAAGGGCTGATCTTCAAGATCCACGGCAAGGGCACCTTCGTCGCCAAGCCGAAAACCTTCCAGAACGTCAGCACCCTGCAAGGCCTGGCCGAGTCCATGGCCGGTCGCGGCTATGAGGTGATCAACCGCCTGCGCAGCTTCAAGTTCATTGCCGCCGAAAAGCTCGTCGCCGAGCGTTTGCAGGTGGCCGAAGGCGAGGTCGTGACGCAGATCAAACGGGTGCGCCTGATCAACCGCGAGCCGATTTCCCTGGAAATCACTTACCTGCCCAAGGCCGTTGGTGAGCGCCTGGAAAAAGCCGACCTGGTCACCCGCGACATTTTCCAGATCCTGGAAAACGACTGTGGCCTGGCCCTGGGGCACGCCGACCTGGCCATCGATGCGGTACTGGCCGACAGCGACCTGACTCGGGCGCTGAACGTCGAACCCGGCTCGCCGATCATGCGCATCGAACGCTTGACCCACAATGTCGACGGTCAGCCTCTGGACTTCGAACACCTTTACTACCGTGGCGATGCCTTCCAGTACCGCCTGCGGATCGACCGGCAAAAAGGGGAGCAGGCATGACGCGCAGTACGTTGGAGCAGGAATACGACATCGTCGTGATCGGAGGCGGCACCGCCGGCCCCATGGCGGCGATCAAGGCCAAGGAACGCAACCGCGACCTGCGGGTGTTGTTGATCGACAAGGCCAACGTCAAGCGCAGTGGCGCGATCAGCATGGGCATGGACGGCCTGAACAACGCGATCATTCCCGGCCACTCGACGCCTGAGCAGTACACCAAGGAAATCACCATCGCCAACGACGGTATCGTCAATCAGGCCGCGGTGTACGCCTATGCCACCCACAGCTTCGAAACGATCGAGCAACTGGACCGTTGGGGTGTGAAATTCGAGAAGGACGAAACCGGCGACTACGCGGTGAAGAAGGTCCACCACATGGGCGCTTATGTGTTGCCGATGCCGGAAGGGCACGACATCAAAAAGGTTCTGTACCGCCAGCTCAAGCGGGCGCGGGTGAGCATCACCAATCGCCTGGTCTGCACCCGATTGCTGACGGATGAGGAAGGCGCGGTCAACGGCGTGATGGGCTTCGACTGCCGCACGGCGGACTTCCATGTGATCAAGGCCAAGGCGGTGATCCTCGCCTGCGGTGCCGCCGGACGCCTGGGGTTACCGTCCTCCGGCTACCTGATGGGCACCTACGAAAACCCGACCAATGCCGGCGACGGCTACTCGATGGCCTACCACGCCGGGGCCGAGCTGGCGAACCTGGAATGCTTCCAGATCAACCCGCTGATCAAGGATTACAACGGCCCGGCCTGCGCCTACGTCACCGGCCCCTTGGGCGGCTACACCGCCAACAACAAGGGCGAACGCTTCATCGAGTGCGACTACTGGAGCGGGCAGATGATGTGGGAGTTCCATCAGGAGCTGGAAAGCGGCAATGGCCCGGTGTTCCTCAAGCTCGATCACCTGGCCGAGGAAACCATCCAGAACATCGAAGAGATCCTGCACAGCAACGAGCGTCCGAGTCGCGGCCAGTTCCACGCCAATCGCGGCACCGACTACCGCACGCAGATGGTCGAAATGCACATCTCGGAAATCGGCTTTTGCAGCGGGCATTCGGCCTCGGGGGTGTGGGTCAACGAGAAAGCCGAGACCTCGGTCAAGGGCTTGTACTCAGCCGGGGACATGGCTGCCGTGCCGCACAACTACATGCTCGGCGCGTTCACCTATGGCTGGTTCGCTGGCAACAACGCAGCGGACTTTGTCGCCGGACGCGAGTTTTCAGCGCTGGATGCGCGGCAGATCGAAACCGAAAAACAGCGGGTTTACGCACCGCTGGATCGCGAACACGGCCTGCCACCGGCCCAGGTCGAGTACAAGCTGCGACGCTTCGTCAACGACTACCTGCAACCGCCGAAAGTAACCAAGAAGATGCAGATCGGCCTGCAACGCTTCAGCGACATCCAGCGCGATCTCGACCAGATCAAGGCCCACAACGCCCACGAACTGATGCGCGCCATGGAAGTCAGCATGATCCGCGACTGCGCCGAAATGGCCGCCCGCGCTTCACTGTTCCGCGCCGAAAGTCGCTGGGGGCTTTACCACCACCGCGTCGATCACCCGCAACGCAACGACCGCGACTGGTTCTGCCATTGCCATCTGAAGAAAGACGAAAACGGTTTGATGAGCAGTTTCAAGAAAGCCATCGAACCTTACATCATCCCGCTGGATGCCGACGAGATGCAGGCCTACGATCGGCTGCGGGTCGGTGCGGATGCCGCTTGAGCATCACCCAAGAGAGAGACCGTGAAATGGCCTATCAAGCCCAGGAAATCTTCTTCCGTTCCAACGCCCCCGTCACCGTCGACGAGGACAAATGCATCGCCCACAAAGGCTGCACCGTGTGCGTCGACGTCTGCCCGATGGACCTGCTGGCGATCAACCCGGCCACGCAAAAGGCCTACATGGCCTTCGACGAATGCTGGTACTGCATGCCCTGTGAAAAGGACTGCCCGACGGGCGCTGTGAAAGTCGAGATCCCGTACCTGCTGCGCTGAAACACAAATCAATGTAGGAGCGAGCCTGCTCGCGAAGAGGCCAGCCCAAACAACGCTAAAACGCCATCCGGCACCACCGGACGCCTGATTCAAGACACCCCTCGTTTCCCACCGCGCCCTGATCGTGGCGGAGACGAACATCCAATAAATGATTCGAGGGGAAACACTCATGATGTTGCGTGCAGCTTTGGCCGGTCTGGTACTGGCTTCATTCACCCTGTCGGCCTCGGCCGAAACCATCCGCATTGCCATCGGCACCCAGGACACCACCATCAACTGCGCCGCCGGCGGATTGTTGATTCGCGAGCTCGGGCTGCTGGACAAATACCTGCCCCACGATGGCCCCTACAAAGACGCCCAATACGAGGTGCAGTGGAAAAACTTCACCAGCGGCGCCCCCCTGACCAACGAGATGGTGGCCGGCAAGCTCGACTTCGGCGCCATGGCCGACTTCCCCGGCGCGTTCAACGGCGTGGCGTTCGAAACGGCGGGCAAGCACAGCCTGTTCATCAGCGTGCTGTCGGGCAGCATCAAGGGCAGCGGCAACGGCATCGTGGTGCCAAGCGCATCGGGCGTGCAGTCCCTGGCAGAACTCAAGGGCAAGACCATTTCCGTGCCGTTCGCTTCCACCGCCCATGGCATGCTGCTGCGCGCCGTCGCGGCCCAGGGCTGGGATCCGCTCAAGGACGTGAACATCATCGCCCAGCCGCCGGAAGTCGCCGGCTCCGCGTTGCAGGCCGGCAAGATCGATGCCCACGCTGACTTCGTACCCTTCGCCGAACTGTTCCCGAGCCGTGGTTTCGCCCGCAAGATTTATGACGGTTCCCAGGCCAACGCGCCGACCTTCCACGGCGCGCTGGTCGATCAGGTCTATGCGAAAAAGTACCCGAAAATCGTCGTCGCTTACCTGCGGGCGAGTATCGAAGCCAACCAGTTGCTGGCGGCTGAACCGGAGAAATACAGCGAGTTGATCGCCAAGGTCACCGGGGTCGATGCCGAGGTCAATTACCTGTTCCATGGCCCCCTCGGCGTGCAGACCCGCGACCTGAGCTGGAAGCCGGAATACCGTCAGGCCGTGGGCACCGCCATCGATACCCTCAAGTTGTTGAAGAAGGCCGATCGCGGTCTGGATCTCAACACCTTCATCGACGACCAATACATCCGCGCCGCCTTCAAGGCTTCGAACCTCGACTACAGCGCGCAACTGGCCAGTTACGGGCAGACGCCGCTCAAGGCCGTCGATGCCACCAGCGGCAAAGCCATCACCGACTTCAGCCATGTGGCGGAAATCTGGGTGCGCGGCGAGCCGAAAGTCCGCCAGTACGCCTCGGCGCAAGCGGCATTTGCCGCGCTGGCCGGCCTCAAGCAGGAAGGCAAGAACATCCGCGCGGTGTACGCCCAGGCCCGCGACAGCGGGATCAAGCTGCTGGCGGATCAGGCGTGGTTTGCCACCGATGGGAAAGGGCAGTTGAGTGCGTTCCTGCTCAAAGGCCAGGCCCAACAGTTCGCGACGGCGCAGGGCGGCAAGGTCCTCGACTTCACTGATGCCACTGCGCAGGCCGTGGCTGTTCGCTAACAGTCGTAACACCACAGCCCCCTGTAGGAGCGAGCCTGCTCGCGAAGGCGGTGGGTCAGTCGACATCAATGTTGAACGTGAAACCGCTATCGCGAGCAGGCTCATTCCTACAAGGTTTGAGTCGAGAGGAGGATTTGTGTACCGATCATATTCACGCTGGATTCCCAGAGCCGCATCCTTACTGCTCTGCCTCGTATTCTGGCAACTCGCCGCCAGCCACCACTGGAACCTCGGCCTGGTGACCTTCGCCAATGTCCCGACACCCGTGGCGGTCGTTGAAGCCGCCCTCGGCCTCGGCGACTCGGGCAAACTCGCGCAGCATCTGGGCAGCAGCCTCGGTCGGGTATTCGCCGGTTACCTCGCGGCACTGATCGTCGGCGTGGCCCTGGGCTTGGCCATCGGCCGCTCGAAATGGGCCGAAGATCTGTTGTTGCCGCCCCTGGAAGTGCTGCGCCCGATCCCGGCGGTGGCGTGGATTCCCCTGGCGATCCTGATGTTTCCCTCGTCGGAGCTGTCGATGGTGTTCATCACCTTCACCGGCGCGCTGTTCCCGATCCTGCTCAACACCGTGCACGGCGTCGAAGGCGTCGACCCACGGCTGATCGCCTCGGCGAAAAGCCTCGGGGCAGGGCGCCGGGCCATCCTGCTGGAGGTCGTTCTTCCGGGTGCCGCGCCCAGCATCATCACCGGCCTGGCCATCGGCATGGGCACCTCGTGGTTCTGCCTGGTGACGGCGGAAATGATCTCCGGCCAATTCGGCATCGGCTATTACACCTGGGAGTCCTACACCATCCAGAACTACGCCGACATCGTGGTCGGCATGTTGCTGATCGGCGTGCTCGGGATGGGCAGCAGTCTGTTGATCAAGCGTCTGGGCGGGCTGTTCACGCCTTGGCATCGACCACGAGGAAAAGCCTGATGAGCGTTTTTCAACATCTGGAAGGGCGTATCGATATTCGCGGGCTGTCGATCAGCCTGGGCGAGGGCGACACTGCTTTCGAAGCGGTGCAGGGCCTCGATTGCCAGATCGAGCCGGGGCAGTTCGTGTGCATTCTCGGGCCGTCCGGTTGCGGCAAATCGACCTTGCTCGGCGCCCTGGCCGGCCACCTGCAACCGCGTACCGGCACGCTGAATGTCGATGGCGCAGCGGTGTCGGGCCCATCGCCCCAGCGCGGCATGGTGTTCCAGCAGCACACATTGTTTCCGTGGCGCACGGTGCGCGACAACGTGGCGTTCGGCTTGAAAATGCAAGGCATCGGCAAGGCCGAACGGCACAAGGCGGCGGATGAAATCCTCGCCCTGGTGGGCCTCGAAGGCTTTGCCGGGCGCTGGCCCGACCAGCTCTCCGGCGGCATGCAGCAACGGGTGGAAATTGCCCGGGTGCTGGTCAACCGTCCGCGCCTGTTGCTGATGGACGAGCCCTTCGGTGCCCTCGATGCCCTGACCCGATTGAACATGCAGGAACTGCTGCTGGACATCTGGACGCGCATCCGCACCACCGTGGTGTTTGTCACCCATGACATCGACGAAGCGCTGTTCCTCGCCGATCGCCTGCTGGTCATGAGCTCGCGCCCCGGACGAATCATCGAAGACCTGCGCCTGGACTTCCCCCGGCCGCGCAGCACGGAACTGGTGACCCGCCCTGAATTCTCGCACCTCAAGCGCCATTGCCTCGAACTCCTGCGGCACGAAGACGGCCGGCAACTGCCGCGCCTGAACCCGCTCGGACTTCCCCCTGAAACCAAACTGCCGCGATTTGCCCTATGACCTCACTATTCGATATAACCGATAACGACGACATTCTTGCCCTGCAACCGCGCCTGACCGACGAGGATGCCGGTGTGCGCCGGATCGCACTGATCGAACTGGCCGATCTCGAGGAGCCGGACGGCCTGCTGTGGTTGATCAATCGACTGGCCGAAGACCCGATTGCAGACGTTCGCGCCGAAGCCGCACGCCTGCTGGAAGCCTGGGAGGACGAACCGGTGGTCGAAGCGCTGTGCCAGGCCCTGACGGATCCATCCCCGGCGGTGCAGGTGGCCGCTGCGCAAAGCCTCAGCCTGCTCAAGAGTGAAGCGGCGGGCCGGGTCATCCTGCCGTGGACCGGGCACGCCGACAGCGGCGTACGCATCGCCGCGTTCAGGGCGTTGCGCGAGTTGCGTTGCCCCGATGCCGCCGATGCGGCTGCCCGGGCACTGGACGATGAAAGCGCCAGCGTGCGCCGCGAGGCGGTGGGCGTGCTCGGCTGGCTCAAGCAACTCGATGCCTTGCCGGCACTGGCGCGGCTGGCCAGCGCTGACCCGGACACCGACGTGCGACGTGCCGCCACCGGTGCACTGGGCCTGGCGTCTGACGCACAGGTGCTGCCGGCCCTGCGCCAGGCCTTGCGCGACGCTGCCTGGCAAGTCCGCGAGGAAGCCGCCACCACCCTGGGCAAGGTCGGCCACCTCGACGCCGGCCCGGCCCTGATCGACGCCCTGGACGACGATTACTGGCAAGTGCGTCTGCGCGCCACCCGCAGCCTCGGTCGCTTGCGTTTTGTACCTGCGCTCGAAGCGCTGATCGACACCCTCGGCCACCGCATCAGCAACCTGCGCAAGGAAGCCGCGTTGGCCATCGGCGAATTGAACGACCCAAGGGCCATTGCGGCATTGCAGGACGCACAAGACGACGGCGACCCGGAAGTGCGCAAGGCCGTGCGCATTGCCTTGAGTCAACTGCAATGAACCCGCTGGCGATTGGCAATTCCCGCAGCAAACAGCAGTTGCGACTGAACTGGCCGGATGGTCGTGAACAGGTGTTCGAACACGCCGAACTGCGCCGGCAGTGCCCGTGCTCGCAGTGCCGGGCGTTTCGGTTGCGAGGGATGGCGCCGATGGTGGATGAGCGGGTTCAGGTGATCGAATTGCACTCGCAGGGGTATGGCCTGCAATTGGTCTTCAGCGATGGGCATGAGCGGGGGATTTATCCGTGGGCTTATCTTGCTGGGCTTACCGACTGAATCGAATTCCATTCCTCATCGGGAGTTGTCGCGGTCTGCGGCAGCTCCCCCCGTGTGCGCTTCCAGTTGCTTATGTTGCGAATACAGGTTCAGTAACGGCTCGGATAAACGCATCGTCCACAGTCTTTACGCCATACCGATGCATGAACTCACTACCATTGGCAAAGCGATTGAAGCGTTGCTGGCTAATCATGTAAAGATAATCACAATGGTTAATTACTTCATCAACATTATGCGAGGAGACCAGAATAGCGGTGCCCTCCCTGGCGGCGCCGCGAAGGCATTGCCAAATATAGCGACGAAATTCTGGATCTACACCGGCAGTAGGTTCGTCGAGAATCACGAAGTCTGCAGAAATTGAAAGAAGAGAGAGAGTAAAGAACCAGCGTGTCTCTCCGTAGCTGCATAGCGATGATTTTTTGTTCCATATGTCTTGGTATCGGTCAATTATTGCAGGGCTCCACGCACTTAATTTTTTCAGGGTTTTATCTTGTGTCATGGGCTCGCTTGATGAAAGCGCAGTCACCATTTTAAAGATGTCACGCATGCGCAATGGTGGGGGTGTGGAGATGATTTGAGAAAGGTATAAAAAGTGGCTGAAGTCATTTTTTATGAAACCGGACTTTGCTTTTTTGAGGTCACAGACGATATCGAAAAAAGTTGTTTTCCCAGATCCATTGGGTCCCAGAATGCCGACAATGTCGCCTTGAGCAACCTCAAGAGATGCCTGGGTCAAGAGGGGGTTGTCTGTATAGGAGAAGTCAATGCTCTGCGCCGTGAATTTTTTCATCAGTATCGGCTCCATACGGGATTGATTCTTAGGTGCTTGAACGTTTTGTGCAGTACTGAAATAAATAAAATAATTATTGCTGTCGTGATGAGTTTGTTGGATTCAAGACCTTGTTCCATTATCTGGCTTGCAAGTGTTAGTGGGTTTGCGAGGTTCAAAGTATCGGTGATGGGGTTTGATCTGCTGGCACTCATTACACCGAGAATCAGCATGCAGAACGAAAAAATGGAAAGCAGAGTGTTCGAGTTCTGAAAATTGATCGGTAGCAATGAGAATGCAGCCCCGAAAGTGCAAAACATGATAAAGCAGATGTAAAAGCGTAGTGCTATATTCAATAGTTCATTGAAGGCATAGTTTCCAAATGGGAATTTGGTCATTAAGTAAAAGGTTGCGCAATAAGATATCGATATTAACGAGTAGGCAATGAAGTGCGATAAAAGAAAAATCAGTTTCGATTCCTTGGAGTAAATAAATGATCGGGTGAATCCGCTTTCCCTTCTTCCGATTATGTAAAAGGCGAATCCGAATAACGCGACGCTAGAGGATATATAGGCATAAAACCATGCTGAAATAGTAATGTAGTTGCTCGAAAAATAGTTGGGGTCTTGCCTGGTTGTTGCAAAAAAATAGAACATCGCACAAGGTGATATCATGATCCAGAAAAAAGCGATGGGTTCTTTTAGTTGTTCTTTTATGAATATGGACGTTAGGGAGAAAGCTCTGGGCAGAATATTTTTAGTCATTGAGTGTCACTTTTTCAGGCTTGTTGTTTTTTATTTTGCTTTTATTTGTTGGGGCGCTTGGCATTAAGTGGTGCTGCAAGGATTAGTTGATTTTACTGTTGGATGCAAGCGACAGGATTTTGTGTCGTAGGGGGATTCCTGCATGTTTTTAAGATGCGTCCTGCATGATATTAGGAACCTTAGTGGCTTGGTTTTGTTTTGGTGTGGATAGTTTCTAGCGTGGAACTGTGAAATTCCTTTTTGAAACTGTGTTTTAGTTTTCGGCAAGCAGAAATGATCTTGCTGTGTTGAGTAGAATATTTCTGTAGGAGTAAATGTGCGGTTCGTACTTTTTTTATGAATTTTTATTTTCTTCAGATGCTAATTTTTTTAGAAGAGCGACGAACGGTAGACCTTGTTTTTTTGATCGCCCGTTTTGTTCGAGTAAGGAGTGCTTGGTTTACGTCTGCGGGCTATCGAGTTGCACGCCAGGAGGATGGCCTGCTCTGGTACAACTCCCCCCTGTAGGAGCGAGCCTGCTCGCAATAGCGGACTGACATTCAATATCGATGTTGACTGTGCTGGCCTTATCGCGAGCAGGCTCGCTCCTACACTGCCCTTGCCAGGAAAAAGCCAAAAGAGTACAAATGTACTCCATGACGACTCTGACTCCCCGCCGTACCGCCATCCTGACCTTTATCCGCGATCGCATCGCCGAGCACGGTCAGCCTCCGAGCCTCGCTGAAATCAGCGAGGCGTTCGGTTTCGCCTCCCGCAGCGTGGCGCGCAAGCATGTGCTGGCGTTGACCGAAGCCGGGTTTATCGAGGTCAACCCGAATCAGGCCCGGGGCATTCGCCTGCTCGGGCAGCCGCCGCGTCCCGAGTTGCTGGACATCCCGGTGCTGGGCCGGGTGGCGGCTGGTGCGCCGATCGGTGCCGATGCCGAGGTGCACAGCCGCTTGCTGCTCGATCCGTCGATCTTCTCGCGGGTGCCGGACTACATGTTGCGGGTGCGGGGTGATTCGATGATCGAGGACGGCATTCTCGACGGCGATCTGGTGGGCGTGCACCGCAGCCCCGAGGCCGTTAATGGCCAGATCGTCGTGGCGCGGCTCGACGGCGAAGTCACCATCAAGCGCTTCGAGCGGGTCGGCGATGTGGTTCGCCTGCTGCCACGCAACCCGGCCTACCAGCCGATCATTGTCGAGGCCGACCGGGACCTGGCCATCGAAGGCGTGTTCTGTGGCCTGGTGAGGCAAGGCTGATGGGCGCCGTCGTTGCGCTGGATACGCTGTTCAATGGCGGCCAGGTCTGGAGGGGCCGGCCTGCGCCGCCGGCTGCCAGCCCGCAGCCCACCGGGCATGCCGCGCTGGACGCCGCATTGCCCAGCGGTGGCTGGCCGGAGGCGGCGCTGACGGAAATCCTGTTGGCCGGGCAGGGCGTGGGCGAGTTGCAACTGGTGTGGCCGACGCTGGCACGGCTGTCGGCGGCGGGCGAACGCATCGTGCTGGTGGCGCCGCCTTATGTGCCGTATCCCCAGGCGTGGCAGGGCGCCGGGGTCGATCTGCGTCAGTTGTCGATCATCCGGGCCAGCGAGCGCGATGCGCTGTGGGCGGCGGAACAATGCCTGCGTTCGGGCAGTTGCGGTGCGGTGCTGTGCTGGCCGCACAAGGCCGATGACCGCGCCTTGCGCCGCTTGCAGGTGGCGGCGGAAACCGGCCAGACCCTGGCCTTCGCCTATCGTCCCCTCGGTGAAGCGATCAACCCTTCGCCGGCGGCCCTGCGCATTGCCATCGATGCCCGACCGGCGCAACTGCGCGTGCTCAAGTGCCGCGGCGGCCTGGCCCGTTCGGCGCCGATTGCCTTCGCCGTGGGGCATTGAGGTTGCCATGCGCTGGGTCTGCATTCTTTTCCCGCAATTGGCGCTGGACGCGGTACTGCGTCAGCGCGCCGATCCCGATGAACCCCTGGCGTTGCTGACCGGCCCGGCCCAGCGCCGGGTGCTGCAGGCCGTCAACGGCGCGGCGCGGGCGCTGGGCTTGCGTCCGGGCCAGTCCATGAGCGCGGCACAGGCCTTGAGCAAAGGCTTTGTCACGGCCGAATACGACGCCGCTGAAATCGACCACTGGCAGCAGTTTCTCGCCGCCTGGGCCTATCGTTTCAGTTCCCAGGTCAGCGTGCATTACCCCCGGGCCGTAGTGTTCGAGATCGAGTCCAGCCTCGGCTTGTTCGGCGCCTGGCCGCAATTCGAAGCGCTTCTGCGCCGAGAACTCGGCGAACTGGGGTTTCGGCACCGCATCGCGGCCGCGCCCAACCCGGTGGCGGCGCGGGTGCTGGCCAACGCCTATGACGGTCTGGTGGTGCCGGATGATCAAGCCTTGCAGCATCACTTGGGGCAAATGCCCGTCGACCGGATCGGCCTCGAAGCCTCGGTCGCCACGGCCTTGTCGCGCATGGGCCTGCGCACCTTGAGCCAGGTGCAGGCGTTGCCCCGGCATAGCCTGGCCCGGCGTTTCGAGGCCCAGGTGCTCAAGCATCTGGATGCCCTGTTCGGTTCGCGGCGGCTGGCCCTGGCGTTTTACCTGCCGCCGGACCGCTTCGATGTGCGTATCGAGCTCAATTTCGATGTGCAGTCCCATCAAGCCCTGCTGTTTCCGTTGCGCCGGTTGACCGGCGACCTGTCGGCGTTCCTCTGTGGTCGCGACAGCGGCGTACAGCGTTTCGACCTGCATCTGGAGCACGCCGGGTTGCCGGACACGCTCATCAAGGTCGGCCTGCTCAGCGCCGAGCGCGATCCGGCGATGCTCTTCGAACTGGCCCGGGGGCGGCTGGAGCAAGTCCAGGTCGAGGCGCCGGTGCGCGGCTTTCGCTTGCGCGCCGAGGATTTGCCGACCTTCGTGCCCCAGCATCAGGAACTGTTCGACGATCGCCCGCAGCAGTCCTTGCCCTGGGAACAACTGCGCGAGCGCCTGCGTGCACGGCTGGGGGATGACGCGGTGCATGGCTTGCGCTTCCAGGCCGATCACCGCCCCGAGTGCGCGTGGCAGGCCCGTGCCGATAGCCAGCCCTGCGCGGTGCCGGCCGCGGTGAAACGGCCGGGCTGGCTGCTGACTGAACCGCTGGCGGTGCATCAGGGCTCGGCGCGCATCCTCATGGGGCCGGAGCGTATTGAGTCCGGCTGGTGGGACGGCGACGACGTACGCCGTGACTATTACCTGATCGAAACCCGTGCCGGCCAACAGGGCTGGGCCTACCGGGCGGTCGGTGAGGACGGCCCGCTGTGGTTGCAGGGCTGGTTCGCATGAGCAACGACTATGCCGAATTGCACTGCCTGTCGAACTTCAGCTTCCAGCGAGGTGCCTCCAGTGCCCTCGAGCTGTTCCGGCGCGCGAAAAAACAGGGTTATCAAGCCCTGGCGATCACCGACGAATGCACCCTGGCGGGCATCGTTCGCGCCTGGCAGGCAGCGAAGTCCGTGGAGTTGCCGCTGATCATCGGCAGTGAAATACGCATCGAGAACGGTCCGAAACTGGTGCTGCTGGTGGAGAGCCTCGAGGGCTATCAGGCGCTGTGCCGATTGATCACCCGCGCCCGGCGCCGTACGCAGAAAGGCCAGTATCAGGTGCTGCGCGAGGATTTCAGCGAACCCTTGCCGGGATTGCTGGCGTTGTGGGTGCCGGACGCTGTCGATGCCTTTGAACAGGGCCGCTGGCTCAAACAGGTCTTCGCCGAGCGCCTGTGGCTGGCGGTGCAGTTGCATCGCGGTCAGGACGATGCCCGGCGCCTGAACGATCTGCTGAGCCTGGCCAGGGAGTTACGCATTACGGCTGTGGCCAGTGGCGATGTGCACATGCACGCACGCGGCCGGCGCGCCTTGCAGGACACCATGACCGCGATCCGTCATCACCTGCCGGTGGCCGATGCCGGGTTGCGCCTGCACCCCAACGGCGAACGCCATCTGCGCAGCCTCGACGTGCTGCAGGCGCTTTATCCGCCCGACTTGCTCGCTGAAACGCTGAACATCGCCCGGCGCTGCACCTTTGATCTTGGCCAGTTGTGTTATCAATATCCCCGTGAGCTGGTGCCACAAGGGCACTCGGCGTCCTCGTGGCTGCGTCATTTGACCGTGGAAGGCATCGAGTGGCGCTGGCCAAAAGGGCCGAAAAGCGAAGTGCTGGTGCAGATCGACAAGGAGCTGCAACTGATCGCGGAGCTGGGCTATGAAAGCTATTTCCTGACAGTCCACGACATCGTCCGCTTTGCCCGCCAGCAACAGATTCTTTGTCAGGGTCGTGGTTCTGCCGCCAACTCGGCAGTGTGCTTCGCCTTGGGCATCACCGAAATCGATCCGGATCGCACCACGCTGTTGTTCGAGCGTTTTCTCTCCAAAGAGCGCAACGAGCCGCCGGATATCGACGTCGATTTCGAGCATGAACGCCGCGAAGAAGTCTTGCAGTACGTGTTCCAGCGCTATGGTCGAACCCGAGCGGCACTGACGGCGGTGGTCAGCACTTACCATGCGGCCGGCGCGGTGCGCGATGTCGCCAAGGCGTTGGGTTTGCCGCCAGACCAGATCAATGCCCTGGCCGATTGTTGCGGTCACTGGAGCGATGAAACGCCTCCCGTTGAACGTCTGCGCGAGGGCGGGTTTGATCCGGAGAGCCCGGTGCTGCGCCGGGTGTTGAGCCTGACGGGGCAGTTGATCGGCTTCCCCCGGCATTTGTCCCAGCACCCCGGCGGTTTCGTGATT
Source organism: Pseudomonas sp. GL-RE-26 (assembly GCF_019956275.1). Classification (NCBI taxonomy): domain Bacteria; kingdom Pseudomonadati; phylum Pseudomonadota; class Gammaproteobacteria; order Pseudomonadales; family Pseudomonadaceae; genus Pseudomonas; species Pseudomonas sp. GL-RE-26. The sequence goes on from NZ_JAHBDI010000003.1 coordinate 98,076, forward strand.
TCCGAGCAGCCGCTGGACAGTCTGGTGCCGGTGGAAAATGCCGCCATGGCCGAGCGCACCATCATCCAGTGGGACAAGGATGACCTCGATGCGGTCGGTTTGCTCAAGGTCGATATCCTGGCGCTGGGCATGCTCAGCGCGATTCGCCGATGTTTCGATCTGCTGCGCCGGCACCGGGGGCTGGACTTGAGCTTGGCGACCATCCCGGCCGAAGATGCGGCCACCTACGAAATGATCGGTCGGGCCGACACCATTGGCGTGTTCCAGATCGAATCCCGGGCGCAGATGTCGATGCTGCCGAGGCTCAGGCCGAAGACGTTTTACGACCTGGTGATCGAGGTCGCCATAGTTCGGCCGGGGCCGATCCAGGGCGGCATGGTGCATCCGTACCTGCGGCGCCGGAACAAGGAAGAACCGGAGGCGTATCCGTCACCGGAACTGGAGGTGGTGCTCAAGCGCACCCTCGGCGTGCCGCTGTTTCAGGAACAGGTCATGCAGATCGCCATCGTCGCCGCCGACTACAGCCCCGGCGAGGCCGACCAGCTACGCCGCTCGATGGCCGCCTGGAAACGCCACGGCGGGCTTGAACCACACAAGGAACGGCTGGCCGCCGGAATGAAAAAAAACGGCTATACCGCCGAGTTTGCCGCGCAGATCTTCGAGCAGATCAAGGGCTTTGGCAGCTACGGTTTTCCCGAGTCCCACGCGGCCAGTTTTGCCTTGCTGACCTACGCCAGTTGCTGGTTGAAATGCCACGAGCCGGCGGCCTTCGCCTGTGCGCTGATCAACAGCTGGCCCATGGGGTTCTACAGCCCGGACCAGATTCTGCAGGACGTTCGGCGTCATCATTTGCAGGTTCGCCCGGTGGACGTGCGCGCCAGTGACTGGGATTGCAGCCTGGAGCCGATCGCCGATGCGCAACCGGCGATTCGCTTGGGGCTACGCATGATCAAGGGTTTTCGCGAGGACGATGCCCGACGCATCGAGGCGGCACGCTCCAAAGGCGCGTTTGCCGACATCGCCGACCTCGGCGAGCGGGCGCGACTCGATGCCCGCACCCAGGAGCAACTGGCCGATGCCGGCGCGTTGCGTGGCTTGGCCGGCGACCGGCATCGGGCCCGCTGGGAAGTGGCCGGGGTACAAAAGCAGCTGGGCTTGTTCGCCGGCGTGCCGAGCCGGGAGGAGGACGTGGTGTCGTTGCCAAAGCCCACCGTAGGCGAGGACCTGCAAGCCGATTACGCCAGTGTCGGCACCACCCTCGGGCCGCATCCGTTGGCCCTGTTGCGCGGTGAGTTGAAGGCGCGGCGCTGCCGCAGTTCGAAGGAGTTGCTGGACGTCGAGCACGGGCGGCCGGTCAGCGTCGCCGGGCTGGTCACTGGCCGACAACGCCCGGCCACCGCCAGCGGCGTCACCTTCGTCACCCTTGAGGACGAGTTCGGCAACGTCAACGTGGTGGTGTGGCGCGACCTTGCCGAGCGCCAGCGCCAGGTGTTGGTCGGCTCGCAGTTGCTCAAGGTCGATGGGCGCTGGGAGAAGGAGGGCGAGGTCCGGCATCTGATAGCCGGGCGGTTGAGTGATCTGAGTGCGTTGTTGGATGGGATTAGCGTGCGCAGTCGGGATTTTCACTGATCCACGGCGGGAGCTTTTGTGGCGAGGGGGCTTGCCCCCGTTGGGCTGCGGAGCAGCCCCCAAACCAATCACCGCAATAATTTCAGGCACACTGCATTCACCGATTTTACGACGGCTTCGCCGCCGAACGGGGGCAAGCCCCCTCGCCACAAAAGCCGCTCCCACAGGGTTTGTGTTGATGCCTGTTATTTGGCCAGCGGCCAAAACCTCTCCCCACCCCCCGGCGCATCGGTCCAGGCCTGCAACGAGCGTGTCGGCAGGTCGAAGTAATCCCGCGTGCGCGCATAGCCATGCCCGCCCATGCGTCCGATCGCATCCAGCCCCAACTGATCGATGTACAGGGTTTTCGGATCGATCAGTTCGTCCCGCACGTGGGCCATCAGCACTTCACCAAAGATGATCTCCCGGGATTGGCCGATGGACAGCGCCATCATCCGCCGGCACTCCAGCGCCACTGGGGCTTCGCCGATGCGTGGGCATTTGACTGTGGTGCCGGGGATGGCGGTGAGGCCGGCGGCGGTCAGTTCATCGAAACCGGGAGCGAAGGGCACGGCGCAGACGTTCATGGCTTCCACCAGCGCATCGCTGACGATGTTCACGGTGAATTCCTGGTTGAGCTGAATGTTGCGGGTGGTGTCCTTGGGGCTTTGGTCGCCGTAGTTTTCCACGCCCAGCGCGAGGATTGGTGGATCGGCGGAAAGCGCATTGAAAAAGCTGAACGGCGCTGCGTTGATCCGGCCTTCGCCGTCGACGGTGGTGACCAGTGCAATAGGGCGAGGCACCACACTGCCAATCAGAATCTTGTATTTGTCCCTTGGGCTCAATGTGCTGAAGTCGAAGCTTTGCATGGGCAGGAGTCTCTAGAGAAGTGGATCAATCGCGCTCAATGGCGCGTGGGCGCTGTAGTCGTCGGCGAACGGGATGGCTGGCTGGAACAGGCTTTTCCAGTCCGGTTGGCCGAAGGCCCGGTCGCTGTGGCTGCGCATCAGTTTTTCGAATTGTTGTTGGGCCTGGCGTTGCAGGGCGGGGTAGTCGACGCTCTCGACCTGGCCGTCCCGCATCAGGCAACGGCCGTCGATGTAGCTGGCGATGCAGTCGTCACCACGGCCGGCCAGCACCAGGTTTTTCAGTGGGTCGAACAAGGGGCCCAAGTGCAGGCCGCGCAGGCAGAACACGGTGATGTCGGCCTTGGCCCCGGACGCCAGACGTCCGAGATCATCACGGCCCAAAGCCTTGGCGCCGCCAAGGGTGGCGGCGTTGTACAAATCCAGTGTGCTGGTGAGTGCGTTGCCGCCCTCCATCAGGCGGGCGATGTTCAAGCCCTGGCGCATGTTGTCCAGCAAGTCCGCCGGCCAGGTGTCGGTGCCCAGGGCGAAGTTGATGCCCTTGGCCCGATAGCGGCCAAACGAATTCAGTGCCTCACCGTCCCGGGCAAACACCACCGGGCAATGCACCAGGCTCGCGCCGCCATCCACCACCCGTTGCAGGTCGTCATCGCCTCGGGTGTAGATGCCGTGGGGCAGCAGGCTGCGCGGGTTCAAAAGCCCAAGCTGCTGCAACCAGCCCAGAGGCGAGGTGCCGCGCAGTTGCTCGACCATCGCCACCTCACCGAGGCCCTGGCAGCAGTGCAAACGCATCGGTGCGTTCAGTTCCCGGCTCAGCGCGGCGGTGCGTTGCAGCAGCGCCGGGGTGCAGGTCTGGATGCGATCAGGCAGCAGCGCGCTACGAATCAAGCCGTTGTGCGCGCCGTCGAAATCCCGGAAAAACCGTTCGGCGGCATCGAGGCCGGCCATGCCCCGGGCTTCGTCCCAGTGGTGCGCCAGGGTTCCATCGGCCTGCCAGTAGCTCATACCACTCATGTAGCAGGGGCCGAGGTAAGTGCGCAGCCCCAGTTCGGCAGCGACACCTGCCACCGCGGCAAATTCGTCGTAGGTCTCGGCCCACTCGCGGTAATACATCGAGGTGATCGGCATGGCCGTGGTGATGCCGTTGCGGATCAGTTGCGTGAAGGCGTAGCGGTATTTGAAGACTTCTTCTTCGGGGCTGTAGCTTTCCCGCGATCCACGCGCCAGATACTGCGCCGACCACATCCGGCCCAGGTCGCGCTCGTCGCCGTTGTCCAGGGTCAGCACCGTGGAGTCGAGATCGCCAAGGGCATCCAGATCGATGAAGCCGGGGCCGATCAGCGCGTTGCCGTAATCGATCCACTGATCCACCGGGCCCGGATAACCGCGCCCGACAAACTCGATGTGTGAGCCTGCGAACACCACTTCGCCGTCGCGCCACAGCACATGCTGCGTGCCGTCGAAGCCGACCACGCAACTGGCGCGCAAGCCGATGCGCTTCACAGACGACTGTCCAGCAAGCGACCACCCGCCGCAATCAACCGGCCCGCGCGATAAACTTGACGCAACGGCCGCGAAACCACCGCCTCACCCAGTGTTTGTACCTGCATCAACAGGAAGTCCGCCGGCTGGCCGATCTCCAGGCGATTGGCTTCGCAACCCAGCGCCTGGGCGCCGTTGCCGGTCGCCGCCTCGAACGCCGCCGCCAGTTCTTCGTCCTTGTTCAAATCGAAACGGAACGCCAGCAACATCGCGCGTTCGAGCATGTCGCCGTTGCCCATGGGCGACCAGGCATCACGAATGCCGTCCGAGCCCAGGCACACATTCACGCCGGTTTCGCGCAGGGCCAGGAACGGCGGCACCGCACAATCGGCCGGGGCTGAACTCATCAGCGAAATACCCAGTGCCGCCAAGCGCTCGGCCACCGGTTTGACCTGGCTCCACGGCAACATCCCCAGGCAATACGCGTGGCTGATCATCACTCGGCCTTGGCGATTGAAGCGCTCGGTGTAGTCGGCGATCAGGGCGATCTGCCACAGGCCCAGCTCACCCTTGTCATGCAGGTGAATGTCGACGCCACGGTCGAACTCGCTGGCCAGTTTGAACACGAAATCGAGTTGCGCGATGGGGTCGTTGTCGATACCGCATGGGTCCAGTCCGCCGACGTTTTCCACACCCAGGGCCATGGCTTCGCGCATCAGTTCGGCGGTGCCGGGGCGACTGATCAAACCAGTCTGCGGGAACACCACCAGTTGCAGGTCGATCAGGTCGCGGTAGTTTTCACGCAGTTGCTGCATGGCCTCGACATGCCGCAGGCCGAATTCCGGGTCGATGTCGACGTGGCAGCGCATGGTCAGTGAGCCACGGGCGATGCAGTTTTCCAGCAGGGCACCGGCCCGTTGTGCGATGGGGGTGGTGACTTCGCGCAGGATGCGCCGTTCGTTGGCGATATAGTCCTTGAGGGTCGGGCCGGCGCTGTTGGGGCGCCAGGGTTGGCCCCAGAGGGTTTTGTCCAGGTGTACGTGGCTTTCCACCAGGGCGGGGGTGAGCAGTTGGTTCTGGCCGTCGATGTCGGTGGCGAGCAGTTCGGTGGTCGAGGCCGGGCGGCGTTGGCTGAAGCGGCCGTTTTCGATCAGCAGGTCTTCGGCGGGGGCGCCGTAGGGGCGCACGTTGCGTAGCCAGCGGGGTTGGGTCATACAAACCTCAAATTCAGTGTTGTGTGAGAGGGCCTCTTCGCGAGCAGGCTCGCTCCTACAGTGGATCTTCGGCGTTCACAAAATCCCTGTAGGAGCGAGCCTGCTCGCGATGGCCGCAACTCGGTTTCAAGTCAGGCAATCAGCCCTTGAGCTTGGCCCAAATGCGGTCCTGCAGCTCCCGCGCCTTGTTGCTGCATTCCTTCTCGGGACGCAGGCGCGAGGCGAATTCGTCGGGCATGTTGATGGCGTCCATCACCCGCCACTTGGCGTCGATCAGCTTGTCGCTCTGGATGCCGTTGTCGTAGGCGATGGCGTTGGACACGGCGGCGGCGTTTTCCGGTTTCATCATCCAGTCGATGAAGATCTTCGCGTTGCCGGGGTGCGGTGCGCTTTTCGGTACGGCGAAGTTGTCCTGGAACATCGCCAGGCCTTCCTTCGGATACACGTATTTGATGGTGCTCTTCTGCAAGGTGGCCCGCGCTGTAGAACCGTTCCAGTTCTGCATCATGATCACTTCACCGGAGGCCATGCGGTCGACGGTGTTGTCCGAGCTGTACATCTTCAGGAAGGGTTTCTGTTTTTGCAGCAGCTCGAGGATGCGCTTGGCGTCCTGGGGTTTTTCGCTGCACTCGTCGACATTCAGGTAGTGACTGGCGGCGTTGATTACGCTGCTGGAGGTGTCGAGGGCCGCGAGCTGGCCTTGCAGTTCCTTGCGCGGCTCGAAGAACTCTTTCCACGAGTCGTCGAGCTTGCCGCCGGGCACCCGGGCGCTGTCATAGGAGAACCCGGTAGTGCCCCACAGGTACGGTGCTGAGAACTTGCGCCCCGGGTCGAAGCTCGGGTCGCGGAACGCCGGTTTGACGTATTGGAAGTTGGGCAGGGCCGAGGCGTCGATCTCCAGCAGCAGGTCCTGGTTGATCAGGGTGCGCATGATCGATTGCGACGGCACGATCACGTCATACGCCGCGCCGCCGGCCTGCAACTTGGCCAGCAGGGTTTCGTTGCTGTCGTAGCCGTCCATGGTGACCTTGATGCCGGTCTCCTTTTCGAACTTGGCCAAAAGCTCGACCGGGTAGTAGTCGGTCCAGTTGTAGAAGAACAGTTCCTTGGGCTCGGCGGCCTGGGCGCCGAGCGCGGTGAAGCAACTCAGGGCCAGACCGGCTACAGCGAAACACATGCTTTTTGTTTTCATGCTTTGCTCCAGGATCATTGGTTTTTGCCGCGCTGTCCCAGCCAGAAGGCCAGCACCACCAGCACGATGGAAATCACCAGCATCAGCGTTGAAATCGCATTGATCTCCGGCGTCACGCCGGCCTTGATCGCCGAGAAGATGTACACCGGCAGGGTTGTCGAGCCGGGGCCTGCGACGAAGAAGGTCATGATGAAATCGTCGAGGCTGACCACGAACGCCAGCACCGAACCGGACAGCACCGCCGGCCACAGCAGCGGCAAGGTCACCCGGCGAAACACCTGCCAGGGGTTGGCGTACAGGTCGTTCGCCGCTTCCAGCAGGCTCTTGTCCAGGTCATTGAGCCGCGCGCGGATCGGCAGGTAAGCGAAGGGAATGCAGAAGCCGATGTGGGCGACGATCACCGTCAGCAGACCGAGCTTGATCCCCAGCGCCATGAACAGCAGCAGGGTGGCCACGGCGGTGACGATCTCCGGCAGGATCAACGGGAGGTTGATGCCGCCCTCGACCATTTTCTGCCCGTAGAACGGCCGGTAGGTCGCCAAGGCCGCAAGTAGCGCAATCGCCGTGGCACAAACGGTGGCGATGCTGGCGACAATGATCGAGTTCAGTGCGGCGGTCTGGATCGACGGGTTGGCCAGGATTCGCCCGTACCAGTCGAACGAGAACTCGGTCCACACCGTCGCCGAGCGGTTGGCGTTGAAGCTGTAGGCGATCAGCACGAATATCGGCAGGTACAGATAGGCCAGCATCAACAGGCTGACTTCGCGGGTCAGGGGCAGTTTCTTCAGGTGCAGGGCGATCATGCTTGGGCTCCTGGGCGTTGGGTCTTGGCGGCATTGCGGCTATAGAGGGCGTACAGCACCAGGGACAGCAACATGATCCCCAGCAACAGGAACGACAGCGAACTGCCCAGCGGCCAGTTGCGCGCGGTGCCGAATTGCTGCTGGATCAGGTTGCCGATCATCAGCGTCTTGCCGCCGCCAAGGATCGCCGGGGTAATGAAGGCACCCAGGCTTGGCACGAACACCAGCAAGGCACCGGCAATCACCCCCGGCATCGACAGCGGCAGGATGATCCGGCGCAATGCGTGCCAGCGGTTGGCACCGAGGTCGTAGGCGGCTTCTACCAGGCGCCAGTCAAGTTTTTCCAGGGTCGAATAGATCGGCAGAATCATGAACGGCAGGAAGCTGTAGACCAGGCCGACGCTGACCGCGAAGTCGTTGTAGAGCAGGGTGATGCCACCGGCCTGGGGGAACAGCGCGTTGAGGCTCTGGGCGATCCAGCCGTGTTCGCGCAGGATGATCAGCCAGGCGTAGTTGCGGATCAGCAGGTTGGTCCAGAACGGGATGGTGATCAGCAACACCATCAGGTTGCGCCGACGGGGTGTCAGGCTCGACATCCACAGCGCCACGGGGAAGCCGAACAGGAAACACAGGACCGTGGTGCCACCGGCCTGGAACACCGAACGCAGCAACGCCTGGGCGTAGACCCAGTTCAGTTCCAGTTCGCCGTCGAAACCTTCCTGGAAAAACAGCTGCACATAACTTTGCAATTGCCAGTTGGCCTGCCAGTCGACGCCACCGTAGACATTGCGCGGCAGCAGGCTGATGTAGCCCATGATGCCCAGCGGAATGGCGATCAGGGCCAGCAGGGTCAGAACCACCGGGCTGAGCAACAGCGCGCGGTTGAGGGCTGGGGAGGTGCTGCTGACGCTCATCTCAGGCCTCCATCAACAGGCAGGCGTGGGGTGGCAGGTTGACCGCGACACGATCGCCCACCACCCGCCCGTGGTTCAGGCCCTCGTTGTTCTCGCGCAGCATGACCTTGATGTCGTTGTTCAGGCGGCATTGATAGAGCGTGGCCGTGCCGACATACAGCACGGCTTCGATCACACCGCGCAGGTGATGGGGCTGCGTCGGCTCCACCAGTTGCGAACGCTCGGGGCGGAACGCCAGTTGCACCTTATTGCCGTCAAAGCCCTGGGCCGGGCAGGGGATTTCCACGGGCATGCCGTTGGGCACGAAGAGCTTTTCGTTCTGTTGGCCACGCTTGAGGTGGCCGGGGAGGAAGTTGATGTCGCCGATGAATTGCGCAACGAACTGGTGTTGCGGACGCTCGTAGATTTCATTGGGCGAGCCGATCTGCAGAATCTTGCCGGCGGACATCACGGCGATGCGATCGGACAGGGTCAGGGCTTCTTCCTGATCGTGGGTGACGAAAATGAAGGTGATCCCGGCTTCTTTCTGCACGCGCTTGAGTTCGACCTGCATTTCCTTGCGCAGCTTGAGGTCCAGGGCCGACAGCGGTTCGTCCAGCAACAGCACTTTGGGTTTTGGCGCCAGGGCCCGGGCCAGAGCTACCCGTTGCTGTTGGCCGCCGGACAGTTCAGCCGGTTTGCGCCTGGCCAGGTGCTGCATTTGCACCAGCGCGAGCATCTCGTCGACGCGCTGCGGAATCAGTTTGCGATCAAGACCCTGCATCTCGAGGCCGAAGGCGATATTCTGCGCAACACTCATGTGCGGAAACAGCGCGTAACTCTGGAACACCGTGTTGACCCGACGCTTGAACGGCGGCAAATCGTTGACCGGCTCGCCCGCAAGGCGGATCTCACCTTCGCTGACGTGCTCGAAGCCGGCGATGGTGCGCAGCAGGGTGGTTTTGCCGCAACCGGAGGGGCCGAGCAGGGTGAAGAATTCGTTGTCGGCGATGTCCACCGAGACGTTATCGAGGGCTGGAGCAAGCCCCGGATCGTCGGAGTATCGTTTTGAGACGTTTCGCACTTCGATTGCTGTTGGATGACCCATTATGGTGCATTCCTCTAATTATTGTATGCAAAATCTGGATGCAATTTAGAAATACCCGGATTAATCTGCCCGTGCAAGCCCCTTTTTCAATGGCTGTTCATTCGCCAGGGTCGGTTGCACAGGGCGCCAGGAGTTGATGAATGACGGAAAAGAAACTGGAAACCACGGTCGACCGCGTCTACCAAGGGGTTTACGAAGCGATCAGCAAACGCTCGTTGCGTCCGGGCATGAAGCTTGGCGAAGCCTCTTTGGCCGAGCTGTTCAATGTCAGCCGCACGTCCGTTCGGGCCGCGCTCAAGCAATTGGAGGCCGACGGACTGGTCACCACCGAGCCCAATAAAGGTGCGTCGGTGTCGTTGCCCAGTGACGAAGAGATCCGCTCGCTGTTCGAAACCCGTCGCCTGGTCGAGATCGGCATCGTCAGTGAGCTGTGCCGTCGGCGTGATACAGCGGTGACTCAGGACCTGCGCGATCACTTGCTGCTGGAAGATGAAGCGCATCAGAGCGGTGATCACGAACGGCTGATTCACCTGCTCGGCGAGTTCCACATCAAACTGGCCCGCAGCCTGAACAACCCGGTGCTGCTGGACTGGTTCCAGAAGCTGATTTCCCGGGCGTCGCTGTATGCCGCCGCACTGGATGACGACAGCCACGAGGTCTGCCGCGACGACGAACACCTGCGGCTGATCGAGTACATCGAAGCAGGGAACCAGAGCGCGGCCATAGAGCTGACCTGCATGCATTTGAATGGCATCGAGAAGGCCATTCTGGATGTCGCGGCCACGCTGAAAAGCAGTTACAACCCGCTAAAGCACTTGATTGAGGTGTAGTGCACGGTCTCTCGGTTACTGAGGACCAAATTGTGGGAGCGAGCCGGCTCGCTCCCACAAGGGATCTCCAGTGGCCCACCAGAATCAGCTATACCTCTATGAAACGAATAGCGTGCAGGATGCTCGAAATAAACGGGTGCAACTTACCGGGATAGAGCCAGCCGATGCAGTTTCTAGAGGATAGCCACGGGTGCTCCGGGTGGAACGGCGAAATGGCCGGGCGCATTCGTGCGTTCGACTGGAGCCTGACCGAACTTGGCCCGCTCGACTCATGGTCCAGGAGCCTGAGCAGCGCGGTGCAGTTGATGCTCGCGTCCCCGCTGCCGATGGTGATGCTCTGGGGCCAGTCCGGGTACATGATCTATAACGACGCTTATTCCAAGTTTGCCGGTGGACGTCATCCGTATCTGCTCGGTTCTGCCGTGGAACTGGGTTGGCCGGAAGTTGCCGAGTTCAATCGCCACGTGGTCGACACCTGCCTGGCGGGCGGTACCTTGTCCTATCGCAACAAAGAACTGGTACTGCTGCGTGACGGGGTTCCGGAAGATGTCTGGATGGACCTCTACTACAGCCCGGTGGCCGACGATGACGGGCGCCCGGCCGGGGTCATGTCCATGGTGGTGGAAACCACGGAGCGGGTGATCTCCGAGCAACGCCGACAAGTGGCTGAAGACGCCTACCGCGCCGACAACGAACGGGTACGCCTGGCGCTGAACGCCGGCGCCTTGCTCGGTTCCTTTGTCTGGGACATCAAGACCAACGTGCTGTCGGGTGACGAGCGCTTCGCTCGCACGCTCTCTTATCCACCCGGGCAAGACCTGCAAAACCTGTCCCAGGAAATCGCTGAAAGCCGGATCCATCCGGATGACCGCAGTTGGGTTCAGGAGCGAGTCAGACTGTCGGTGGAGACGGGTGAGCCCTACAACGTCGAATACCGGATCCAGCGCCTGGATGGCAGCTACCTTTGGGTACTCGCCAGTGGTTGTTGCGAGTTCAATGAGCAGGGCGAGGCGTTTCGCTTCCCCGGCGTGCTGATCGATATTCACGAACGCAAGAACGCCGAAGAGTCCCTGCTTAAGTTCACCCGCAACCTGGAACAACGGGTGGCCGATGAAGTCGAGGCGCGGCTGGCGGCGGAAGAGCAACTGCGCCAGTCACAGAAGCTGGAAGCCATCGGCGGCCTCACCGGCGGTGTGGCCCATGACTTCAACAACCTGTTGCAAGTGATCGCCGGCAATCTGCACCTGCTGGCGCGCCATGAGCCGGGTAACGCCAATGTGCAGCGCCGGGTCTCGGCGTCTATCGCCGCCGTCGAGCGCGGTGCCAAGCTGTCCTCGCAATTGCTTGCATTCGCCCGTCGCCAACCGTTGTCGCCCGCGGTCTTCACGTTGCGGCAGATTTTCGATGGTCTGGCGGAGTTGTTGCTGCGTGCCCTGGGTGAAACCCTTCAGGTTCACATGACGGCACCCGAAGACTCGTGGAATGTGTTTGTCGATCGCAACCAACTGGAAAACGCCATTCTCAATCTGGCGATCAACGCCCGTGACGCCCTTCAAGGCGAGGGCAGGATTGACCTGTGCGCGGAAAACATCGTCCTTGATCGCAAATTTTGCGCCGCAAAGGGCATTGCTCCGGGGGACTATGTGCGGGTGTCCGTGACGGATACCGGCGTCGGCATGCCGCCGCAGGTGCTGGCCCAGGCGTTCGAGCCGTTTTTCACCACCAAGGCCGACGGGCACGGCACCGGCTTGGGCCTGAGCATGGTGTTTGGCTTCGTCAAGCAAAGTGGCGGTCATATCGAAATTGCCAGTGACGTGGGGCGAGGGACCCGGGTGCAGTTGTACTTCCCGCGCACCTTACGCGCGGCACCCAGCGAAACGCCGGGCCCCGATGTGCCGCAACGGGGCGGGCACGAACGCATCCTGGTGGTGGAGGACAATGAGGCCGTGCGGGTGGCGGCGGTGGAGTTGTTGCGTGAAGAGGGCTATCAGGTCCTCACGGCCACCAACGGTGACGTCGCCATGCAAATGTTGCTGGAAGGGCTGGCGGTGGACCTGATATTCACCGACGTGGTCATGCCCGGTCTGATCAAGAGTTCCGACCTGGCGGCCTGGGCGAAAGTGCAGGAACCGCCGGTGGCTGTGCTGTTCACCTCGGGGCATACCCGCGACATCATCTCGCGCAATCACCAACTCAGCTCCGACACCCACCTGTTGAGCAAACCCTACAATCCCGAATCACTCAGGCAGATGGTGCGCATGGTGCTCAACGGCTGAATCCGCTGGCGCAGGCAAAGGTTTTAGCGCCTGTGGGACCGGACGACGAACGGACACCGCTGGTCTGACAGGTGGTCGACAGAACGGGTAAACCGAGGCCATTCTGATAGTTGGTGAACGCAATTGATCGCGTTTCGCTGCCGATCAACAAACGGAGGTGTTCCATGCCGGTGCCACATGACCTTTATCAGGATCTGAAACGCTCAAAGGAAGAAGTCCAGCAGAAACGCACCAAGGATCCGTTACTGGATTCACTGCTTAACAAGTATTCCCAGGCGGATGCCGAAGTGGTGAAAGCAGAGGAGGCCAAGTCCAACGATGACACCGTAAGGAAACTCAAGGAGGCTCGTCTGCTGGTCAAGGACAAGATCGTCAAGCAACTTGGCGTGTCGTCCTGAACCAGCGTGCTGCCACTGACGACCGGTGGCGGGAAAGTTGGAACGGCAACCAGAACCGGCACCTCGAATGCTCAGAGACCGATGTTACGGCTCTCAACGAGGTGCCTCATGACCCAGCCAAAATATCCCGGTGAACAACAGCGGTGAACTCAGGAAGGGGGACCGCTCATTGCAATGCCTTGCTTAACGGCAATCGCACCATGTTCTGCGCTTTCAGCGAACCGAAATACAACCAGTCCCCATACTCGCGCACCGTAGTGATCGGTGAGTAATTGTCGCTGCTGCCGTCCTGCAGGTTTGCAATTACTTTGCCCTCAAGGTCCAGGCCCAGGGCAAATCCGCGTTTTTCCACTGGCTTGGGCAAGACGGTCATGGCCCGCACGATCATCTTGCGCACGAATGGATGCGCCGCCGTGCCATCAAGCAAGGCGTTCCGCGGGGCATAGAGTGCCACCCAGAAGCGGTCGTGACCATTGAACGACAGATTGTCCGGCAGCCCCGGCAGGTTGTCGATGAACAGGTCATGGGTGCCGGCCTTCGGACCGCTGAGCCAGTAGCGGCTGATGCGGTAGGCACCGGTTTCATTGACCAGCACATAGGCATCGTCCGGTCCCAGAGTCACACCGTTGGCAAACTCCAGCTTATCCAGCACAACCGATGTCTTGCCGGTCTGGAAGTCGTAGCGCAGCAGTCGACCGTCGCCGCCGTGTTCGATCACGGCCTCACCGTCGTGGCCATAGCCGAAGCGGCTCGAAGCATCGCTGAAATAGGCGTAGTGACCCGGTTTATCGATGGCCACATCGTCGGTAAAACCGAAGGGAACGCCATCGACCTCTGTGGTCAAGGCCACCAGACGCCCCTGGGCATCGAGGGACAACAAGCCTTTGACGGCATCGGCGATCACCAGCAGACCATTGGGATGCCGGGCCAGGCCCAGTGGCCGGCCACCGGTATCGGTCAGGACTTTGGTGGTCTTGCCATCCAGGCTCGTGCGGATCAGGCGACCGTCGTGCAGGCCGGTGATGAGCGTGTCGTTTTCCAGCAACAAGGCTTCCGGCCCGTCGATGTTGGCGGCACCGACGCGTTCCACCTCCTTGAGCCGCTGATTGTCGGCGTAGATTCCGCTGGTGAGGGACGGCGCAGGTTGTGGCGTCCAGGCCACCGGTCGCACCTTGGTCGGCATCAGCAGCAGGAAGGCGCCGACGGCGACGATGGCCAGCAACAGACATTTGGAGGTTCTGCTCACGCGCCGACTCCTGTCGCCGCCAGAGACTTCTGCGCCATGTCGCGCAACGCCAGCATCGATACCGCCGATTCCCGATCGATGCGCCGCTTGAGCAACAAACGGTTGGCAATGCGCATTGCCAGGCCGCTGAATTGATATTCCAGGGTGCGGACGAAGCGTGTGTCCTCGCCTGTGGCATCGCATTCATAGGTCACCACCAGCGACAGGCCGTGATCACCCCGGGCCTCGGCGCTCCAGCGCCTTCCGGGCAGGTACTCCGCGACCTCCCAGCGCAAGTGCCCGTCGCGCCCGCCGGCACGGATGTCCTCCTTGAAACGTGCGCCGGCATGCAACGGCCCTTTTGGCCCATCGATGCGCAGCGACGACGGATGCCATTGCGGCCAAAGGGTCACGGTGCTGGCGTAGGCAAGTACCTGGACCGGGTTTCCGGCAATGACAATCTGATGCTGCATGCGGGTCATGGGCGTTCTCGTCGGGTTGAGCGGCGCAGGTTCCGGCTCCCAATAGAGGGTGCCGAACAGGTAGTCCATCAGCGGGAAAACGATGTTGAAATTACGCTCCTGCATCAGTTCGCGGCGGTGGTGCAGTTCGTGCAGCCGGCGCATCTGGCGGATCCACGGCAGCCGTGTGAGCGGGTTGTGCGGCGGCAGATGCTCGCAGGCATGAAACACTTCGTAAGTCAGGTAACCGAGGACAAGAAGGCCGCCGACCAATCCGGCGACGTTGGTATTGATATGCTTGAGCAGCCACCAGAGGGGCAGGGCGACGGCGAGGGTGTGCAGCACGATCAGCCACGCCGGAAACAGAATCACCCGCCAGTCGCGGGCGTTGTCGTAGGTCATGTGGCCGGGGGTGAAAAAGCTGTGGTGGTCGACTGCGTGACGGGCATAAAACAGCCGGGCGAAGGTCTTTTTATGATGCCCCAGGTGGCGATGCACCATGTACACACCGAGGTTGAACAACAGCAGCGTGACGGGCACCGCCAGCCATTCCGCTGGCCGCACCTGATGTACGTTGCTCCAGAAGACGCTGATCGCCAGTGCCCCGAACACCAGGACAAACGCGCCGTGCAGCCAGGGGTTGTAGAGCGGATGAATGTCGGCGCGGTAACGGCTGCGGAATCCTTCGGTGGTCTGCCTCACTGCAATCACCTGTCGTTTTTGTTATCTCTTTCAGATTAGCCGATCCCGGTGACTTGACGGACCGAACCTTGAGGACACAACGGCCATGATCCGGTGCAAACCGGTCTCAGGTCAGCGGATCCCAGCGCTGCGACCAGTCTTCGTCGGAATCGATGACCTTGCGCAGCAGATCGAAGGCGCGTTGCAGCGTCGGCGAGTCACGATCGCGCGAGTAGACCAGATAGGTCGGGTAGTTGAATTCCGGCGCCTTGGGCACCCGTTCCAGGGCGCCGCTTTGCAGATAACTCTGTACGACGCGGGTGCGGAAGTAGCCACTGCCGCCGTTTTCAAGAAGGTACTGCAAGCCCAGCGGACCGAGATTGAAACTCAGCGCGGCCTTGGCTTTTTCCGGCAGCGCGGCGTCGTGCTGGCGTCGGAATTCGCTGCCCCAATCGATGTACACATAAGGGTCGGGCTTTTCGGCCTGGCGCACGAGAATCAGTTTTTCTTCGAGAACCTGCTCGACTTGCAGACGCGGCCAATACTCGGGCTGATACACCAGCGCGGCATCCAGAACGCCCAACTCCAGTTGGCGCAGCAGGTTTTCGCCATCGCGGATTTCCATGCGCAGGGCGTGGCTGGGGATATTCTTGCGGATTTCACCGGCCCAGCCGAGCATCAGCGGGTTGCACAGGCTCACCTCGCCACCGATGTGCAGCACATCGTGTAAACCCTCGGGCAACGGCAAATCACGCCGCGCGGCTTCCCAGGTTTGCACCAGCTGATTGGCGTACACCACGAACGCTTCGCCGTTGGGCGTCAGGCGGGCACCGGCACGATTGCGCACGAACAGGGTGCTGCCCAGCTGGCTCTCGAGTTTTTGCACCCGTGCGGTGATCGCGGTCTGGGTGACATGGAGTTTTTCCGCGGCGGCAGCCAGGCTGCCATGGCGGACGATTTCGAGGAAGGTGCGGGCGAGGTCGATGTCCATGGGGTGGCCGGTGTGAGAGGTTCAGGCATTGTAAGAGCGGATACCTCACTGGCACCACTCATACCCTGTGGCGAGGGGGCTTGCCCCCGTTGGGGCGCGAAGCGGCCCTTGGCGTCCTTCCGATAAGTCGAAATCAATGGTGGGACGACTGCTTCGCAGCCGAACGGGGGCAAGCCCCCTCGCCACAGGACCAGCAAAAACGACGAATCCCGCCACTAAGGGCGGGATTCGTTTGTAGCAGGCACGCTCCCGAAGTTCGGAAGCCCAGTGCTTACGACGGGAACAGCTCGGACAGTTTCATCGCCAGCATCATGTCGCCTTCAGCGCGCAGTTTGCCGCCCATGAACGCTTGCATGCCGTCAGTCGAACCGTCGACGATGCCTTCCAGGGTTTCGCCGTCCATCACCAGGGTCACCTGGGCGTCCGGGTTCTCGCCTTCCTGCAGTTCGCAGGTGCTGTTCTTGACGATCAGCGAGAAGTTCTTGGTGTCGTCGATGCGGAAACCGAAGACCAGGTCCAGACCGGCAGCAGCGGCTGGGTTGAACTTGGCTTTCATTGCTTGTACGGCATCAGCTACGGAGGTCATGGTTCGATCCTTTCTTGGGTAATAAGAGCTGGGTGATTACAGCCAGGGTCACAATAGTCCGGACTCAGCGAAACGTGATGAGTTCCGGGGCCTTCAACAGTTGCAGGTGCGCATGACTGTTGAAGGAAGCCAGGGACACCTCGCGACCACGAAACTTAAGCTGGTTGAGCGAGGTGTTGACGATTTGCCAGTTCAATTCAAAGGCCTGCCGGGCAGGCATTTGCGTAATCAGGTGGAGCAGGGCGGTGATGGTGCCGCCGGAGGTGAACACGGCGATTTTCTGGGTGTTGTCGGCCTGGTCGAGGATGCGATGCAAGCCGGCCTGCACCCGCTCGACAAACCCCAGCCAGCTTTCCAGGCCCGGTGTGTCGTAGGTGCCGGCCAGCCAGCGCTCGATGATCAGGGCGAAGATACGCTGGAACTCACCACGGTTTTGCGCGGCGTTGCGCAGGATGTCCAGGGCTTCGGGTTCGTCCGGCAGCATGGCCGGCAACAGCGCGCGGATTACCGCATCGGCGTCGAACTCGTTGAAGGCGGCGTCGGTTTCCAGCAGCGGCACCGGCAGGCCCGCCGCGGCGAATTGCTCCAGCGCGCTGTTGGCCGTGTGCTGCTGGCGGCGCAGGTCGCCCGCCAGGCAGCGGTCGAAGCTGATCCCGAGTTCGGCCAGGTGGCGGCCAAGGATTTCAGCCTGAAGAATACCGGTCGGCGACAGGACGTCGTAGTCGTCTGCACCAAAGGAGGCCTGGCCATGTCGAATCAAATAGATGCTGCCCACGTCCGCGTCTTCCCGGTACGTTGAAGGTTTGGCGAGGTTATGAGGATGGCGGTGTGCTGTCAATGAAAAAACATACGCTTGTTTGAAATGCCCGTTGCAGGCCTGTTGCCAGCGCTTTCACGGCTGGTCGCAAGGTCGGCGCATGGGTATGCTGGAGGTATCCCGCGCGCGTTCAAGCCGCGCATCGTTTGAGGAGTCCCTGTGGAGTTTTTTTCCGAGTACGCCATTTTTCTGGCCAAGACCGTGACCCTGGTGATCGCCATTCTGGTGGTCCTGGCCAGTTTTGCGGCCTTGCGCAGCAAGGGGCGGCGCAAGTCGTCGGGCCAGTTGCAGGTCAGCAAGCTCAATGATTTCTACAAAGGGCTGCGCGAACGCCTGGAGCAGACCTTGCTCGACAAGGACCAGCTCAAGGCCCTGCGCAAGACCCAGGCTAAAACCGACAAGAAACAGAAGAAAAAGCCCGAGGCCAAGCCCCGGGTGTTCGTGCTGGATTTCAACGGCGATATCAAGGCATCGGCCACCGAAAGCCTGCGCCACGAAATCACCGCCTTGCTGACCCTGGCCACACCGAAGGACGAAGTGGTGCTGCGCCTGGAAAGCGGCGGCGGCATGGTTCACAGCTACGGCCTGGCCTCCTCGCAACTGGCGCGTATCCGTGAGGCCGGCGTGCCCTTGACCGTGTGCATCGACAAGGTCGCGGCCAGCGGTGGCTACATGATGGCGTGCATCGGGCAGAAGATCATCAGCGCACCGTTCGCGATCCTTGGCTCGATTGGCGTGGTGGCGCAGTTGCCCA
The DNA here is from genome assembly GCF_019956275.1 of Pseudomonas sp. GL-RE-26. NCBI lineage: Bacteria > Pseudomonadati > Pseudomonadota > Gammaproteobacteria > Pseudomonadales > Pseudomonadaceae > Pseudomonas > Pseudomonas sp. GL-RE-26. The sequence goes on from NZ_JAHBDI010000003.1 coordinate 116,261, forward strand.
ACGTCAACCGCTTGCTGAAAAAGCACGACATTGACTTCGAAGTGCTGACCGCCGGTGAATACAAACGCACCCTGACCGTGTTTGGCGAAAACACCGAGAAGGGCCGGGAGAAGTTCCAGCAAGACCTGGACATCACCCATCAACTGTTCAAGAACTTCGTCTCGCGCTATCGCCCGCAACTGGCGATCGATGAAGTGGCCACCGGCGAAATCTGGCTCGGCGTCGCGGCGCTGGACAAACACCTGGTCGACGAACTCAAGACCAGCGATGAATACCTCGCCGAGCGCGCCAGCAAGTCCGAGCTCTATCACTTGCATTACGCCGAACGCAAAAGCCTGCCGGAACGCATCGGCATGGCCGCCAGCGGCTCGGTCGATCGCGTGCTGCTGAGCTGGTGGAGCCGTTTGACCCAGCAACGCTTCTGGTAACGGGCCAGGAGATACAACAAAACATCCAGCCGGGGCATATGCCCCGGTTTTCTTTTTGCCTGCGAATGCTTGCCCGATGTCCTCCACGGCCCGGCGAAATCTCTGTAGGCAGCAGGCGACCGTTCCTGCTTTCGGCAAGGCAGTGGCTGGTTATGTTGGTGTTCCAAAAAACAGTTGCCATGGAACGCACATGAATGACCATCGGACACCGCTTCATGCCGAACATATGCCGCTGCGCGTAACACTGGAGTCTGTGGTGAGCGCGGCTTTGCCGCAGTCTCCCGCGCAGTTCGCTGCACAGTTGATCAAGGAAAAGTGGGGGCAAGACATCGACCCGCAAAACGCCCTGTTGGTCACCCTGGATTACCGCTACCGCGGGCACCCGCCGCAGGACGGTATCGAGCAAGGCCAGGTGGCAAACACGCAAACCCTGGTGCAGGCGTTGCTGGCAAACTACCAGAGCGTCGGTGACGGGCGTTTTGCCGAAAGCCTATTGGGCTTGTTCACACCGCCCGATGTCGGCCCGTCCATACGTATCGTGGAGCATGTCGATGAATTCGCCGACCACGGCAACGGCAACCACCATACCTACGAAGGCATCTATCGCCAGACCACGCCTCAGGTGTATGGGCCGGCAACGCAAATTGCCCTGAGGCCGGCGGCGTTCAAACAGTGGGTATGGGATCTGGATCTGCAGACCCACTATCAGGCTTACCTTGATCGCGCCTGGCCGTCCGATAAGCGAATCGTCCAGGCGCAGCCTTACGATCTGAGAACCTCGGCCAAGGCCGCCTTTATCATGAGCGCCTGCCTGCAACATCAGGAGGGCAGCTTGAGTCAGGAGGGCCTGGCCCTGGCCATGCAGGCCGCCGGTTTGCCAGCGGAGCAGGTCTGGGGTGCGTTGACCATCGATCAGGTGCAGGCGCCCACTCGTGTCAGTGCGCCGATCGAGGTCGGTCGGCTGACGATCTATCGCTACACATCGGACGATATCTGGTGTTACCGCCACCGTCACAGTGGCCGGGTCTTGCTGAATATTCCCGGCAACTCCTCACCCTTGCATGAATTCGCCGATTTGCCGCACCTGCGCCAATGGATCGTGGCCCAAGCCAGGGGTGCCGCCACACGGCAAGCGCTGGTCGCGCATTTTGCCGAGGACGATCGTGAAGACGGCACCTTCCATGCGGGCGTGTTGACGGCGTTGCAGGGCATGGCGGTTTACCCGAAGGAGCACTGGCTGAAAAAGAACGCAGGGTTCTTCAATAACGACGGTTTCTGGGACTCGCAGGACTATATCGACCTTGAGCGTGTGTCGACCGACACCGATCCGTTCGCGCAACTGGTACTGACCATGAAGCAGGCCTCCATGGCCAGCGTCAAAACCATCCGTGACGATGCCCAGGTCAATCGCGACAACCTGAGCGCGGTGGTGCAGCCGCTCGTGCAGTGGATCAACCGGCTGGGGCCTTTGGCATTGTTCATTCCGGGAGGTGAGGGCGTGCTGGTGCTGGCCGGCCTGATCGACGCCGGTTACGGCCTCGATCAGGCCATCAACGGCAAAGCGCCGGAGCAGCGCTCCGAGGGCGTGACGCGCACGGTGTTCGGCTTGCTCAATGCGCTCCCGCTGGCCGGGGCGGTGGCGGCACTCAAGGGTGAAGAAAAAATCGCCGGAACGCTGCACGATTCGGGGGAGCCGGGGAGCGAGCCGCATCCCGAAACGCCGGTCGAACCCATACCCGGATCGGTATCGGCGCCGGTGTCGACACGTGTGGAGCTGATGCGACGCGTTTGCGCACCGCTTGCTGTCTTCAGCGATGAGGTATTGGCGCAGATCGCCCGGATCAGCACGGTCGACGACGACATGTTGCGCCTTATGCAGGCCGGCCGCGCCCCGACACCTTTGCTTGCCGACACCATCACTCGCTTCAAGCTCGATCAGGAACTGGAAACCGTCACCGATCCGCAAGCACGGGCCGGATTGTTCAACGCCCGCTATCAGGCGCTTCAGCACTCGGACCAGGACTGGATTCGCCTGTTTCAGCGCGAATACCAGGGTTTGCCGAAAAATGCCGTGGAGCAGATCCTCGACCGTTCCGGGGTCGACATCAATCGGCCTGTCGATGCTGACGAGGCGCTGCAACTGTTCAAGCGTCTGGACAGCAAGGCACGCGAGTATCAGCAGCATGTACGACTCAACCGGGCCTATGAGGGCCTGCACTTGCGTTCGGTCAGTCATCCCGATTCCGATGTCCTGGCGTTGCACTCCCTGGAACGCCTGCCCGGTTGGCCGAAAGACCTACGCATTGAGGTGCTCGACGGGTCAATCAGTGGCCGGGTCCTGGACCGTTGCGGCCCGTTCGATTCCGCGGATTGCCGGCGCTTGATCAAGGTCGGTGATCGCTATCGGTATGCCACAGTGGCGGCTACCGACGGCGAAGGTTCGGATCTGTTTGCCGCGCTGGTCGATCTGTTGTCTGGGGAGGAACGCGCGGCGATGTCGCTTAACTCGCCAGACGCGGCCAGCCAGTTGCGCCTGCGCATTGGCGGGCGCGCCTTGTCTCGCTCCGAGCTGATACTCGGCTTGAATCGAATGGATTCGCGGTTGCCCTTCGAAGCCAGGGGGTTGCGCGGCGGCGGCTTTCCGAACACGCCACAGGGCGCTGTGCTGGCTCACGAAATCATGCGCTTGCAGGTCAAGGATCTGTATCCGGAATTCACCGATGCCCAGGTGGACGAGTTGCTCCTGACGGCGGGTGCCCGGGCGCAAGCGCTGGTGGATCGCCTGACGCTCGAGGCGCAGCAGTTGCATGCCGATCTGTGCCACTGGGCCGACCAGGCCTCGCTGGATGCCGATGACATGGATGTGGATTTTCTGGCGGTGGGCGATGATGCCGCCGCAGGCATGAGTCCTCAGCAGGTGGCGGCGTACAATGTCGAACTGCTGCAAACCGTGATCGATTGCGAGCGTGAAGCGCGAAATGAATTGGGCGACGAGCTGATGAGCATCTGGCAAAAATGCCCGCCCCAGATCAATCGAGTCATGTCCGGCGAGGTGTGCAGCGGTTACAGACTGGACCTGGGGTACGAGGACTTCCATCGCTTGCCGACAATGAACGTTCGCTTCAATGAAGTCGTCGAGCTATCGATGCAGGGCCTGCATCTTGTCGAGCGCGAGAGCCTGAACGCTTTTCTCGAAAGTTTCCCCAATCTGCACTCCCTGAACCTGGAACGCGTGGATCTGCGTCGACTCAATGCAGACGACGTGCTGGAGGGGGTATTGCCTGCACCGGTTCGGCAAATGACTCGACTCACAACGCTCAACCTGAGGTCCACCTTTCTTCAGCTCCGGGAGAACACGGCTTCGCAGTTTCGTGATCTGGTGAGCTTGCAAACGCTGGACCTGAGTGACAACCCGTTGACTGTCCCGCCCGTGGTACTGGGGATGAATGAGTTGCGTGTGTTGAATCTGAGAAACACCGGGATCAGCCGTTGCCCGATTGGCATCGCCGATCAGCCGTACCTCACCGCGCTCGACTTGCGAGGCAACCGGATCAGCCGGGTTCCCTTCGCGATACTGATTCAGGCGGTCTCCCGGGACCGGGTGAAACTGTGGGGTAATCCGCTGACGGATGAAGAGACCTTGTTGCGTCTGGTGGATCATCGCGAACGCACCGGTATCAATCTGTGGCTGAGTGAGCCGGGTGCCGATTATGGCAGTGCGACGCCCTGGCTGGAGGAGGGCGATGAAAGCGTGCGCCTGGCGCGACAACAGATCTGGCAACGATTGGCCGTCCTGCCATCGGGCAGTACGTTGCTGCGGGTCATGGATGGATTGAGCCTGACGGCGGATTTCCAGGTCGGCTATCGGTCGCTGCAGGCGCGTGTGTGGCGCTTGCTGCAGGAAGCAGATGCGTCAGAAGAGTTGTGGGGCTGGTTGCGTCAGTGTGTCGAAACGCGGATGGCGGATGCCGAGAATCCGTTTCGGTTGTTCGTGGTGCTGGAGGATCGAGTCCGGCTGTACCGCGATTGGGTCGCCTTGGGGCGGCCGATGCCGCTGGCCGACTATCCGTTGTTTTAGCGGGGAGGGTGAAAACGCCTTGAACCCCGCGCCGGGGTTCAAGGCGTGACGGTCAGCGACGACGGAACAGCGGCAGCGGTTCGTCAGTAGCGGCCTGGTAGGTCACCGAGAAGTCCTTGAGGCCTTCAAGGGCTTCGTGCGGGTCTTTGTCGGCGCGAATGGCGAACGCGTCGAAACCACAGCGATGCATGTAGAACAACTGGTCACGCAGCACGTCGCCAATGGCCCGCAATTCGCCCTTGAAACCGTAACGGTCACGCAGCAAGCGGGCGTTGGAGTAGTTGCGGCCGTCGGTGAATGCCGGGAAGTTCAGGGCAATGACCTGGAACTGAGCCACGTCTTCGCCGATTTCCTCGGCTTCTTCATCGGCGTCCAGCCAGATGCCCAGGCCGCCGTCGCGGGCCAGGAGCATACGGCTGTGTTCGCGCCACAGCTGCAACGGCACGATGAGGTCGTCGCAGTTGCTGATCTCGTCGATGTTGAAATCCTTGGGCAGCAGGTGCCAGGTTTCGTCGACGACTTCGTTGTTTTTAATTATTCGCTGCATAGACGCGCTCCTTGAAGAGGTCGATACCAATACGCTGATAGGTGTCGATGAAGCGTTCGTCTTCGGTACGTTGTTCGATGTACACGTCGATCAGCTTTTCGATCACGTCAGGCATGGCTTCCTGGGCAAAGGACGGGCCGAGGATCTTGCCCAGGCTGGCGTCACGGCTGGCGCTGCCGCCGAGGGAAACCTGATAGAACTCTTCGCCTTTCTTGTCCACCCCGAGGATACCGATGTGGCCGACGTGGTGGTGACCACAGGCGTTCATGCAACCGGAGATGTTCAGGTCCAGTTCGCCGATGTCGAACAGGTAGTCCAGGTCGTCGAAACGGCGTTGGATCGATTCGGCGATCGGGATCGACTTGGCGTTGGCCAGGGAGCAGAAATCGCCGCCCGGGCAGCAGATGATGTCGGTCAGCAGGCCGATGTTCGGCGTGGCGAAGCCTTGCTCGCGCAATTCGCCCCACATGGCGAACAGCTTGTCCTGCTCGACGTCGGCCAGGATGATGTTCTGCTCGTGGGAGGTACGCAGTTGACCGAAGCTGTAGCGGTCGGCCAGATCGGCCACGGCGTCGAGCTGTTTGTCGGTGATGTCGCCCGGTGCAACGCCGGTCGGTTTCAGGGACAAGGTCACGGCCACATAGCCCGGCTTCTTGTGGGCCAGGGTGTTGCGCACGCGCCAACGGGCGAAGCCCGGGTGCTGCTGGTCGAGCTCGGCCAGTGCGGCTGCCTGGTTTTCCAGGGCCTTGTAGTCCGGGTCGACGAAGTGCTTGGCGACGCGCTGCACTTCGGCTTCGGTCAATGTGGTCTGGCCACCGCGCAGGTGCTCCATTTCCGCATCGACTTTCTGTGCGAAGACTTCAGGCGTCAGCGCTTTTACCAGGATCTTGATCCGCGCCTTGTACTTGTTGTCGCGACGGCCATAGCGGTTGTAGACCCGCAGGATGGCGTCGAGGTAGCTCAACAGGTCTTGCCACGGCAGGAATTCATTGATGAATGCCCCGACCACCGGCGTACGGCCCAGGCCGCCGCCGACCAACACACGGAAGCCCAGTTCGCCAGCGGCGTTGTGCACCGGCTCAAGGCCAATGTCATGGACTTCGATGGCGGCGCGGTCGGAAGTCGAACCGTTGACGGCGATCTTGAATTTGCGCGGCAGGTAGGCGAATTCCGGGTGGAACGTGGTCCACTGGCGGACAATCTCGCACCATGGGCGCGGGTCGATCAGTTCGTCGGCGGCGACACCGGCAAACTGGTCAGTGGTGACGTTGCGCAGGCAGTTGCCGCTGGTCTGGATCGCGTGCATCTGCACGGTGGCCAGTTCGGCAAGAATGTCCGGAATGTCTTCCACGGCCGGCCAGTTGAACTGCACGTTCTGCCGGGTACTGATGTGGGCGTAGCCCTTGTCGTAGTCGCGGGCAATTTTGGCCATCATTCGCGTCTGGCGCGAAGTCAGTTGGCCGTAAGGCACGGCGACTCGCAACATCGGCGCGAAACGCTGGATATAAAGGCCATTTTGCAGGCGCAGGGGGCGGAATTCTTCTTCGCTCAGCTCGCCTGCCAGATAGCGTCGGGTCTGATCACGGAACTGCTTGACGCGGTCCTCGATGATCCGCTGATCGTATTCGTCGTATACGTACATATAAGTCCTGTTCTCAGGCTTGGGCCGGTCGGAAACAGCGGCATTTTTTGGCTTGCTGGCGTCCGATAAAACCTCGGCAATTCTGCGCGCACGGCCGCGCACTCCCTACGGAGCCGGGGCAAGATACCAGTTTGCAGTTATGCGTAAAAGTGATGTTTGAGCATATGTAAAGAACCAAATCGCCTAATGAGAATCGTTGTTGCAAAGACCCTGTTTGTGATGCGGGCAATCGTCGTCTTTACTCTGCTCGTGTCTTTATGCAATCACCGATAAAACCGACAAGAGGCGATGCAATGAGCAACCCAACCAAAGCAAGGAAAAGCGATAGCACCGTTGATGCATGGGCAATTTTGTTCCTGATCATTCTGGTCGTGGGGACGGCGGTATTCTGGGTCAGTCATCAGTAAGCGACCCCGTCCGGGCCCGGTTCCGACGATTGTCTGACAAATACCGGAAAAATCGCCGTTTTACGGTCGTCCGCTGGCTATAATGCGCGGCGAATTTCCGGGGGCTCGGACGACCAATGTTGAAGTTTCTGTGTGGCGTATTGCTGACGCTGGGCATGGTCGTGGGACCCTGTGCCCAGGCGGCGTCAGTGCTGTTCCTGAATCCGGGAACCCCCACGGAAGCTTTTTGGGTGAGTTATTCGCAGTTCATGCAGGCCGCGGCGACCGACCTGGGGATGGACTTGAGCATCCAGTATTCCGACCGCGTCTCCGAAAACACCCTCCGCCAGGCTCGCGAAGCCCTTCAGGGCCACCATCGTCCTGACTACCTGGTCTTCGTCAACGAGCAATACATCGCCCCCGAAATCCTGCGGCTGGCCAAGGGCAGTGGGGTAAAACTGTTCATGGTCAACAACGCCCTGACCCCGGATCAGACGAAACTGATCGGTGCCCAACCTGACAAGTACCCCGATTTGCTCGGCAGCCTGGTACCCAATGACGAGGAGGGCGGCTACCTGATGCTCAAGGAACTGATCCGACAGCATGGCCCGGTGGCCCCCGGCCAGACCATCGACTTGCTGGCTTTTTCCGGTTTGAAGATCACCCCGTCCGCGCAGTTTCGCGAGAAGGGCTTGCGGCGTGCCTTGGCCGAGCACCCCGAAGTGCGTTTGCGGCAACTGGTGTACGGCGGTTGGACCCGGCAGCGTGCCTATGAGCAGGCCCGGTTGTTGTTCAAGCGCTACCCGCAGACGTCGCTGGTCTGGGCCGCGAATGACGAAATGGCGTTCGGTGTGATGCAGGCGTATGTCGAAGCGGGAGGTGTGCCAGGCAAAGGCGCGTTGTTCGGCGCGATCAACACTTCACCCGCGGCGTTGCAGGCACTGCTGGACAATCGCCTGAGTGTGTTGCTGGGCGGGCACTTCAGTCTGGGTGGTTGGGCGCTGGTGCAATTGCATGATTACGATGAAGGCGTGGACTTCAGCCAATACGGTGGTCGTGACCGCCAGATCCCGTTATTGCAGCTGATCGATCGGACACAGGCCAAGCGGCTGCTGGCGATGGGCACCGCGCAGGACTTCGGCGTGGATTTCCACAAACTCTCGGCCAAGGGGCGTTCCGCGTCCTGGCGTTACCCGTTCACCCTGCAAACCCTGATGCACTGAGCCCCGTCAAACCCCGACCAGAAGCAGCACCAGCTTGACGATGCCGAACAGCGTCAATGCAAACACCGCGGTGAACACAATCCCCAGAATCACGAAATGACTCGGTTTGCCGTGAGTGAAATCACGGGCCCGGTTCTTCCCGCTCTGCACCCCGAACGCTGCCGCCAAGACGCTGTGCAGCATTTGCCAGAAGGTCGGCGGCTTGTTGTCGGCCGGATCGTTCATAAATCCCTCGCCTGAAGGTTGGTCCTCACAGCATAGCCAATCTGCCGATTCGTGCCGTGGCTGGCTGAAACGCGTTGTCTCGCCTTTTTGAACTTGCGGTAACTATGTACCGCAGGTGTCCAGCCTTCGGGTGGTGTCCTGTCGCTCCATTTATCAGGAGAGACAGTATGAGCATTTCATCCCGCACTTCGTCCCCGACGTCGAAGCCGTTGCTGCCAGGCAAAAGCAGCATGCACAGTGAATCGCTTGAACGCATGACCCCCGATTGGCTGATCAGCGCGACGACCTCAAGGCGCGCCGCGATCAAAGATAGCGCAATACGCCTGCCTGACTGGTACGTGCACGCATCCGGCGCGCAACAGCAGGCACTGAGGGCAAGTTTCAACGCCAGTTTTATTTCGCAGACCCGGCTGGACCAGGCAATGTCCGCGCTGCACGATGCCGAAACATTTGCCGGGCCGATATTGGCCAAGGCTCTCAAGGACAGGTTCTCGATCGACGTCGACGTCAGCAAGACCTGGGTGTGCCTGCGGCGCCCCCTGGAGGCTGGCATGTTCGATATCGAAGTCTCGTCTTTCGAGGTGTTGAAGCTTTCCTTGCTCCAGGCGGCATTGCACAACTTCGAGGCGTCGGAGTGTGAAGACGGGGCCTTTCACCGTGGTTCAGGGTTCGTCGTCGAAACGCCGACCCCCGGCACGTTCAAAGATGTTGCGCTGGGCATGACGGTCAGGCAGTTCTTGTCGCTGTGCCGAACGCTGGACATCGGAGCGCAATATCAAACCTTCGTGAACGGTTTTTTCCAGCCAGCCGATACGCGGGCGGAAGCCAACCTGCGCGAGCAATTTATCGACAGCCAGAAAACCGCAATGAGGGCGGCAGCCGACCTGGCGTTGTTGAAAAAGGATATCGAGCCGCAAGACTACTCGATGATCCTTTCGGTCATTGGCGGGGAAGTCCATCCCCGGCTGGGCGACAGACAGGTCTGGTTTCGCGATCTCATCCTGATGAAGCGCCGGATGACCGGCTGCGTGGTGTTCAGCATCAGCGAGCAATATCGCTACACCAGCGATTTCATCGTCTACATCCCCCATGATCCCGAGCATCCGCTCAAGCGCTACACCTCGGCGCAGCTGAGTGACGAATTCAAGCGCCAGTTCACGGCCGGCAATTCACGGTCTGCAAGCGATGGCAGGCCGACCGCACACCAGCGCTTTTTCAGTCAGTTCGTGGCTTACGCCGATCGCCCTTACTACTTCAGCCAGTTCACCCGCAAGGCGGCGGACGCTCCAGGCGATCCGTTGCATTCCATCTGGGTCAAGGTCGCCCGGTACATTCCGCCGATCTCCACGTTCGTCGGTATCAAGGAGCTGCCCCCTGAAGCCCAGGGCAAGCGCGAACCCGTGGAAGATCCTTACCTCGACCCAATGGGTACGACGCGTAATGGCGTAGCCGGAATCTGGTCCGCCAACACCGATCTGTGGACTTATCTCTACGAGCAAAACCGCGCCAAGGTCATCGCCGATGCGCGCAGCCATGCGGTCCCGACCGCCGAAGTCGATGCGAGGGTTCGGGCGGCAAAGCTCAATCACCTGCTGGAAATCGGCATGCTGGGCTTGAACATGGTGTCGATGTTCGTACCGGTGCTGGGCGAGATCATGCTGACGGTAATGGCCGGGCAATTGCTGTACGAATCGTTCGAAGGGGTTGTCGAATGGAGTGAGGGTGATCAGAACGCGGCCAAGGCGCACCTGATCGATGTTGCGGAAAACCTGGCGCTGATCGCGGCGATGGCTGGGGCCGGCAAGGTGCTGGGCAAGATGGCGCCGGTTGCACCCGAACCTGTGGTTGAAGGGCTGGACGCCATCAAGCACCCCGATGGCGCGACACGGCTGTGGAAACCCGACCTGAAGGCCTATGAGTGCAACGTTGAACTGGGCGATGACATCGCCCCCAATGCTTTGGGCCAGTTTCGTGCGAACCGCAAGACTTACATCCGCCAGGTGGGCAAGGTGTATGAGATCACCTTTGATTCCTCGCTGAAAAAATGGCGCATCAAGCATCCGTCCGATGTCAGGGCCTGGCGGCCGATTCTCGAACACAACGGCCACGGTGCCTGGCGCCATACGCTGGAGCGTCCTCTAGAGTGGGATCGCCTGACCCTGTTGCGGCGCATGGGCCATGGGACCGAGGCCCTGACTGACGAACAACTGCTCACCATCGCCGATGCCAGCGGCACCCATGACAATGCCTTGCGCAAGATGCACCTCGATCGCCTGCCTCCACCTCCCGGGCTGGCTGAGTTGTTGGTGGCGTTCGAGGCTGGCCCGGGGAACACCAAGGCGGTCAAGGGGCCGGTGGCGATGTTGCAGCGAGCTTGCCCGGGGCTGAGTGAATCCGCTGCCAACAGGGTGTTGCTCGATGGCAATGCCGAGGAACTGGAGCGGTGGCAAACGACGCGGCGGATTCCCTTGAACATGCTTGAAGAGGGCCGCTGGTATGCACGGCAAGGGCGCGTCAACCAGGCCTTTGCCGGGTTGCTTCTGGAGCGTATGGCATCGGCGGACAGCCGATGGCTCGCCCTGCATTCCCTGGAAAAGCTGCCGGGCTGGTCCGACGGCGTGCGCCTGGAAGTGCGCGACAGTCACGTCGAGGGGCCGCTGATCGATGGCATTGGCAGTCAGGCTGCCGACACGCGCAAATATGTGGTCAAGAAAGGGCCGGCTTACCAGGCGTTCGATGAGCGCGGCGAGGAGCTCAATGGCATTCCTCGAAATGGTGACAATTTTTATCCGTCGATCATGCACGCCTTGCCCGACGCGGCGCGCCAGGCGCTGGGTGTTCCCCATGTGGCTCAGGGCAGCCAGTTGCGTACGGCAATCATCGACTATGCCGTCACCCATCGTGGCGAGCTGGCACAAAGCCTGGAGACACGCACTGGCAAGCATGCGACGTTCAAGCCTCCGGTTCGGGTCAACGAGCGGTTGGTGGGGTACTACGCCAGCGGGCGCGGGCAAGGGATCAACCCTTCGCTGGCGATACGGGTTCGCAATGTCTATCCGGCGCTGACCGAACAGCAGGCCAACGGATTTGTCCTGGCGCAGTTGCGGGCAGGAAAAACCGACGCGCAGATTTACGGTTTGTTGCAGACCCGCCTGCGGGAGTGGGAGACGCTTGAGGCGACGCTCGATCAATGGGTTGGCGAGCCATCGCCGAACTCTGCCCTGGAGCGCATGCTGGGCGGTAAGGCCTCGGTCGCGCAGAGTCTCAAGGATAGCTGGCGCAACTCGCCGTTGGCCGCAGAGCAGGCGCGCTTCACATTGCTTGACCTGACCTGTGACGAAGCGCTTCCTTCGTTGTCGGCGGATTTCTCCCATGTGCGTGATCTGTACGTGCGGGGCAGGTGCATCACCGATGCCAATGCCGATGCGCTGTTGGCGAATTTCCCCAGATTGAGAAAACTACGGATCAACGCCACGGGCAACCAGTTCAGCAATGTGCCCGAAATCATCGGCACGATGCCGGAACTCACCGATCTGAGCCTGTACTCATCCGCTCCCTACGCCGCCGACATGCCGACGAGGTTGAGCGCGCTGACCAGGCTCGAGTACCTCAATGTCTATTGCTCGGGATTCGCGCCGATTGCGCTGGATGTCAGCCAGTTGCGCAATCTGCGCCTGCTGGAAGTGCTTGCACCTTCGTTGTTCGAATGGCCCAGCGGGGTGCTAGAACTGCCGCGACTCGAGCGATTGAACCTCAAGGGCACCGGGATCAGGACCTTGCCCGACGGCATGTTCAACGGGCATGAAAAGCTCTGGTCCGGACTGTCGCTGGACTGGTCGAATTTCCTTCGTGAAAATTTCAGGCCGGCGTATGAGTACGCCAAAAGGCAACCCCCACACCTTGTCGATCTCGAGGAAATGGTCAGGGATTACAGCAAGGGTGAGTTGAGACGCGTTGGCGAGGGCATCAACGAGAATCACGAGGCCTTGTTCAATCAGTTTGTCGAGCAGTGGCAGGACGCCGAGGCGAGGTACGGGGCGATCGAAGCCTTGAGTGAGCAACACCATGCACTCAACCGCAACCTCAATGACTGGTCCTATCGTGTGCGTGAAATGCCGACAGCGATCAACGAAATGACAGGTCGGACATTAGCGGCCAATTCCCTGAGAGCCTGCTGGCGCAACGGCGTGTTCAAGCGCTACGGCGCTACGGTCAATGCCTCGGTGCTCGACTTGCCAAATCTGGGGTTGAGTGATTTTCCCGAGCTGCAGGCCGGTGCTTTCCCGGAGGTGCAAACGCTGTATTTGAGGGGGAGTAAAGCGCCTGCAGCACAGATTCGCGATTTCATCAGCGGGTTTTCCGAACTTCAAACACTCGACTTGCGCAGTTGCGGCCTGACCGAAATCCCCATCGGCCCCGACAAACTCGGAAAACTGACTCAGCTGGATCTCTCCAGTAACGCGATTGTTGTCGATCCAGGGGTTCAGCAAGGTCTCGACGGGCTGCAGACGCTCGAATATCTGGACCTGAGCAGCAATCCCCTGAACAGCCTGGACGTCAGCGCAATGACTCGTCTCAAGGCCTTGAATCTGCGCGCGACTGAGCTGCGGGATTGGCCGGCGGGTGCCCAGGATTTGCCGGATCTGACCTGGCTGGATTTACGCGACAGCAAGATTTCCGAGCTACCGGTGGCGGTACTGGAAAATGAGGTAATGCTCAAAACCAATCTCGGCGGTTCGCCCTTGACCCATCAGGCTGGCGCCATGCTCCGGACCGCCTGGCAGCGAACAGAAGTTGCCAGAGTGCTGCCAGAGGGTGCCCTGCAACGGTTCGCCATGGAGCCGATACCGCTTGGTTTCCCGCCGTCCGAGAGTGGGCTTTCTATTGCGCAGCATTTGCTGACGCTGCCTGAGGTTGCGGCGGGAGAAGGGGCCGAGGTTTTCACAAGGCGTCTGCAACGTTTGAAGCCGGGACTGGCGGATGATGAAGCCTTGCAAGCGCTGGAACAGATGCGCGAGCGCGGGGCGAGCGAGGTGCAAATCAGCGAACGCCTTGCCGGTTGGGAACAGACCTTCGAAGCGCTTACGCGTCAGTTGAACGGCTGGATCTTTACACGGGGCGTGCGCGGCACAGGCTGGATGGTGTCTTCGAGCATTCGCAGGCTGGGCGCCTTGCGCATCCTCGAATGCTGGCGTCAGGGCCTGACCGGCGTGGAGGGCGTCGCCAATGCCGTTTTGGATCTGAGCGGTCTGCAACTGGGCGATCTTCCAGAGATGCCGGCAACATTCGAGCACGTCGGCAGGTTGAACCTGACCGGTGTAAAGCTGACCCCGACAGGCTCCGACGGATTCCTCAACGCTTTTACCCGGCTCAAGACCCTGGAACTCAACGGCAATGGGCTGGAAGCCATACCCGAGCCGGTCCAGCACATGGGTACGCTCGAGCGACTGGAACTGTCTTCGAACCGGCTGAGTGATGCCGAACACCTGTACGCCTCGTTGAGCAATCTGGAACGCCTGAACCGGCTTGACCTGGGCTACAACGAACTGGAGTCCTTCGATCTCGACGTTTTCGAAGCATTGGTGACACTCGATCTGCGCAATAACAATCTGACGCAATGGCCGGACGGCGTGCTGGATGCCGCCCACCTCAGAGTCCTGAATCTGAGTGGTAACGACATCACATCGGTTCCAGCGCAGGCTCTGGATGGCAATCACAACGTCCTGATGATCGGCATCGATCTGAGCGACAACAACCTGGCGCTTGAGAGTCTCGAACGCTTGAGGGCTTACCGTGACTCGGGAGCACGGGACACCGTGCTGGGGCTATCGCGGGCCGAACTCGACGAGTTACTTGATGATGCTCACGACGAAGGCGAAAGTGACAGCGTCGAGTCGGATGAAGAACTCCCTGACGTTGAGCCTGATTCCGCGCAAAAGACCCCATGGCTAGTCAATACGCCCCCGGAGGAACTGGCCGGTAAAAGCGAAATCTGGAATCGGCTGGCGGCCGAGCCGGACAATGCTGCGTTCTTTCATTTGCTCTCGCGATTGCAGGACACCCAGGAGTTTCGGGTGGCCAATGCCGATTTGACGCGACGGGTCTGGACAGTGATGGAAGCCGCGGCCAGCAACAGCGAACTTCGGGAAGTGCTGTTCGCCAGCTCGAGTACCCATGGCACCTGTGTCGACGGGCGAATTCTCACGTTCAGCGGGCTGGAAAGCAAAGTGTTCACCCACAATGCCTTGCTCGACATTCCGCCTGGAGGCTTGAGCGTGAAGGGCCAGGCACTGCTGAAACTGTCCAGGCAGTTGTTCCGACTGGACAAGATCGATGATCTGGCGACCAAGGCCGCAGCTAATACCGGTGAGGATGAGGCCGAGGTGCGCCTGGGTTATCGAATCGGCCTGACGGAGGGCTGGGATGACGGCCTGATCCTGCCGGGTCAGCCGAAACACATGACCTATGCCTCGGGCGTCACGCGGCAACAACTGGCTGACGCGCGCGTGGAAATCGTCAATGCGGAGCGCTCCGACGGTTTTTTCGAAGACTTGATCCAGCGTGACTATTGGGTGAGTTATCTCAAGGAGAAATACCCTGAAGAGTTCAGGGCGCTTGATGAGGTGGATAGTCAGGCAGGGGAGGATGACGGTGTTGATATCGCCGATGACGCTGCCCTTTTGACTCAGATGTTCGAGCAGGCGGCGGCGCGCAACGCGAAGATGATCGAGTTGTCCCGCAAGGAGGTCGCGGGTGGGGAGCCGCAACCGGGGACCTCGGCCAGAAGCAGCTGAATCAGCCGCCGGATAACTAATGTGGGAGCGAGCCTGCTCACGATTGCGGAATAACATTCAACATCGATGTTGACTGAAAGACCGCTATCGCGAGCAGGCTCGCTCCTACAGAGGGCCTTGCCAACCACAATGCAGTGGTTGGCAAGGCTGTTTAGTTGTCGTAACCCAGGTTCGGCGCCAACCAGCGTTCGGTCACGCTCAACTCCTGGCTTTTACGCGAGGTGTAGCTCTGCACCTGGTCCTTGTCGACCTTGCCCACGGCAAAGTATTGCGCCTGCGGGTGAGCGAAGTACCAGCCGCTGACCGCGGCTGCCGGGAACATCGCGTAGTGTTCGGTGAGGAACACACCGCTGCGGCCTGCGCGCATTTCCTGGGCCTCTGGATCGAGCAGGGCGAACAGCTGGGCTTTCTCGGTGTGGTCCGGGCAGGCCGGGTAGCCCGGTGCCGGACGGATACCGCTGTACTGCTCCTTGATCAGTGCCTCGTTATCCAGCGTTTCATCCTTGGCATAACCCCAGTAGTCTTTACGCACCTGCTGGTGCAGCCACTCGGCGCAGGCCTCGGCCAGGCGGTCGGCCAGGGCCTTGACCATGATCGAGTTGTAATCGTCGCCGGCGTCCTGGTAGGCCTTGGCCACTTCTTCGGCGCCAATCCCCGCAGTGGTGATGAAACCACCCACGTAGTCAGTCACTTCACTGTCCTTGGGCGCGACGAAGTCGGCCAGGGAGAAGTTCGGCTTGCCGTCGGTCTTGATGATCTGCTGGCGCAGGTGATGCAGCTTGGCCATCGGCTTGCCGTCATCGCCATAGAGCTCGATGTCGTCGTCATGCACCTGGTTGGCCGGCCAGAAACCGAACACCGCGCGGGCGCTGATCAGCTTCTCGTCGATCAGTTTGCTGAGCATTTCCCGGGCATCTTTGTACAGCGAGGTGGCGGCTTCACCGACCACTTCATCCTGGAGGATGCGCGGGAACTTGCCGGCCAGGTCCCAGGAGATGAAGAACGGCGTCCAGTCGATGTATTCGGCCAGGACATTGAGGTCGATGTTGTCCAGCACCCGGGTGCCGGTGAAGGTCGGCTTGACCGGCGTGTAGCTCGCCCAGTCGAATTGCGGCTTCTTGGCGATGGCCGCGCCATAGCTCAGGCGCTCGGTACGGGCACTGCGGTTGGCGGTGCGTTCGCGAACGTCGATGTAGTCCAGGCGGGTTTTCTCGACGAAACCGGCCTTGAGCTCCTTGGACAGCAACTGCGTCGCCACGCCCACGGCGCGGGAGGCGTCGGTGACGTAGATCACCGCATCGTTGCTGTACTTGGGCTCGATCTTCACCGCCGTGTGCGCCTTGGAGGTGGTGGCGCCACCGATCATCAACGGCAGGTGGAAGTCCTGGCGCTGCATTTCGCGGGCAACGTGGACCATCTCGTCCAGCGACGGGGTGATCAGGCCGGACAGGCCGATGATGTCGCACTTCTGTTCCTTGGCCACCTGCAGGATTTTCTCTGCCGGCACCATCACGCCGAGGTCGACGATGTCATAGCCGTTGCAGCCCAGCACCACGCCAACGATGTTCTTGCCGATGTCGTGCACGTCGCCTTTCACCGTGGCCATCAGGATCTTGCCCTTGGCTTGCGGTTTGTCGCCTTTTTCCAGTTCGATGAACGGGATCAGGTGCGCCACGGCCTGTTTCATCACGCGGGCGGATTTCACTACCTGAGGCAGGAACATTTTGCCGGCGCCGAACAGGTCGCCGACGATGTTCATGCCGGACATCAGCGGGCCTTCGATCACTTCGATCGGGCGGGCGAAGGACTGGCGCGATTCTTCGGTGTCTTCGACGATGTGGGTGGTGATGCCCTTGACCAGAGCGTGCTCCAGACGCTTGTTGACGTCCCAGTTGCGCCACTCCTCGGTCTCGGCTTCCTTGACACTGCCGTCGCCCTTGTACTTGTCGGCGATGGCGAGAAGGGCGTCGGTGCCTTCCGGTGTGCGGTTGAGGATCACGTCTTCCACGGCGTCGCGCAGTTCTGCAGGGATCTGGTCGTAGATCTCCAGTTGACCGGCGTTGACGATGCCCATGGTCAGGCCGGAACGGATCGCGTACAGCAGGAATACCGAGTGGATCGCCTCGCGCACCGGGTTGTTGCCACGGAACGAGAACGACACGTTGGACACGCCGCCGGAGGTCAGCGCATACGGCAGCTCGTCACGGATGTAGGCACAGGCATTGATGAAATCGACGGCGTAGTTGTTGTGTTCTTCGATACCGGTGGCGACGGCAAAGATGTTCGGGTCGAAGATGATGTCTTCCGGCGGGAAGCCCACTTCGTTGACCAGAATGTCGTAGGAACGTTTGCAGATTTCTTTCTTGCGCGCTTCGGTGTCGGCCTGGCCGGCTTCGTCGAAGGCCATCACCACCACGGCGGCGCCGTAGCGCTTGCACAGCTTGGCGTGATGGATGAACTGCTCGACGCCTTCTTTCATGCTGATCGAGTTGACGATGCCCTTGCCCTGGATGCATTTGAGGCCGGCTTCGATCACTTCCCACTTGGAGGAGTCGATCATGATCGGTACGCGGGAGATGTCCGGTTCGCCGGCAATCAGATTGAGGAAAGTCACCATGGCCTTCTTCGAATCGAGCATCCCTTCGTCCATGTTGATGTCGATCACCTGGGCGCCGGCTTCGACCTGCTGCAGGGCGACTTCCAGGGCTTCGGTGTAGTTGTCTTCGCGGATCAGACGGGCGAACTTGGCGGAACCGGTGATGTTGGTGCGCTCGCCGACGTTGACGAACAGCGAGTTGCGATCGATGGTGAACGGTTCGAGGCCCGAGAGGCGGCATGCCTTCGGAATGTCCGGAATCTCGCGCGGCGCATAACCGGCCACGGCCTTGGCGATGGCTTCGATGTGGCCCGGCGTGGTGCCGCAGCAACCACCGACGATGTTGAGGAAGCCGCTCTGGGCGAACTCTTCGATGACCTTGGCGGTTTCCGACGGCAATTCGTCGTACTCACCGAATTCGTTCGGCAGGCCGGCGTTCGGGTGCGCGGAAACGTGGGTGCCTGCCTTGTTCGACAGTTCTTCGAGGTACGGGCGCAATTCGCGGGCGCCGAGGGCGCAGTTCAGGCCGACGGAAATCGGCTTGGCGTGGGCCACGGAGTTCCAGAACGCTTCGGTGGTCTGGCCCGACAGGGTGCGGCCCGAGGCGTCGGTGATGGTGCCGGAAATCATGATCGGCAGCTCGATCCCCAGTTCCTCGAACACGCCTTGTACGGCGAAGATCGCGGCCTTGGCGTTGAGGGTGTCGAAAATGGTTTCGATCAGGATCAGGTCGGCACCGCCTTCGATCAGGCCTTTGGTGGACTCGGTGTAGTTTTCCACCAGTTCATCGAAGGTCACGTTGCGGTAGCCGGGGTTGTTCACGTCCGGGGACAACGAGCAGGTGCGACTTGTAGGACCGAGCACGCCGGCGACGAAGCGTGGTCGGTCCGGGGTTTCCAAGGTCTTGGCGTCGGCAACCTTGCGCGCCAGGCGTGCGCCTTCTACGTTTAACTCATACGCCAGGCCCTGCATGCCGTAGTCAGCCAGGGAGATCTGGGTGGCGTTGAAGGTGTTGGTTTCCAGAATGTCGGCGCCGGCGTCCAGGTAGGCTTTTTCAATGCCGCCAATCACGTCCGGGCGAGTCAGTACCAACAGGTCGTTGTTGCCTTTGACATCGCTTGGCCAGTCAGCGAAGCGTTTGCCACGGTAATCCTGCTCTTCGAGCTTGTAGCTCTGGATCATCGTGCCCATACCGCCATCGAGAATCAGGATGCGCTCTTTGAGGGCGTGCTTGAGAGCTTGAAGGCGAACGCTGCGATCGGACATTTGGACTACTCGGTAAGGCCATGACGAAGGGCCGGGATGATAGCAAACCTGTGCGCTTTTGGAGCATGGCTCGAATTTGCATGAATATCGTTCATGTTGGTAAGGATGACAGACCGGTAGAATCGCGGCGTTTTTTCAGGATTCAGGACCAGGGACATGTCGTATCGCTTCGTCATCAGCACATTGTTGTTGTTTTTAAGCTGGGGCGCTCTGGCGCAAAGTCCGGCGAATTCCACTGCCATTTCATCTTCTATTTCCTACAGCCGTGACATTCAACCGATCTTCACTGAAAAGTGCGTGGCCTGCCACGCCTGCAACGACGCCGCCTGTCAGCTCAACCTGGGCAGCGGCGAGGGCGCGGCACGGGGCGCAACCAAAGTCCCGGTCTACGACGGTGACCGCCGCCAGGCCGTTGCGCCGACCCGACTGTTCTATGACGCCTCCGGCAAACAGGCCTGGCAGCAAAAAGGCTTCTATTCGGTGCTCGATGCCCAGGGCAGCCAGGCTGCATTGATGGCGCGGATGCTGGAGCTTGGCCACAAAACTCCGTTGCAACCCAACGCGAAGCTGCCGGAAGACATCGTCCTGGGCCTGAACCGGGAAAACATGTGTGCCATGCCCACGGAGTTCGACGACTACGCCGCCAAGCATCCGAAGGAGGGCATGCCACTGGCAGTGACCGGCCTGACCGACCAGCAGTACCAGACGCTGCAACGCTGGTTGGCGGCAGGCGCGCCGATCGATCAGCAAGCGCTGGCGCCGAGTGCCAGGGAAGCCCTGGAGGTGGTGCAATGGGAAAACCTGCTCAATTCGCCGGGCGCCCGGGAAAGTCTGGTGGGGCGCTGGCTGTTCGAGCACTGGTTCCTCGCCCATCTCTACTTCAAGGACGGCGAGCCTGGGCATTTCTTCCAGTGGGTGCGTTCGCGCACCCCGACCGGCCAGCCAATTGACCTGATCAACACCCGTCGCCCGAACGATGATCCGGGTACGCAGTTCTACTATCGCTTGTGGCCGGTTCAGGGCGTGATCGTGCACAAGACCCACATCACCTATCCGCTGAGTCCGGCGAAGCTGGCGCGGGTCAAGAGTCTGTTCTACAGCGGCAACTGGCAGGTCGACGCATTGCCGGGCTATGGACCGCAGAGCCGGGCCAACCCGTTTGCCACTTTCGAAGCGATTCCGGCCCAGGCGCGCTATCAGTTCATGCTCGATAACGCCGAGTACTTTGTGCGCACCTTTATCCGTGGGCCGGTGTGTCGTGGTCAGATCGCCACGGACGTGATCCGCGATAATTTCTGGGCGCTGTTCCAGGCGCCCGAGCACGACCTGTATGTCACCGATCCGAACTATCGCGGGCAGGCCACGCCGTTGCTGGCGATGCCGGGGCAGAATGACGACGTCGGCAGCGTCCTGAGCCTGTGGCACGACTACCGCGACAAGCGTAATGAATACGAAGCCTTGCGCCGGGACAGCTACGCCGATCAGCCTGCGCCGAGCTGGTCGACCCTGTGGGCCGGCAACGACAACGCGTTGCTGAGTATCTTCCGCCATTTCGACAGCGCTTCGGTGACCAAAGGCCTGATCGGCGAGGTGCCGCAAACGATATGGCTGTTCGACTATCCGCTGCTGGAGCGCACCTACTATCAACTGGCGGTGAACTTCGATGTGTTCGGCAACCTGTCCCACCAAGCCCAGACGCGCTTGTATTTCGACCTGATCCGCAACGGCGCCGAGCAGAATTTCCTGCGCCTGATGCCCGCCGATTCCCGGGATGGCTACCTTGACGACTGGTATCAGAACAGTGGCAAATTCAAGATGTGGCTCGACTACGAGACCATCGATGACGACTCGCCGACCGCGCTGAAACTCAACCCGGCTGATCCCAAGCGTGACTTTGCCAATCAGTTGCTGGCCCGATACGGCGACCTTAATGCCAGGCCCGACCCGATCAATCGCTGCGACGGCGCTTACTGTTCGCGGCCGAACATCGATCCGGACCTGCAAAATGCCGAGCAGGCGCTGAGCCGTCTGACTTCGCGTCCGGCCGCCGGGCTGAAGGTCATCGATCAGTTGCCGGAAGCCACTATGTTGCGTATCGAAACCAGCAGCGGCAAGCGTGAGGTCTACAGCCTGTTGCGTAACCGTGCCCACAGTAACGTGGCGTTTTTGCTCGGTGAATCGCTGCGCTATCAGCCGGGACTCGACACCCTGACGATTTTCCCTGGCGTGCTGAGCAGCTACCCGAACTTCATGTTCAACATCCCGGCCGGGCAAGTGCCGGCGTTCGTGGATGCGATGGAAAGCGCCAAGGATACCGACAGCTTCGAGAAAATCGTCGAACGTTGGGGCATACGCCGCAGTCATCCGCAATTCTGGCCTTATTTCCATGACCTGAGTCGCTACATCCACGAAAACGATCCGGTGGAAGAGGGCGTGCTGGACATGAACCGCTACGAGAACCTCTGACAGGACGCAGATCCCCTGTGGGTGTGGAGCCTCTGTGGCGTTCCGACAAGCCCCCTCGCCACAAAAGCCCGCTCACACAGGGTGATTGGTGTTTCTTTTCCCGACAAAAATACTAGGACTTTGTCCGGCGCGTTGATTGGCGTAAACTGCGCCCAAGCCTGCGAGGAGTTTCCATGACCGCTATTACCATCACTGACGCCGCCCACGATTACCTGGCTGATCTGCTCTCCAAGCAGAACACCCCGGGCATCGGCATCCGCGTCTTCATCACCCAGCCTGGCACCCAGTACGCCGAAACCTGCATTGCCTACTGCAAGCCGGGCGAAGAAAAACCCGAAGACACCGCGCTGGGGCTCAAAAGCTTCACCGCGTACATCGACCACTTCAGCGAAGCCTTCCTGGACGATGCCGTTGTCGACTACGCCACCGACCGCATGGGCGGCCAGCTGACCATCAAGGCGCCAAACGCCAAGGTACCGATGGTCAACGCCGACAGCCCGGTCAACGAGCGCATCAACTACTACCTGCAAACCGAGATCAACCCGGGGCTGGCCAGCCACGGTGGTCAGGTCAGCCTGATCGATGTGGTCGAAGACGGCATCGCTGTCCTGCAGTTCGGCGGTGGTTGCCAGGGCTGCGGCCAGGCCGACGTGACGCTGAAGGAAGGCATTGAGCGCACTCTGCTCGAGCGCATCCCGGAGCTGAAAGGTGTTCGCGACGTGACCGACCACACGCAGAAAGAAAACGCCTACTACTAAGGTGTTCGCTGCGAAACGAAAAAACGGCGCTGTGGCGAGGGAGCTTGCTCCCGCTTGATGGCATAGCCATCACAAAATCAGTCAATGCATTTTCCCGTGATGAATGCGTTGGCTGATGTTGGGACCGCTTTGCGGTCCAGCGGGAGCAAGCTCCCTCGCCACAGGTGCTTTCAGGGTCTGTAGAGATGCGCATGCCCCGCGCGATACAGTGACGACTCGCTGAAGTTATCGCTGCCCAGCACCCGACCCACCAGAATCAACGCCGTACGGCGAAAGCCCTTGGCTTCAACCTTCCCTGCAATATCCTCAAGCGTGCCCACCACCCAATCCTGATCCGGCCAGCTCGCACGGTGAACCACCGCAATCGGGCAATCGGCGCCGTAATGGGGTAGCAGTTCTTCAACGATCTTCGCCAGGTGATTAACCCCCAAATGAATCGCCATGGTCGCGCCGTGCTGCGCCAGGCTGGAGAATTCCTCTCCGGGTGGCATGGCGGTCTTGTCGGCGTAGCGCGTCAGGATCACGCTTTGCGAAATGTCCGGCAGTGTCAGTTCCGCGCCCAAAAGCGCTGCGCAAGCGGCTGTGGCCGTCACGCCGGGTACGATTTCGAACGCAATGCCCAGCTCACGCAGATGGCGAATCTGCTCGCCAATGGCGCCATACAGGCTCGGGTCGCCGGAGTGCACCCGGGCCACATCCTGGTCTTTGGCGTGGGCGCTCTTGATCAGGTCGATGATCTGTTCCAGGTGCAGTTCGGCGCTGTTGACCACTTGTTCGGCACAGTGACCTTCCAGTACGGCGGCCGGCACCAGGGAACCGGCATAAATGATCACCGGGCAGCTGCGAATCAGCCGCTGGCCCTTGACGGTAATCAGTTCGGGGTCGCCGGGACCTGCGCCAATGAAGTAGACGGTCATCGTCGGTTCCTGTGGGGAAAAAAGGGGCTGAACAGGGCTTCAGATGAAGAATGTTCATGATCAAAGGCGGGGATTATCGGGGTTTTTATGCCGCGCCGGCCAATGCCAGGGTTGCCTGGGCGTATTTTTGTCGTGGAATCAGCAGTTTTGCCGGGGCCTGGGCCAGTTGTTCGGCCAGGGCCAGTGCGGCGCTTTCCGCCACGCCGTAGCAACCGGTGCGTTCAAAGGCTATTTGCGATTGATGACTGAGTTGCGGTTCATAAACGGCCAGTTGTTCACTGCTGAAATACATCAATTCCAGGCCAAGCTGCTGAGCCAGTTCGATTAACGCAGGTTCGTCGCGCTTCGAATCGATGCTGGCCAGCGCCTTGATTTCATGACGAGCAATCTGGTGTGCCTCCAGCGCCTGATCGAGCAGCGCCAGCAACGTGCTGACAGGGCAGCCGCGCTGGCAGCCCAGGCCGACCACCAGGGTCGGCGCTGTGCTGATATCCGTCATGCGTGGTACTGGCCATCGCTTTTGCGACGGAACAACCAGGCGCTGATCAGGCCCAGGGTCAGCCAGAACGCCACGTTGGTCAGTTGCGAAGCGATTTTGAACTGGGCTTCCAGCGCCTCTGGAGCGAGCATCGAATGCACCTCCGGTTGCGGCGCGCCAATCACATGGGGAACGGCGAGGATCGCCGCGCCGAGGACTTTCATCAGCCAGTGACGGCTGAATACGATCAGGGCGATACCGACGGCAGTGGACGCGGCCGTACCGATCCACCACAGTTGCCGCTGTGCCAGATCGGCGGCGGCAGTACCTGGCAGTTCCGGTGGCAGGCCGAGGGTCGGTGCGAGCACGAAGGTCGCGTAACCGGCCAGGCCCCAGAGCAGGCCCTGCGAGGTTTTGGTCGGCGCACGCAAGGTGTACAGGCCGGCCAGCATCAGGGCGAAACCGACGGCCACCACCAGGTTACCGCCGGTGGTCGACAGCACGCGCTGCCAGCCGTCTTCCGGCTCCCAGGCTTGCGCATCGTGGGTGTGGGCAGCCATCGCACCGTCGGCGTGTTCATGCATTTCAACAGCGGCCGGTTCGGCTTTTTCGTAGGTCTCGGCCTGCAAAATCAGCGGGGCGACCCAGAAGCTTTGCAGCAGGGTCAGCAACAGGGCGGCCAGCAGCCCGGTGAAACCTGCGGTTTGCGCAATACGCTTGATCATGTCGACAGCTCTCAATGGCACGGGAACGCGGAGCTGTGACGGGTATCGTGGGCGGCGTTGTGCACCGCTTCGATGTGCGAGAAACCGGCAAAATACACAAGGCACGCGCCCAGGATCGACGCGCAGATGGCGGTGGCCAGACGTTGGGTCAGGGTTGAGGTGGTGCTCGCGGCTGTGTGTTCGGCGCTGCTGATGATCGACATGGCGTTTCCCTCTGGTCTGTCAGCGGGGAATAAGAGCGCATGCAAAAACCCGCACGACCAGGCGCGCAAGGTTTCGAACAGCGCCCGCCCACCGCGGGTTTGTTGGTTCAGTGATCGTACTGGTCACTTTGTGTTGCGGGCCGGTCTCCGGGCTCACGAGGGGCAAAGGCTTGGGCCTGAACCTGAAAGCGTCACCTTCCCATGCCGTAGTGGCGCAGTGGATCTGATGCTTCGCTCGCTTACCGTTGCGGGGGCAGCACCGGACTGACATGGCTTAAGAGTAAAGCACATGATTCACCGGTTTCCCGTTTCACCCTGTGAAGGGCACCCGTAACAAGGTGTGTAGGAGAGCATGGCCGGGGGTTGGGCGTCAATTGGCAAGGGTTCGCATTTAAGGTTCGCCACAGGGATCGCAAGCATTGACCCGCCCCAAGACCATGCGTAGCCTTGCGCTTTCGAGGTTCTTCGGCGTTTGTCGAAGCTAAGAAGGGAACGCGGTCGATGCCGCGGCTGCCCCCGCAACTGTGAACGGTGATGTTCGTTGCCACGCCACTGCAGGCTCAATCCATGAGGCCGGCGGGAAGGCGCAGCGAATGCCAGGCTCAAGGCCGGCACACCGTCAGCCAGGAGACCTGCCTCGTCACAGATTCTCACTTTCAACCGGGCGGGGTGATCCGGTGGCGAACTCTTCAGGCATGCGCGTCCGCGTTGCCGGTCGTCGTCCCGTATGCCCGCCACATTAGCCATAGGGCATCCGATGAAAACACTGGCCAAACTCCCCGTCACCATCGTTACAGGCTTTCTCGGCTCGGGTAAAACCACGCTGCTGCGGCACATGCTCGACAACGCCCAGGGTCGCCGCATCGCGGTGATCGTCAACGAATTTGGCGAGTTGGGCATTGACGGCGAAATCCTCAAGCAGTGCTCCATCGGTTGCACCGAAGAAGAAGCCAAGGGCCGTGTCTATGAACTGGCCAACGGTTGCCTGTGCTGCACCGTCCAGGAAGAATTCTTCCCGGTGATGCGCGAACTGGTGGCCCGTCGTGGCGATCTTGACCACATCCTCATCGAAACCTCCGGTCTGGCCCTGCCCAAGCCGCTGGTGCAGGCCTTCCAGTGGCCGGAAATCCGCAGTGCCTGCACGGTGGATGCGGTGATCACTGTGGTCGACAGCCCGGCCGTGGCCGCCGGCACCTTCGCTGCGTTCCCGGATCAGGTCGACGCCCAGCGCAAACTCGACCCGAACCTGGACCACGAGTCGCCGCTGCACGAACTGTTCGCCGACCAACTGGCCAGCGCTGACCTGGTGATTCTCAACAAAACCGACCTGATCAACCCGGCGGACCTGGCCCGCGTGCGTCTGGAAGTCGCCGAGGAATTGCCGCCAGCGGTGAAAATCATCGAAGCCAGCAGCGGTCGCCTGCCGCTGGACGTGCTGATCGGCCTGGGTGCCGGCTCCGAAGAACACATCGACAGCCGTCACAGCCACCACGACCATCATCACGATGGCGACGACGATCATGATGACCACGATCACGACGCCTTCGATTCGATCTCCATCGAACTGCCGCAAGCCGACGAAAGCCTGCTGCTGGATGCGCTGACCCAACTGGTGGTCCAGCACGGCATCCTGCGGGTCAAGGGTTTTGCGGCGATCCCGAACAAACCGATGCGCCTGCTGATCCAGGGCGTGGGCACGCGTTTCGACAAGCATTTCGACCGCCAGTGGGGCGCCGAAGAAGCGCGAGTCACCCGCTTGGTGCTGATCGGCCAGGAACTGGACGCCACTGTTCTCGAAGCGCAATTGCGCGCCGCGCTCAGCGTGTAAGCCATGCACCTGCTCAGGACCCAGCCCGGCGGTTTCGTGTCGGATGACAACATTGCCGACCTAGGACAAACCCCCGCCGAGCTGGTGGTCCTGTGCAGCGGCGACTCCAGCCTGGCGCTGCTCGCCGAAGCGGCGCAGCAGTTGCCCGACGATTACCCGAGCGTGCGCCTGGCCAACCCGATGCAGGTGCAGAACCATGCCTCGGTCGATTTGTACGTCGATGAAGTGCTGCGTCACGCCAGGGTGATCCTGATTTCGCTGCACGGCGGCATCGCCTATTGGCGTTACGGCATCGAGCGTCTGGTCGAACTGTCGCAGCGCGGCGTGCAGGTGATTCTGGTGCCGGGCGATGATCGCCCGGATCCGGAACTCAGTGACCTGAGCACCGTCGGCGCCGAGGATCGCGACCGGCTTTGGCAGTTTCTGCGCCAGGGGGGCATGGGCAACGCCCTCGATTTCTTCCGCTGTCTGGCCAACCGCTGGCTGGCCCGTGATTACACCTGGGGCGAGCCGCAAACCCTGCCACGCACGGCGATTTACCATCCGCACAAACACTCCGCCGCACTGAGCGACTGGCAAGCCGATTGGCACGCCGATCAACCGGTGGCGGCGGTGCTGTTTTACCGCTCGCATTTGCAGGCGGCGAACACCGCGTTCATTGATGTTTTTTGCCAGCGCTTGCAGGCGGCGGGGTTGAATCCGCTGCCGATTGCGCTGGCCAGCCTGAAAGAGCCCGGTTGTCTTTGCGCGGTCGAGGACTGGCTGGATGAGGCCAGCGTCTCGGTGATCCTGAACACCACCGGCTTCGCCCAATCCAGTCCCGAAGCGCCGCATCTGCGCCCGTTTCGCCGCAATATTCCGGTGATCCAGGCGATTTGCGCCCAGGATAACGAACCCGGCTGGCGCGCCAGCGAACAGGGGCTTGGCCCTCGGGATCTGGCGATGCACATTGCCTTGCCGGAGCTGGACGGACGCATCATCAGCCGCCCGATCAGTTTCAAGGACCTGGCGTGGCGCAGTGAGCGCAGTCAGTCGGATGTGGTTTGCTACCGGCCACAACCGGAACGCATGGATTTCGTCGCCGAACTGGCCCGGCGCTGGGTCGATCTGGCACGGGTGCCCAATGCTGAAAAACGCATTGCCTTGATTCTCGCCAATTACCCGACCCGCGACGGCCGCATCGGCAACGGCGTCGGCCTCGACACCCCGGCAGCGGCGCTGAATATCCTGCGGGCGCTGCATGCCGAAGGTTATCCATTGCCGGCTGAGTTACCGGACAGCGGCACCGCGTTGATCCAGCAGTTGCTGGGCGGCGTCAGCAACGATCTCGAGACTCTCGACCAGCGTCCGTGCCAGCAAAGCCTGGGCATGGATGACTATCTGGTGATGTTCAATGCACTGCCCGAAGCCAACCGCGCGGCGGTGCTCGAACGTTGGGGCGCGCCGGAAAGCGACCCGATGTGCCGCAGCGGACGGATGATGATCGCCGGCCTGCGTTTTGGCTTGACCTTCGTCGGCATTCAGCCGGCCCGGGGTTATCAGGTCGACCCGAGCGCGGTGTATCACGACCCGGACCTGGTGCCGCCCCACGGTTACCTGGCGTTCTACTTCTGGCTGCGCAACACGTATGGCGCCCACGGCGTGATCCACGTCGGCAAGCACGGCAACCTCGAATGGCTGCCGGGCAAGGGCGTGGGGCTGTCGGAACATTGCTGGCCAGATGCTTTGCTCGGGCCGCTGCCGAACATCTATCCGTTCATCGTCAACGACCCGGGCGAGGGCGCCCAGGCCAAGCGGCGCACCCAGGCCGTGATCATCGATCACCTGATGCCACCGCTGACCCGCGCCGAAACCTACGGCCCGCTACGTAATCTCGAACTGTTGGCGGACGAATATTACGAAGCGCAGTTGCTCGACCCGCGTCGTGCCCGAGAGTTGCAGCGCGATATCTTGCAACTGGTACGCGACACCCACATCGACCGTGAACTGCAACTGGATGAACAGCTCGACAGCGATGCCGACGCGGCGATCTGGTTGCCACGGCTCGACACTTACCTGTGCGATTTGAAAGAGTCGCAGATCCGCGACGGCCTGCATGTGTTCGGCGAATCGCCCACCGGTCGTTTGCGTATCGATACCTTGCTGGCGCTGTTGCGCATTCCACGGGGCGATGGCCGGGGCGCGCAGTCGAGTCTGCTGCGGGCACTGGCCAAGGCTTTCGGGCTGGGGTTCGATCCGCTCGATTGCGCCTTGGCCGAGCCGTGGACGGGGCCGCGCCCTGAGCTTCTTGTGGGCATCAGCGAAGAGACCTGGCGCACGGCGGGCGATACTCGCGAACGCTTGGAGCTGTTTGCCGCGCAGTTGATTTCGGACGCGTTGAATCCAGAGGCTCAAACCACACCAATCTCCTCTGGGAACGGGCTTGTGTGGCGAGGGGGCTTGCTCCTACAGGAGGCCGACTGGATTGAGGTACAAGCCATTATCGATGGTTTGCGTGACGTCATTGCCCCGCGTCTGGACGCCTGCGGCCCGGCGGAAATGCGCGGATTGCTCGATGCCCTGAGCGGTCGCTTCGTCCCGGCCGGTCCCAGCGGCGCACCGAGTCGTGGCCGCCTGGACGTGCTGCCCACCGGTCGTAACTTCTATTCGGTGGACGTGCGCAATCTGCCGACTACCACGGCGTGGCGCATCGGGTTCCAGTCGGCCAACCTGATTCTCGAACGGCACCTGCAAGACCACGGCGATCATTTGCGCCAGCTCGGTCTGTCGGTGTGGGGCACCGCGACCATGCGCACCGGCGGTGATGACATCGCCCAGGCCATGGCGCTGATGGGCGTGCGCCCGGTCTGGGCCACCGGCAGCCAGCGGGTCGATGATTTCGAGATCCTGCCGTTGAGTTTGCTTGACCGTCCTCGGGTCGACGTGACCTTGCGCGTATCCGGTTTCTTCCGCGATGCCTTTGCCAATCTGATTCGCTTGTTCGACGCGGCGGTGCAAGCGGTGGCCGACCTCGATGAGCCGGATGACCTCAATCCGTTGGCGGCCAAGGTACGCGGAGAGCGCGCAGCCTTGTTGCTGTCAGGGCTCGATGAAGACGCTGCGCGGCGTCAGGCTGGCTGGCGGATTTTCGGGGCCAAGCCCGGTGCCTACGGCGCAGGCGTGCAGGGCGCTATCGATGGTCGCCTGTGGCAGAGCCGCGAGGACTTGGCCGAGGTTTACCTCAACTGGGGCGGCTACGCTTATGGCGGTTCCGACGAGGGCACCGCCGCCCGCGAACAGTTCAGCCAGCGCCTGAGCCAGGTGCAGGCAGTGCTGCAAAACCAGGATAACCACGAGCACGATTTGCTCGACTCCAACGATTACTACCAGTTCCAGGGCGGTATGCTCGCGGCGGTGGAAAGCCTGAAAGGCGAGGCGGCGGCCAGCTATCATGGCGACCACAGCCAGCCGGACCTGCCGAAGATTCGCACCCTGAAAGAAGAACTGAACCGGGTGATCCGCTCCCGGGCGGCCAATCCGAAGTGGCTCGAAGGTGTTAAACGTCACGGCTACAAAGGTGCGTTCGAAATGGCCGCGACGGTCGACAACCTGTTTGCCTTCGACGCCACCACGCAGTTGATCGACGATCACCAGTACGCGTTGCTGGCGGATGCCTATTTGCTTGATCCGGACACCCGGGATTTTGTCCGTGAGCACAATCCCCATGCCTTGCGCGACATGACCGAGCGCATGCTCGAGGCGCAACAACGGGGGATGTGGAAGGAACCCGGCGAGTACCGCGAGGCGCTGGAGAATTTGTTGCTGGATATAGAAGAAGACAGCTGACACAGAAGCCCGAGGCCAACACAAACCTGTGGCGAGGGAGCTTGTCGGAACGCCGCACCGTCCCGCTCGGCTGCGAAGCGGCCGTAAAACCGGATAACCCGATTTTCCTGGACATGCGAGGGCCGCTTCGCGCCCCAGCGGGAGCAAGCTCCCTCGCCACAGAGTTCAAGTTTGTCCTTTGGATTGTTGATCGACACAACCGACCATAATGAGACGCCTGACATGACCGACACCCCGCATTTCCCGCTCTCCGCCGTGGTCGGCGCCGACGATTTGAAGCTGGCCCTGTACCTGACCGCCATCGACCCGAAAATCGGCGGTGTGCTGATCGAAGGCCCGCGAGGCATGGCCAAGTCGACCCTGGCCCGCGGTCTGGCGGACCTGCTGGCCAGCGGTCAGTTCGTCACCTTGCCGTTGGGCGCCACCGAAGAGCGCCTGGTCGGCACCCTCGATCTCGACGCGGCACTGGGCGAAGGTCGCGCGCAGTTTTCCCCTGGCGTACTGGCCAAGGCTGACGGTGGCGTGCTCTATGTCGACGAGGTCAATCTGTTGCCAGATCACCTCGTTGACCTGCTGCTCGATGTGGCCGCCAGTGGCACCAATTTGGTGGAGCGTGACGGCATTTCCCATCGGCATTCGGCGAAGTTCGTGCTGATTGGCACCATGAACCCAGAGGAGGGTGAACTGCGTCCGCAATTGCTTGACCGTTTCGGCTTGAACGTCGCCCTCGGTGGCCACACCGCGCCGGCCGAGCGCGGCCAGATCATCCGCCGTCGCCTGGATTTCGACAGCGATCCGCAAGGCTTCTGCGCCGAATGGGAATCCGCGCAAGCGTCTCTGCGCGAACGTTGCCAGAACGCACGCAATGCACTGGCAAACATTCCCCTCGACGACCAGGCACTGGCACACATCACCGAACGCTGCTTTACCGCTGGCGTCGATGGTTTGCGCGCCGACCTGGTCTGGCTGCGCGCCGCCCGGGCGCACGCCGCCTGGCGCGGGGCGAACGCGATCGCCGAGGAAGATATTGACGCCGTTGCCGAGTTCGCCTTGCGCCATCGTCGTCGCGAACATTCTCCACCGGCACCTCAGCCATCCCAGGCTGCGCAACAATCGGTGCCGCAAAACGCCAACCCGAGCGAAGGGCAGGGCCAGTGGGGCGAGATGCCTGCCCAGGCGCTGGCGGTCGGCGCACGACGTGAAGTGCCGAGCTGGCCAAAAAAGCCCTAGGCATTCGCCCTCGCTCAGACGTGGGGGCGAATGCCAGACCCCGTGCCGGGCGGCTGGACCACGGCAAGCAAGGCAAGCGTTACACAGCCCGCAGCGGTTCGGTCAACTGGCCTGGCACATTGCTCAACGGCCGACCGCGTCAGCGCGACGACCTGTTGTTTCACCTGCGCACTCGCTCGCCCCATGAACTGTGGCTAGTGATCGTTGACGCCTCCGCTTCGACCCGCCGTCATCAGGCCTTGAGCGATGCCAAGGGCTTGCTGGCGCAGTTGTTCGACGATGCCTATCGCCAGCGTGCGCGACTGGCGTTGCTCACGGCCAGTGGTGCTGCACCCAAGTGGCAGGTGCAGGGGTTGAAGGCTTCCAGCGGATTACGCCAGTGGCTCGATGGCCTTGGCGCCGGTGGCGGTACGCCGTTGCTGGCCGCGTTGAGCGAAGCGGGGCGATGGCTTGCGGCACGGCAAAAGCGTTTTCCGGCAGAGCAGCAGCGGTTGCTGCTGGTGACCGATGGCCGGCTGAAGGACTGGCCGTTGTTGCCCGTGCTGGAGTGCCCGGGGGTGCTGATCGACATCGAACGCGGGCCGATTCGGCTCGGGCGCAGCAGGGTGTTGGCGGCGCAGTTGCAGGCTGAGTATCGTCATATTGACGAGCTGCTTCCTGGCTGAATTCTGGGCTGTTCATGCCCGCGAAGGCGATGTATTAGCCACCACAGGTTTCGGGTTACTTACCCATCGCCTGCCGGTACTGCCGGGTACGCTTGCCAATGTACAACTGATCGAGAATCAACGCCCACAACGCCGAGACTTCAGGCCGGGGCTTGCGCCCACGGCTCAAGCGATTCAGCTGAAACTTGACCACCGCCATGCTCGCCAGCGCTGCCAGAGGCTTGCGCTTCCAGCGGATCGGCGGCAGTTGCGGATGGCTGTCCTGGCCTTCGCGCCAGTGCTTGACCAGGTGCGGCTCCACGGCCAGCGCAGTGCCGATGCCGGCCATGGCGATGCCGCTGTCGAGCACCTGTTCGACGATTGCCAAACGCCGGATTCCGCCCGTCACCATCACCGGCATGCGCGCCACGCTGGCCAGTTCACCGGCCATTTCCAGAAAGTACGCTTCCCGTGCCAGGGTCCGGCCGTCGCGGGCTTCGCCTTGCATGGCCGGTGCTTCGTAACTGCCGCCGGAGAGTTCCAGCAGGTCGATCGCTTGTTCGTTGAGCCACTGGATCACTTGCCGTGCATCATCGGCATCGAAACCACCGCGCTGGAAATCCGCCGAGTTGAGTTTTACCGAAACACAAAATTGCGGCGACACCGCTTGGCGAACCGCTTCGACAACCGACAACAGCAGGCGCGCACGATTTTCCAGGGATCCGCCCCATTGATCGGTACGCCGATTGGTGAGCGGCGATAGGAACTGGCTGATCAGGTAGCCGTGGGCGGCGTGGATCTGCACACCGGTAAAACCGGCTTTCTCGGCCAGTGCGGCACTGGTGGCGAAGCGCCGGATCACCTCCTGGATGTCGTCTTCACTCATGGGTTTGGGTTCGGCGAACATCTTCGAGAACTGGCCCAGATCCAGCGCAACCGCCGACGGCGCCAAGGCTTGCTGGCCCAGGTTGGCCATAGTCTGGCGGCCAGGATGGTTGAGCTGTACCCAGAAATGCGCACCGCCGGCCCGACCGGCGCTGGCCCACTGGCGGAAGCGCTCCAGGTGGCGTTCGTCTTCCAGTGCTACACCGCCGGGGCCGGTCATGGCGCGGCGGTCGATCATTACATTACCGGACAGCAACAAGCCGGCCTCGCCCTCGGCCCAGGCCTGGTACAGGCGAAACAGCGCCTGGTCGGGCACTTGGTCGGTATTGGCGAGGTTCTCTTCCATCGCGGCTTTGGCAATGCGATTGCCGATGGTCTGGCCGTTGGGCAAATTCAACGCTTGAAAGGGCGACATGCTTGACTCCTCGTAGTGATGAGTAGAGGCTAAGCTTAAAGTTAACTTTAATGTCAAGCAGGTAAACGAGGCTGCAATGAAGATTGGTGAATTGGCGCAGTTGAGCGGGTTGACCGCATCGCGGATCCGTTTTTACGAGTCTCAAGGGTTGATCCGCCAGGTCGAGCGCTCTGCCAACGGTTATCGGCGTTACTCGCAACAGGCGCTGCAGACCCTGCAAATCATCCAGTGCGCGCAGCAAGCGGGTTTCAGTCTGGAAGAACTCAAGCAGTTACTGCCAGATAATGTGACGGGATCGTTCAAGCACGATGAGTTGATGGCCGGCCTGCATCGCAAGATCGAGCAGATCGAAGAGATGCAACGACACCTGGCCCATAGCAAGGCGCAGTTGCTGGGCTGGATCGACACCATCCAGGCCCGGCCCGAAGGCATGAGTTGCGATGAAAATGCCGAGAGGGTGATGACGTCATTCAAGCATTAGGTCAGAACGGATTGCTCATCGGCGTACCGGCCCTCCAAACGCCCGGTTGTGAACCAGATACCCGCCCTTTGTAGCCAACGGTAGCGTCTGTCTGCCCGTGCGTTTGGTAACGGTTTTTCCTGTTTGTACGCATCCCTCTGATTCAAAACAAATTTCAATCTCCCTCACATTCCCTCCATATCCTGTGGCACACTTTCTGCTGTCTATTCCGTTGTTACATACCATGTTCCGGTATAGCGGAATAAACATCACCCTGGAGTGCTTGCCAT
Source organism: Pseudomonas sp. GL-RE-26 (assembly GCF_019956275.1). Lineage (NCBI taxonomy): Bacteria > Pseudomonadati > Pseudomonadota > Gammaproteobacteria > Pseudomonadales > Pseudomonadaceae > Pseudomonas > Pseudomonas sp. GL-RE-26. Next base: position 150,570 of record NZ_JAHBDI010000003.1, read on the forward strand.
GCATCGCCGTCCTTCCTTGTTCAAAGCGTGTGTTTTTCTATTCGCGGCTACCGCCGCTGCCGTGGGCGTGGCCCAGGCGGCGGACAGTAAGCTCGATAGCGTTCTGGCCCGCGGCAAACTGATTGTAGGCACCGGCAGCACTAACGCTCCGTGGCACTTCCAGGGCGCGGACGGCAAGTTGCAGGGGTTCGATATCGATATCGGACACATGATCGCCAAGGGTTTGTTCAACGACCCGACCAAGGTCGAGTACGTGGTGCAGTCGTCCGATGCGCGGATTCCCAACCTGCTGACCGACAAGGTCGACATCAGTTGCCAGTTCATCACCGTGACGGCCAGCCGCGCGCAGCAAGTGGCGTTCACCCTGCCGTACTACCGCGAAGGTGTCGGCCTGCTGCTGCCGGCGAACAGCAAGTACAAGGAAATCGATGACATGAAAGCCGCCGGTGACAGTCTCACCGTGGCGGTGCTGCAAAACGTCTATGCCGAGGAATTGGTGCACCAGGCGCTGCCCAAGGCCAAGGTCGATCAGTACGACAGCGTGGATCTGATGTACCAGGCCGTGAACTCCGGCCGCGCCGACGCGGCGGCCACTGACCAGTCTTCGGTGAAGTACCTGATGGTGCAGAACCCTGGCCGTTATCGCAGCCCGGCCTACGCCTGGAGCCCGCAGACCTATGCCTGCGCGGTCAAACGCGGCGATCAGGACTGGCTGAACTTCGTCAACACCACCCTGCATGAAGCCATGACCGGCGTTGAGTTCCCGACTTACGCGGCGTCGTTCAAGCAATGGTTCGGTGTAGACCTGCCGACCCCGGCCATCGGTTTCCCAGTCGAATTCAAATGATCCCGTGAGAGCAGGGCGCCCAAATGCGCCCCGCTCAAGGTACTGCTGACCATGAACTATCAGTTGAACTTTGCCGCCGTGTGGCGCGATTTCGACACTTTGCTGGCGGGGCTCGGTATGGGCCTTGAACTGGCCCTGGTGTCGATCGCCATCGGCTGCGTGATCGGCCTGATGATGGCGTTTGCTTTGCTGTCCAAGCACCGCGCATTGCGGGTGCTGGCGTCGGTGTATGTCACGGTGATTCGTAACACGCCGATCCTGGTATTGATCCTGTTGATCTACTTTGCGTTGCCGAGCCTGGGGATCCGGCTGGACAAGATCCCCTCGTTCATCATCACCCTGTCGCTGTATGCCGGGGCGTACCTGACCGAAGTGTTCCGTGGCGGTTTGCTGAGCATTCCCAAGGGCCTGCGTGAAGCCGGGTTGGCCATTGGCCTGGGCGAGTGGCAGGTCAAGGCCTACGTCACCGTGCCGGTGATGCTGCGCAATGTATTGCCGGCGCTGTCGAACAACTTCATTTCGCTGTTCAAGGACACCTCGCTGGCGGCCGCGATTGCGGTACCGGAGCTGACCTATTACGCGCGCAAGATCAATGTCGAGAGCTACCGGGTGATAGAAACCTGGCTGGTGACCACGGCGCTGTATGTGGCGGCCTGTTACCTCATTGCCATGATGCTGCGTTACCTCGAACAGCGTCTGGCGATTCGCCGATAGGAGGCCCCCATGTACGAATCCCCCAGTTGGTTGCATGAGTTGTGGGTGGCGCGGGAAGTGCTGTGGCAGGGCTTTCTGACCAGTGTCCAGGTGTCGGTGCTGGCGATTCTGCTCGGCACGCTCGTTGGCGTCGTCACCGGTCTGGTGTTGACCTACGGCAAATTCTGGATGCGCGCACCGTTTCGTTTTTATGTCGATGTGATTCGCGGTACGCCGGTGTTCGTGCTGGTGCTGGCGTGCTTTTACATGGCGCCGGCACTGGGCTGGCAGATCAGCGCGTTCCAGGCCGGTGCACTGGGTTTGACGCTGTTCTGCGGCTCCCATGTCGCCGAGATCGTGCGCGGTGCGTTGCAGGCATTGCCGCGCGGGCAGATGGAGGCGAGCAAGGCCATCGGCCTGACGTTCTACCAGGCTCTCGGCTACGTGCTGTTGCCCCAGGCGTTGCGGCAGATCCTGCCGACCTGGGTCAACTCGTCCACCGAGATCGTCAAGGCCTCGACCCTGTTGTCGGTGATCGGCGTGGCGGAATTGCTGCTCAGCACCCAGCAGATCATTGCCCGGACGTTCATGACCCTGGAGTTTTACCTGTTCGCCGGTTTCCTGTTCTTCGTCATCAACTACGGCATCGAGTTACTCGGCCGGCACATTGAAAAGCGGGTGGCTTTGCCATGACTCAGACTCAAACCCATGCACAAAACGGCCAACCGCTGCTGGACATTCGCGGCCTGCACAAGCGTTACGACCAGCTCGAAGTGCTCAAGGGCGTCGACCTGAGCATGCAGCGCGGCAATGTGGTGACGCTGATCGGCTCCAGCGGCTCGGGCAAGACCACGCTGCTGCGTTGCGTGAACATGCTCGAGGAGTTTCAGGGCGGGCAGATCCTGCTCGACGGTGAATCCATCGGCTATGACGAGGTCAACGGCAAACGCATTCGCCACGCGGAAAGAGTCATTGCCCGCCATCGCGCCATGACCGGCATGGCGTTCCAGCAGTTCAACCTGTTCCCGCACCTGACCGCATTGCAGAACGTCACCCTGGGCCTGCTCAAGGTCAAAAAGCTGCACAAGGACGAGGCCGTGGCCCTGGCCGAGAAATGGCTGGAGCGCGTTGGCCTGCTGGAGCGTCGCGATCACTTTCCCGGTCAATTGTCGGGCGGTCAGCAGCAGCGCGTGGCGATCGCCCGGGCGATTGCGATGAACCCGAGCCTGATGCTGTTCGACGAAGTGACCTCGGCCCTCGATCCGGAACTGGTGGGCGAAGTGTTGAGCGTGATCAAGGGTCTGGCCGAAGACGGCATGACCATGCTGCTGGTGACCCACGAAATGCGCTTTGCATTCGAGGTCTCGGACAAGATCGTTTTCATGAATCAGGGGCGTATCGAAGAGCAGGGGCCACCCAAGGACCTGTTCGAACGCCCGCAATCGCCACGACTGGCGGAATTTCTCAAAAGCACCCGTTTTTAACCTTCAATTTTCAATCAGGAGAAACACCCATGAGCATTACTCGTTACGGCACCGGCAGCACCGCCGCTGGCGGTCAGCCTCGCCCTTTCGCCCGCGCCGTTGAAGCCGATGGCTGGCTGCACGTTTCCGGGCAGGTGCCGGCGGTGGACGGCGAGATCATTACTGGCGGCATTGTCGAACAGACCCACCAGACCATGAAGAACCTGATCGCGATTCTCGAAGAGGCAGGTTTCGGCCTGGAAGACGTGGTGCGTGCTGGCGTGTGGCTGGAGGATCCGCGGGATTTCACGAGTTTCAACAAGGTCTTCTCCGAGTACTTCAAACCCGAACACGCCCCGGCCCGGGCCTGCGTGCAGGCGAACATGATGGTCGACTGCAAGGTCGAGATCGACTGTATTGCGTACAAGAAAAAGGCCTGAGTCAGCGCGACACTCTGGGTAAACTCCCGGCGACTATGAATGGGAAGCACTGAAATGACCGAAGACACCATCAAGCGCCGGGCACGCGGTCTGGACCGGGCGTTCGATATCCTCGATTTCCTCAAGGAAATCGGCCAGCCCCTGCGCCCGAACGACATCGCCAACGGCATCGGCAGCCCCAAATCCACGGTCTACGAACTGGTGGCCTCGCTGCTGGAGCGTCGGATCCTGGAGCCGGTGGGCAAGGACGGTCATGTCTACCTCGGTCGCCAGTTGTATTTTCTCGGGCAGGCTCACTTGCGCCATTTCGACCTGACCCGCGAGGCCGATCACGCCTTGCAGGACATCGTCAGCCAGACCCATGAAACCGCGCAGATGTGCCTGCTCAACGGGCGCAAATACACCGTGGCGCTGATGAAGGAAGGTGAGCGGCATTTCCGCATTTCCTCGGACATCGGCGAAAACGCGCCCATCCCCTGGACCGCGTCCGGGCGCCTGTTGCTGGCGCACTTGAGCGACCAGGCAATCGTCGACCTGATCGACCACGACGACTTCATCCTGCCCGACGGCGAACGCTTGCCGCTGGAGCAATTCCTCAAGGAAATCCGTCAGGCCGGTATCGATGGTTTCTTTTCCTTCGATAGCGTCGCCGACACCTTTACCCATTGCTTCGCCGCACCGGTCAAAGACCCCAACGGCGTGGCCATCGCGACCCTGTGCATCGTCGCGCCACGGGCCGATGCGAAGAAAAACTACAACGACTACCGCCGGGTGCTGATCGAAAGCGCCAACAGCCTGGCCCGTCGCATCAACGAATAACAGCGGCTGCCTGCGGCCGCGTGAACGAGGAGTTCGACCATGTCTTCTGCCCCCAATACTGCCGCCGTGGAAAAAGGCACCGCGCCCAAGGGCGCCAGCCTGGTGCGTGACGTCAGCCTGCCTGCGCTGGTACTGCACCGCGAGGCGCTGGAACACAACATCCGCTGGATGCAGGCGTTCGTCAGCGACAGCGGCGCCGAACTGGCGCCCCATGGCAAAACCAGCATGACTCCGGCGTTGTTCCGCCGCCAACTGGACGCCGGTGCCTGGGGCATCACCCTGGCCAGCGCCACGCAAACCCGTGCGGCCTACGCCCATGGTGTACACCGGGTACTGATGGCCAACCAGTTGGTCGGCACGCCGAACATGGCGCTGATCGCCGACCTGCTGGCCGACCCGACGTTCGACTTCTATTGCATGGTCGATCACCCGGACAACGTCGCCGACCTCGGCGCCTATTTCGCCTCCCGCGGCGTGCGCCTGAACGTCATGATCGAATACGGCGTGGTCGGTGGTCGTTGCGGTTGCCGCAGCGAACAGGAAGTGCTCGATCTGGCCAAGGCCATCGGCGCGCAACCGGCGCTGGCCCTGACCGGGATCGAAGGCTACGAAGGCGTGATCCATGGCGATCATGCGGTGACCGGCATTCGCGATTTCGCCGCATCACTGGTGCGCCTGGCGGTGCAGTTGCAGGACAGCGGAGCCTTCGCCATTGCCAAGCCGATCATCACCGCGTCGGGTTCGGCCTGGTATGACCTGATTGCCGAGTCCTTCGAAGCGCAGAACGCCGCAGGGCGTTTCCTCAGCGTGCTGCGTCCCGGCAGCTATGTGGCTCACGACCATGGCATCTACAAGGAAGCGCAGTGCTGCGTGCTCGACCGTCGCAGCGACCTGCACGAAGGCCTGCGTCCTGCGCTGGAAGTGTGGGCGCACGTGCAGTCGTTGCCGGAGCCGGGGTTTGCGGTGATTGCCCTGGGCAAGCGCGATGTGGCCTACGACGCCGGTTTGCCGGTGCCGTTGTTGCGCTACAAGGCGGGCGTGGTGCCAGCCAACGGCGATGATGTGAGCGCCTGCAAGGTGACCGCGGTGATGGACCAGCATGCATTCATGACCGTGGCGCCGGGGGTTGATCTGCGGGTGGGCGACATCATTTCGTTCGGCACTTCGCACCCGTGCCTGACGTTCGACAAGTGGCGTGTCGGTTGCCTGGTGGATGAGCAACTGAATGTCATCGAGACCATGGAAACCTGTTTCTAAGGCTCAGGACCGAGGCGCGGCCATCGCGAGCAGACTCACTCCCACAGGGGAACGCATTCCAATGTGGGAGCGAGCTTGCTCGCGATGAGGCCCAACCAGACAACAAAGAAACACCAGAGACCCCACAACAATGAACACCATCAACACCCTGGGCCCCAACACTCCACGCATCGCCCTGATCGGCGAGTGCATGATCGAGTTGCAGCATCGCGCCGACGGCAGCCTGCAACAAAGCTTCGGCGGCGACACCTTGAATACGGCGGTGTACCTGTCCCGGGAACTGGGAGAGGACGGCTCCGTGGACTACGTCACCGCCCTGGGCGATGACAGTTTCAGCGACGCGATGTGCCAGAGTTGGGCTGCGGAAAATATCGGGCTCGGCATGGTTCAGCGTCTGCCCGGACGCCTGCCGGGTTTGTATTGCATCCAGACTGACGCCGCCGGTGAGCGACGCTTTCTGTACTGGCGCAACGAAGCGGCGGTACGCGATTGCTTCACCACCCCGGCCGCCGCGCCGATCCTCGCTGCGCTGCCGGATTACGACGTGCTGTACTTCAGCGGCATCACTCTGGCGGTACTCGGTGTGCAAGGTCGGGAAAAATTGCTGGAAACCCTGATCGAAGCTCGTCAGCGCGATGCGCGGATCGTCTTCGACAACAACTACCGGCCACGGCTGTGGGCATCGGTCGAGGATGCCCGGGCGGCATATCGCAGCGTGCTGCCACATGTCGACATGGCGTTGCTGACGGTGGAGGACGAACAGGCGTTGTTTGGCTATGCCGATTGTGACGCAGTGTTTGCCGCGTATGAGCAGATCGGTACGCCGGAAGTGGTGCTCAAGCGCGGCGCCCAGGCGTGCCTGATTCGTTGTGATGGCGAGTCATTCGAGGTGCCGGCGCAGAAGGTCGAGCGGGTGGTGGACACCACGGCGGCGGGGGATTCTTTCAGTGCGGCGTATCTGGCTTCGCGGCTCAAGGGCGGCAGCCCTGCGGACGCCGCCGAGGCTGGGCATCGGTTGGCCAGCCGGGTGATTCAGGTGCCGGGGGCGCTGATTCCAAGGGATTGAATCCATTATCTGTGGCGAAGGAGCTTTTGTGGCGAGGGGGCTTGCCCCCGTTGGGTTGCGAAGCAGCCCCAAAACCTGCTGGATCTGATTTTGATGACACACCGACTGTGCAAGGTTTGCGACTGTTGCGCAGCCGAGCGGGGGCAAGCCCCCTCGCCACAGGGGCCTGACCAGCCACTCAATCCCGGTAAAACACCTGCACCAGGTGATACCCGAACTTGCTCTTGATCGGCCCATGCACCACCCGCAGTGGTTTCTTGAAGATCACCGCATCGATCACGCCAACCATCTGCCCCGGTCGCACTTCGCCGAGATCGCCGCCGCGCTTGCCCGATGGGCAGGTCGAATACTTCTTGGCCAGCACATCGAACGCTTCGCCCTTGGCGATGCGTTGTTTGAGCTGCTCGGCTTCTTCCGAGGTTTTCACCAGAATATGGCGGGCTTGAGCTTTCATCGGCGGTACCTTGCAACGGTGGTGGCTATGAGGGTGGCTATGTGTGTGGCAGCGGGGGGGCGCGGGATTATGCCTCAACTCAGTCCGGTTGACTGATCATCGTGCGAATCTTGTTGGCCAACAGGTCGATGGAAAACGGCTTGGCCACCATGTCCATGCCTTCTTCGAGGAAACCCTGGCGTTCGGCGGCGATCTCGGCGTAACCGGTCATGAACAGCACTTTCAGTTCGGGACGATGCTGACGGGCGATTTCCGCCAGTTGGCGGCCGTTCATGCCCGGCAACCCGACGTCGGTCACCAGCAGGTCCACCCGCAGGTCCGACTCCAGCAGCGGCAGGGCGCCCTTGGCATCTTCGGCTTCATGGGCGCGGTAACCGAGCTCCTTGAGCAGGTCCAGCACCAGCATGCGTACCGCCGCATCGTCCTCGACCAGCATCACGGTTTCGCCGGCAATCGCCGCCGGTGCTTCGCCGACGACGGGCGACAGGACTTGATCCGGTTCGGTTGAATGCAGGCGCGGCAGGTACAAGCGCACGCTGGTGCCCCGTCCGGGCAGGCTGAACAGACTGACGTGGCCCCCCGTTTGCTGGGCAAAACCGTAAATCATCGACAAGCCCAAACCGGTGCCCTGGCCGATGGGCTTGGTGGTGAAGAACGGGTCGAATGCCTTGGCCAGAACCGAGGGCGTCATGCCGGTGCCGTTGTCGCTGACGGCAATCATCACGTAGTCACCGGCCTTGACCGGCTCCAGGGTGGTGATGTCGCTGCCGTCGAGGTACAGGTTGGCGGTTTCGATCTGCAACTCGCCACCATCGGGCATGGCGTCCCGGGCGTTGATCACCAGGTTTAGCAAGGCGTTTTCCAGCTGGCTGACATCGGTACTGACCCGCCAGATGTCCTCGGCCAGTTGCACGTTGAGTTCGATGTGGTCGCCCTTGGTACGCCTGAACAAGTCTACGAGCGAGTGAATCAACTCGTTGGGGTTCAGCGGCTTGCGGTTGAGCGACTGACGCCGGGAGAACGCCAGCAAGCGATGGGTGAGGGCGGCGGCACGGTTGGCCGAGGACACGGCCGCTTCGGTGAAACGACCGATCTCGCTGGCGCGGCCGTCGGCAATGTAGCGTTGCATCAGGTCGAGGCTGCCGATGATGCCGGTGAGCATGTTGTTGAAGTCATGGGCGATGCCACCGGTAAGCTGGCCGACCGCTTCCATTTTCTGCGCATGGCGCAAGGCCTCTTCGGCACGCTCGCGCTCGCACATCTCGTTCTGCAGGCGCTCGTTGGCTTCGGCGAGTTGGCGGGTGCGCGCGACAACCCGTTCCTCAAGGGTTTCGTTGAGGTTGAGCAGGGCTTCTTCGGTCTTTTTGCGTTCGGTTTCGTCGATCACGAAGATGTAGAAACCGTTCACCGCGCCATCCGCACCATGGCGTGGCAAGTAATTCGTTAGGGCCTGGCGGACGCTGCCGTCGCGGTGTGGCGTGCTGATGCTGAAGCAGCAGGGCCGGCCGGACAGCGCCTCAGTGATGTGCGGGGCGCGCAGTGCATAGGCTTCTTCGCCGAGCACTTCAAGAATGGTTCGCCCGTAAAGCTCTTGCGGCGTCAGCCCGTACCAGTCCAGGTACGCCGCATTGTTCAGGCGAAAGCGTTCTTCGCGGTCGACGTAGCTGATCAGGATCGGCATGGCGTTGATGATCAGTTGCAGCTCGGTCTGGCTTTGGCGCAAGGCCTGTTCGGTGTGTTTGCGCTCGGTCAGGTCCAGGGCCGCGCCGAGGAAGCGCATCGGCCGGCCATGGTGATCCTTGTAGCAGCGACCGCGGGCAAACACCCAGCGCATCTGGCCGTCGGTTTGCAGCAGGCGATACTCCTCGGCGTATTCGCTGCCGTGGGTGATGCAATGCTTGATGCTGCGGGCGATCAGGGCGCGGTCTTCGGGGTGTACACCGTGCAGGTATTCAGTGATCGGTAACTGACTGGCCATGGCCGGGTCGATGCCGTGCAGCTGGGCAAAATGCGCATCGGCGATGAAACGGTCCTCACTGATGTCCCAGTCCCAGGTACCGACCGCATCGGTGGCGGCGAGGGCCAGTTGCAGGCGCTCCTCGGTTTCACGCTGAGCCTTGAGGCTGGCCGCCGAGCGCTGTTCGAGTTCGAGGGCGATGCGCCGGCGTTCGTTGGTTTCGATGGCGGTGACCAGGATCCCGGACACCTCGGCACTTTCGTCGCGGATCGGGCTGTAGGTCAGGTCGAGCCAGAAGTCGGATTCCCGGCCCCCGCGTTGCAGGGTAAAGCGCTGCTCGCTGTAGGTTCGCACCTGACCTTGCAGGACGGCGTCGTAGATCGGGTCGGTAAAGTCTTGCAACTCTGGCCAGATCAGGTGTGCCGGTTGTCCAAAGGCGTGTGGATGCTTGCTTCCGGCGAGCAGGGCAAAGCCGTCGTTATAGATCTGCGTCAGTTGCGGACCCCATAGCAGCAGCATCGGCATCGGTGAGTGAATGACGATGTCCACGGCGGTTCGCAGGCTTTGTGGCCAAGTGCTGGCAGCGCCCAGCGGGCTGCTGGCCCAGTCGATTCGGGCGATCAAGGCCTGGGCATCGCTGGCGGTTGGTGTTGCGTTCATCTGGGAGTCCTGCGCCAATTCGCTATAGCTGGCGTCTATTCTTGCACAGGTGGTCGATTGTGGAGGACCCGTCAGGGTGAGCGGTAGGCGACACGGTACCCTGTGGGAGCAAGCTCGCTCCCACCGGTAATCCCATTTCAATCCTGGAGTTCGGGTCTGTTTCGGTACTGCTCCAGCGCTTCGGGGTTGGCCAGCGCATCGGTGTTTTTCACCTTCTGCCCATGCACCACATTGCGCACCGCCAACTCAACGACCTTGCCGCTGATGGTCCGGGGGATGTCCGTCACCGCGACAATCTTCGCCGGCACATGACGGGGCGTGGTGTTGGCGCGAATCGTCTCGCGGATCTGCTGTTGCAGTGCCTCGTCCAGTTCGAACCCGTCGCGCAAGCGTACGAACAGCACCACCCGCACGTCATCCTGCCACTGTTGGCCGATCGCCACGCTGTCGAGCACCTGGGGGACTTTCTCCACCTGGCGATAGATTTCCGCCGTGCCGATGCGCACGCCACCGGGGTTGAGCACGGCATCGGAGCGGCCGTGGATCATCATTGCGCCATGGGGCAGTTGTTCGGCGTAGTCACCCTGGGCCCAGACGCCGGGGAACAGACTGAAATAGGATTGGCGCAGTTTCTCGCCGTCGGGGTCGTTCCACAGGCCAATGGGCATCGCCGGGAAATGCCGGGTGCAGACCAGCTCACCTTTTTCGCCGATCACCGGGTGGCCTTCGTCGTTCCACACTTCGACGGCCATGCCCAGGCTCTTGCCCATGATTTCACCGCGCCGCACGGGCGACATCGGGTTGCCGTTGACGAAGCACGAGACGATGTCGGTACCGCCAGACATCGAGGCCAGGCACACGTCAGCCTTGAAGTCGCGATAGACGTAGTCGTAACTCTGCGGCGACAGTGCCGAGCCGGTGCAGAGCAACGTCTTGAGGCTGCCCAGGTCATGACTTTCACGCGGCTTGATACCGCTGCTTTCCAGGGTCGCGAGGTATTTGGGGCTGGTGCCGAAGACGCTGACGCGCTCGTCGTCGATCAGGTCGATCAGGCGTTGCGGCTCGGGTTGGAACGGCGAGCCGTCGTACAGCACCACGGAGCTGCCTGTCGCCAGCGCCGACACCAGCCAGTTCCACATCATCCAGCCACAGGTGGTGTAGTAGAACAGCCGTTCACCGGGGCCGAGATCGCCATGCAGGCCGTGCTCCTTGACGTGTTGCAGCAACACGCCGCCGGTACTGTGGATGATGCATTTGGGCACGCCGGTGGTACCGCTGGAATAGAGGATGTACAGCGGATGGGCGAAGGGCACCGGGACGAAATCCGGTTCGCCGCCGGGTTCGTAGAAATCGTCCCACAGCGTCACATTGGCCTGGGTGCGGAATTCTTCGATGTGTGCATGTAGACGTGCGTAAGGCACGACGATCAACTGTTGCAGGGAAGGCAGGCGCTCGAGGATTTCGTTGACCTTGGCGGTCTGGTTGATCTCCTTGCCGGCGTAGCGATAACCGGCGCAGGTCACCAGCACTTTCGGTTCGATCTGGCCGAACCGGTCAACCACCCCTTGGGTGCCGAAGTCCGGTGAGGAGCAGGACCAGATAGCGCCAAGGCTGGTGGTGGCGAGCATGGCCACCAGGGTTTGCCAGGTGTTGGGCATGCAGGCGGCGACCCGGTCGCCCACACCGACGCCGGCGGCGATCAAGCCATTCTGAAAACCGGCGACCTGTTCGGCCAGTTCGGCCCAGGTCAAGTGTTCACGCTGACCGTTTTCGCCAACGGCTATCACGGCGATCGCATCGTCGCGACGCTGTAGCAGGTGTTCGGCAAAGTTCAGCGTTGCACCGGGGAACCACTGGGCGCTGGGCATCTGCGGGCCTTCGAGCAGCACGGCGTCGGGTTGCTCGTGGAAGCGGATGTCGAAGAAATCGACGATGGCCTGCCAGAAGTCCGGGCGTTGCTCGATGGACCATTGGTGCAGGGCCGGGTAGTCGTCGATCTTGAGGTGGTATCGCTGATTGACGAAGCGCCGAAAGGCCTCCATGCGGGTCTTGCCAATGCGTTTGGCGTCGGGTTGCCAGAGGATGTCGGACATGGTTTGCCTCTTCTTTTTTATGCCTTCACACAGGCTGATGTGGAACAGGCTCTTGTGGCGAGGGAGCTTGCTCCCGCTCGGCTGCGTAGCAGTCGCAAATCCAGACAACCGGTTTTTGTCTGTGAGACTTATGGGGCGGCTTCGCCACCCAGCGGGAGCAAGCTCCCTCGCCACAAAAGCAAACGACAGTCACTGCGCCAACCACCCACCATCAACATTCCACGCCGCACCCCGCACCTGGCTGCCGGCTTCGCTGCACAGGAACAACACCAGTTCACCCAGCTGCGGCGGTGTCACGAATTCCAGCGATGGCTGCTTTTCCGCGAGCAAATCATGTTGCGCCTGCTGCGGGTCAACCCCGTTGGCGGCACGATCATCAATCTGCTTCTGCACCAGCGGCGTCAATACCCAGCCTGGGCAAATTGCGTTGCAGGTGACCTGGGTGGTCGCGGTTTCCAGCGCGACCACTTTGGTCAAGCCGATCACCCCGTGCTTGGCGGCGACATAGGCTGACTTGCCCACCGAACCGACCAGACCATGCACCGAGGCAATGTTGATCACCCGGCCCCAGCCCTTGGCGCGCATGCCCGGCAAGCTCAAGCGGGTGCTGTGGAACACCGACGACAGGTTGATGGCGATGATCGAGTCCCAGCGCTCCACCGGGAACTCATCCACCGCTGCAACGTGTTGAATGCCTGCGTTGTTGACCAGAATGTCGACGCCACCGAACTCGCGCTCGGCGTAGGCGATCATGTCGGCAATTTGTGCCGGATCGCTGACATCGGCCGGGTGATGGCCGACCTTGCCGCCGAACTGTTGCACTTGGGTGATCACTTGGGAGGCATCGCCAAAGCCGTTGAGGATCAGGTCGGCCCCGGCCTTGGCCAGGCTGAGGGCGATCCCCAGACCGATGCCGCTGGTGGAGCCGGTGACCAGTGCGGTCTTGCCGGAAAGAGTCGTCATGAATACCTCACACAATGCCAGTGGCGTAGAAGGTGCCGATCACCACGAAAACCGCCAGGGTCTTGATCAGCGTAATACAGAAAATGTCTTTGTAAGCCTCGCGGTGGGTCAACCCGGTGACCGCCAGCAGGGTAATCACCGCGCCGTTGTGCGGCAGGGTGTCCATGCCGCCGCTGGCCATCGCAGCGACCCGGTGCAGCACTTCCAGGGGAATGTTCGCCGCATGGGCGGCGCTGATGAACTGCTCGGACATTGCCGCCAGCGCGATGCTCATGCCGCCCGAGGCGGAGCCGGTAATGCCGGCCAGCAGGGTCACGGTAATCGCTTCGTTGACCAGTGGGTTGGGAATGCTCTTGAGCCAGTCGGCCAGCACCAGAAAGCCCGGCAAGGACGCGATCACGGCACCGAAACCATATTCCGAAGCGGTGTTCATCGCCGCCAGCAGCGCACCGCTGACCGCACTTTTACTGCCTTCGGCCAGCTTGCGGCTGATCGCCTTGTAGCCGAACGCCAGCACCATGAGGATGCCTACCAACAGCGCAGCCTGTACGGCCCAGATCGCCGTGAGCTTGGCGATGTCCGTGGTCACCGGCGCGGCCATGCCCGGCAGCGCGAGGCTGTGGGTCTTGCCGTATACCTGCGGAATCCAGTGGGTGAACAAAAGGTTCATGATGCCCACCGCCAGCAGCGGCGAGAGCGCCAGCCACGGGTTGGGCAGCTTGAGGTCGGCGGCGGTTTCCGGTTCGTTGCGCAGGTCCGAACCATAGCCTTCACCGGAGCGCTGAGCCTTGTTGCGCTGGCGCTGGAGAAACAGCATACCGGCGCAGAACACGAAGATCGTGCCGATCACACCTAGCCACGGCGCCGCCCAGGCGGTGGTGTTGAAGAAGGTACTGGGGATGATGTTCTGGATCTGCGGGGTGCCGGGCAGGGCGTCCATGGTGAACGAGAAGGCGCCCAGGGCAATGGTCGCCGGGATCAGCCGCTTGGGGATGTTGCTCTGGCGGAACATTTCAGCGGCAAACGGATAGACCGCGAACACCACCACAAACAACGATACGCCGCCGTAGGTCAGCAGGGCGCAGACCAGCACGATCACCAGCATCGCCTGGCGGGTGCCGAGCAGGCGAATCGCTGCCGCGACGATGGAGCGCGAGAAACCGGACAGTTCGATCAGCTTGCCGAACACCGCGCCGAGCAGGAATACCGGGAAATACAGCTTGATGAAACCGACCATTTTTTCCATGAACACCCCGGTGAAAGCGGGGGCGACGGCAGACGGGTCAGTCAGCAGGACAGCGCCGAGGGCGGCAATCGGAGCAAAAAGGATAACGCTGTAGCCACGGTAGGCAGCCAGCATCAGCAGCGCGAGGGCTGCCAAGGCAATGATCACACTCATGGTGTGTCTCCTGGGTTGTTATTTTTGTTGGGTGAAGCCTGGTAGGAGAGGCGTATAGCTAGTTTTGTGCCATATGCTTAAGTTATTGAAATATAAGGATATATTTAAAGTTCTGTGAGCTGGTCAGGTGTTTTTGTCTCTAGTTTGAGACTTTCTTTGGCAGTGCTGGCCTCTTCGCGAGCAGGCTCGCTCCTACAGTTGACCGAGCTGATCAGTAGAGTGTGGTCTCTTGCAGGAGCGAGCCTGATCGCGATGGTCTGTCTAACAATGGAGATATGTGTCTCTTTATGGAGATTAGGCAATCCCCAACGCCACCATCTTCTTGTACAACGTCGACCGGCCCAGCCCCAGCCGCGTCGCTGCATCAACCACCTTGCCCCCGCATTGCGCGAGGGCGGTTTCGATCAATTGCCGGTCAAATCGCTCCCGCGCTGCACTGAACGTTTCATGGGCAAGCGGTTCGATGGTCAATGGCGCCACGCGTTCCACCGGCGTGAACGTACCAATCGCCGCGCGGATATCCGCGGTCGTCAGGCGCAAGTCATCACTGAGCAGCGCGGCCCGCTCCAGCACATTGCGTAGCTCCCGGATGTTCCCCGGCCAGGCGTGTTGGCCCAACAGTTCCAGGGCTTCGTGGTGCAGTTCATGCTGGCTGCGCAGTTCTTCGAGAATCGCTTCACTGAGCGCCGGCACGTCATCGAGGCGGTCGCGCAGGGGCGGAACCTGGATCGGCAGCACGTTGAGCCGGTAGTACAAGTCGGCACGGAATTCGCCGCGTTTGATCGCGGCCTCAAGGTCCGTTGAGGTCGCGGCGATCACTCGCACATCGCTCTGGATCACTTCGTTGGAGCCCACCGGTTCGAATTCCTTTTCCTGCAACACCCGCAACAGTTTGCTTTGCAGGGGCAGTGGCATGTCGCCGATTTCGTCCAAGAACAGTGTGCCGCCTTGGGCGATCTGCAATTTGCCGGCGCGGCCCCTGCGGTCGGCACCGGTAAACGCACCCGGGGCGGTGCCGAAGAACTCGGCTTCCAGCAACGATTCAGGGATCGCCGCGCTGTTGATGCTCACGAATGCCTTGTGCGCGCGGGGCGAGGCATTGTGGATCGCCTGGGCCAGCAGTTCCTTGCCGGTGCCGGTTTCGCCGAGCAGCAGCACCGGCGATTCGGTGCTTGCGCTGCGTCGGGCGCGGCGTTTGACTTCCAGGCTGGCGGCGCTGGTGCCGATGAAGTGGGCGAAGTTGTATTTGGTCTGCCGCGCCCGCAGCAGCGAGCGGGTGGAGGCCAGTTCTTCCTGCATGCTCATGTAGCGCTTGAGCATTGGCGACAGGCTGCGCAACTCGTCGAACAGGGCGAACCCGATAGCGCCGATCACCACGCCGGCATCGTCGTGAATCGGCAGGCGCATGACCACCAGCGGCTCTTTAGAGGTGTCTTGCATATCCAGCAGAATCGGTCGGCCGGTGCGCACCACCTCACGCAGCAGGCTTCCGGGGATCACGCTTTCGCAGGGCTTGCCGATCGCGACCTCGGCCGATTGCAGGCCGAAGCGCCGGGCGTAGCGCTCATTCATCCAGACGATGTTGGCATCGCGGTCGACAATCACCGTGCCTTCACTCGATTGCTCGATGATTTCGAACAACGAACGGATCGCCAGCAGGCGAACGCGCTGGTAGTCCTTGAGGCTTTCGGTGGTGTTCATGGGGGCTGATCCTGATTATGTTTTGCCTGTGCCGGCCTCTTCGCGATCAGGCTCGCTCCTACAGGGGATTTGTGAACGACACAGATCAACTGTGGGAGCGAGCCTGCTCGCGATGGCCGCGCCTCGGTCCAACTTCATGCAACGGATTATGCCTGCCCCAACATCGCCGCCGCCAACAGCTCCTTGGTGTACGGATGCTGTGGTGAGTCAAACACCTCGTGGCTGGCGCCGCGTTCCACCACTTTGCCGTCCTTGATCACGATCATGTCGTGGGCCAGGGCGCGGACCACTGCCAGGTCATGGCTGATGAACAGATAGGTCAGTCCGTATTTTTCCTGAAGCTGGCGGAGCAGGGCGACCACTTGTTTCTGCACCGTGCGGTCCAGCGCCGAGGTCGGTTCGTCGAGCAGGATCAGCGCTGGCTTCAGCACCAGCGCCCGGGCGATGGCGATGCGCTGACGCTGGCCACCGGAAAATTCGTGGGGATAGCGATGGCGACTTTGGGGGTCAAGGCCGACTTCGGTCAGTGCCCGGATCACTTCGGCATTGCACTCTTCAGTGCTCAACTGGCTGTGCACTTCCAGGCCTTCGCTGATGATCTGCGCGACCGACATTCGCGGGCTGAGGCTGCCGAAGGGATCCTGGAACACCACCTGCATCTTCTTGCGCCATGGCCGTAGCTGTTTTTGCGTCAGGCCATCCAGGGCCTGGCCCTGAAAGCGGATGCCGCCTTCGGAGTCGAGCAAGCGCAGGATCGCCTGGCCGAGCGTGGACTTGCCCGAGCCGGACTCGCCAACGATGCCCAGGGTCTTGCCGCGCTGAATATTCAGGCTGATGCCATCGACGGCACGCAGCCATGTCTTGCGCTGGAACAGACCACCACCGACGGGAAATCGCACCTGCAGGTTGTCCACCTCCAGTACGTTTTCGCGCTCGTCCCGGGGCAAGGCTTCACCCTCGGGTTCGGCATGCAGCAATACGCAACTGTAAGGGTGCTTGGGTTCGGTGAAGAGCGTTTCGCAAGGCGCCTGCTCGACGATTTCCCCGGCCTTCATCACGCACACGCGCTGGGCGATGCTGCGCACCAGATTGAGGTCATGGCTGATCAGCAACAGCGACATGCCCAACCGCTGTTGCAGGGACTTGAGCAGCAGCAGGATCTTGCGCTGCACCGTCACATCCAGTGCGGTGGTCGGTTCGTCGGCAATCAACAGCTCCGGTTCGCACGCCAGGGCCATGGCGATCATCACCCGCTGGCGCTGCCCGCCGGATAACTGATGGGGGTAGGCCTTGAGGCGTTCCTCGGGTTTCTGGATGCCCACCAGGTGCAGCAATTCGAGGATCCGCGCTTGTGCCGCCTTGCCCGCCAGGCCTTTGTGCACCAGCAAGGTTTCACCGATCTGTTTTTCGATGCTGTGCAGCGGGTTGAGGGAGGTCATCGGCTCCTGGAAAATCATCGTGATGCGATTGCCGCGCAGTTGTCGCAACTTGCCGGCATCGGCACCCACCAGTTCCTGGCCGCGATAGCGGATGCTGCCCGTCGTCTCGGTATCGGATTGCGGCAGCAGTTGCAGGATCGAGTGGGCCGTCACCGACTTGCCCGAGCCTGATTCGCCCACCAGCGCCAGGCACTCGCCGGGGCGGATGTCCAGGCACAGATTGCGCACTACGGTCTGGCCGCTGAAGGCCACGC
Source organism: Pseudomonas sp. GL-RE-26 (assembly GCF_019956275.1). NCBI lineage: Bacteria > Pseudomonadati > Pseudomonadota > Gammaproteobacteria > Pseudomonadales > Pseudomonadaceae > Pseudomonas > Pseudomonas sp. GL-RE-26. The sequence continues at coordinate 168,075 of NZ_JAHBDI010000003.1, forward strand.
TGAGGTCACGGATTTCGATCAGGTTGGTCATCTCTACATTCCGAATCAAGAGCGCGGATCAAAGGCGTCGCGCAAGGCTTCGCCAATGAACACCAGTAAAGAAAGAATCAGCGCCAGGGTGAAGAACGCCGTCAGCCCCAGCCATGGCGCTTGCAGGTTCTGCTTGCCCTGGCCGATCAGTTCGCCCAGGGACGCACTACCGGCAGGCATGCCGAAGCCGAGGAAGTCCAGTGCCGTCAGGGTGGAGATCGCCCCGGTCAGAATGAACGGCAGGTAGCTCAAGGTTGCGTTCATGGCGTTGGGCAGAATGTGCCGCACGATGACCTTGCGGTCGGTCAGGCCCAACGCGCGGGCGGCCTTGACGTACTCCAGGTTGCGCCCGCGCAGGAACTCGGCGCGCACCACGTCCACCAGGGCCAGCCAGGTAAACAGCGCCATGATCCCCAGCAGCCACCAGAAATTCGGCTCGACGAAGCCCGACAGGATGATCAGCAGGTACAGCACCGGCAACCCGGACCACACCTCCAGCAGACGCTGGCCGAGCAAATCCACCCAACCGCCGTAATAGCCTTGCAGGGCTCCTGCAGCGATGCCGATCAGGGCACTGACAAAGGTCAGCATCAAGGCAAACAGGATTGACACCCGGGCCCCGAAGATCACCCGGGCCAGAACGTCCCGTGCCTGGTCGTCGGTGCCCAGCCAGTTGACGCTGGAGGGCGGGCTGGGGGCGGGTGTGTTCAGGTCGTAGTTGGGTGTGTCGTCACTGAACGGAATCGGTGGAAACAGCAGCCAGCCGCCATCCTTCTTGATCAGTTTCTGCACGTAGTCGCTGCGGTAGTCGGCCTGGAACGGCAGTTGCCCGCCGAACGCCTGTTCGGTGTGGCGCTTGAAGACCGGGAAGTACCACTGGCCCTGATAGCTGACCACGAGCGGTTTGTCGTTGGCGATCAGTTCGCCGCCCAGGGTCATCAGGAACAGGCCGACAAACAGCCAGAGCGACCACCAGCCCCGACGGTTTTTCTTGAAGCGCTCGAAGCGGCGACGCGCCAGCGGTGAAAGCTTGAGCATCAGGCGTTCCTCGCGGCGAAGTCGATACGCGGGTCGACCAGGGTGTAGCAGAGGTCGCCGACCAGTTTTATCAGAAGGCCGAACAGGGTGAAGATGAACAGCGAGCCGAACACCACCGGATAGTCCCGCGATACCGCCGCTTCGTAGCTCATGCGACCCAGACCGTCGAGGGAGAAGATCACTTCGATCAGCAGCGAGCCGGCAAAAAACACACTGATGAACGCCTGGGGAATGCCCGACACCACCAGCAGCATGGCGTTGCGGAACACGTGCCCGTAGAGCACCCGACGTTCACTCAAACCCTTGGCCCGGGCAGTGACCACGTACTGGCGGGTGATCTCATTGAGGAACGAGTTCTTGGTCAGGATGGTCAGTGTGGCGAAGCCGCCGATCACCAGCGAGGTCACCGGCAACACCAGGTGCCAGAAGTAGTCGGCCACCTTGCCAAGGGTCGACAGCGATTCGAAGTTGTCCGAGACCAACCCGCGAACCGGAAACCAGTTCAGCGAAGTGCCGCCGGCAAAGACCACGATCAGGAACATCGCGAACAGGAACGCCGGCATGGCATAACCGATGATGATCGCGGTACTGCTCCAGATGTCGAAATGGCTGCCATGGTGCACCGCCTTGCGGATGCCCAGGGGAATCGACACCAGGTAAGTGATCAGCGTCGCCCAGAGCCCGAGGGAAATGGTCACGGGCATTTTTTCGAGGATCAGGTCAGTGACGGTGGCACCGCGGAAGAAACTCTTGCCGAAGTCCAGGCGCGCGTAGCTGGTGAGCATCAACCAGAGGCGTTCGTGTGCCGGTTTGTCGAAGCCGTACTGTTTTTCAATGTCCTTGATCAGCTGCGGATCAAGCCCGCGACTGGCCCGGGACTTGCCGCTCATGGCTTCGCCGGAACCGCCGCCAACCGCGGCGCCGCCAATGCCTTGCAGGTGCGCGATGGCCTGTTCGACCGGCCCGCCTGGCGCGGCCTGGACGATGACAAAGTTGACCAGGAGAATGATCACCAGCGTCGGAATGATCAGCAGCAGACGCCGCAATATGTAAGCCCACATCAGTGCGGCCCTCCGGGTTTGCCTCGGCTGATACGCTCGGCCGTCATCTGTTGGTTGGTCAATGGCGTGGTACTCATCTCCCACCAGCTCTCGATGGCTTCGTCATTGCTCGCTTGCACGTTCGGGATACCGAAGCGGTTCCACCACACCGTCGAGGTGCCCGGCGGGTAATAGTTGGGAATCCAGTAGTAATTCCATTGCAGCACCCGGTCCAGGGCATGGGCGTAATGCAGCATGTCAGCCTGGGTATTGGCGCGGATCAGCCCGGTGATCAAGGTGTCCACCGCCGGGTTCTTCAACACCATGTAGTTGTTGGAGCCAGGGTCGGTGGCCGCCGCCGAGCCGAAGTAATTGACCAGTTCGCCCCCCGGGGAGGTGGTGACCGGGTAGCCGGTGACGATCATGTCGTAGTCGCGGCTCATCAGGCGATTGACGTACTGGGACGAGTCGATGCGGCGGATGTTCAGGTCGATGCCGATCTGTTTCAACGTGCGTTTATAGGGCAACAGCAGGCGGTCCATGCCGTTCTGGCTGACCAGGAAGGTGAAGCTTAGCGGCTCGCCGTCGGCATTGACCAGTTGGTCGCCATCGGGTTTCCAGCCGGCCTGTTCGAGCAAGTCCAGGGCTTGCAGCTGCTTGTCGCGAATCACGCCACTGCCGTCGGTCTTCGGTGCCTCGAACACCTGGGTGAAGACTTCGTCGGGAATCTGCCCGCGCAGCGGTTCGAGAATCGCCAGCTCACCGGCATCCGGCAATTGCCGGGCCGCGAGGTCGGTGTTGGAGAAGAAGCTCTGCTGGCGGATGTACATGTCACGCATCATCTGCCGGTTGCTCCACTCGAAGTCCCACAGCATCACCAGTGCCTGACGCACGCGGCGATCCTGGAACATGGGCTTTTGCAGATTGAACACAAAACCCTGGGCCGGCTGCGGTGCCTCGGTGGCGAGGTGGGCTTTTTGCAGGCGACCATCGCTCAGGGCCGGGCTTTCGTAGCCGATGGAGTAAGCGGTGGCGGAAAATTCGCGATTGTAGTCATAGGCGCCTCCGCGCAACACCTGGCGCGCCACGTCGGTATCGCCGAAGTACTCGATGCTGAAATGATCGAAGTTGTACAGGCCACGGCTGACCGGCAGGTCCTTGCCCCACCAGTCGGGATTACGCTCGAAGGTGATGCTGCGCCCCGAATCGATCTTGCCGACTTTATAGGGGCCGCTGCCCAACGGCGCTTCATATCCACCGCCACCAGCGAAATCGCGGCTCTTCCACCAGTGTTCGGGAAACACCGGCAAGGTCGCGATATCCAGGGGAAGGGTGCGATTTTCGTTGTTCTTGAATTCAAAACGGATAGTCAGTGGCGATTCCACTTCGACGCTTTTGACGTCGGCGAACTGGGTACGGTAGCGCAGGCTGCCCTGGGTCATCAGCAGGTCGAAGGTGTAGCGCACGTCCTGGGCGGTAATCGGTTTGCCATCGGCAAAACACGCCTTGGGGTTGAGGTAAAAGCGCAGGGACAGGCCGTCCTCGGAGCGCTCCATCTTCTCAGCCACCAGACCGTACACGGTGTAAGGCTCGTCCAACGAGCGCTGGGCCAGCGGCGAATAGAGCAAGCCGTCTATCTGTGTAACGCCGATGCCTTTGTCGATGTAAGGCAAGACATGGTCGAACTGACCGATTTCGATCGCCGAGCGCCGCATCGTGCCACCCTTGGGAGCCTGCGGGTTGGTGTAGGCAAAATGACTGAAGCCAGCAGGGTATTTCGCCGGTTCGCCGTACACAGTCATTGCCGGTTGCGGTGCCGCATTCACACCCGAGACACCCATCAGCAGGGCCGCGGCCGTGAACAGCAAGGTAGGGAAAGCCAGTCGCATTGTCAGCCTTAGAGCCGGGTGGTCGTTAACGACAATTTGTACGCTAGCGGCGCGTCCCTCGCCAGCCGTATTGCGCGTCACAAACACAACGGCCCACCAATAGGCGGGCCGTCGTGTGAATAGCTCAGGCGTCGATCAGTCCTGACGGCTGGTCACTTCCAACAGGTGGAAACCGAACTGGGTCTTGACCGGGCCCTGGACCACATTGATCGGTGCGCTGAAGACCACGGTGTCGAATTCCTTGACCATCTGGCCCGGACCGAACGAACCCAGGTCACCGCCCTGACGGCTGGATGGGCAAGTGGAGTTTGCCTTGGCAACTTCGGCGAAATCGGCGCCAGCCTCGATTTGGGCCTTGAGTTCGTTGCACTTGGCTTCGGAGGCAACAAGGATGTGACGGGCAGTGGCTTTAGCCATGGGGAAATACTCCTTTCAATACTCGATAAAGTGCTGAGCCTACCGGATTCAGTGAGCGATTTCTCCTCAAAGTTCCGTTCCGCGCGGGATCCACGGCAGGTGGCACCTCAAAGGCCGGCGTCCCTCAAACGCCTGGCATGCTGGACATACAGATCAATCGGGTCGACACCTGTGCGCAGCTGGCCGGTCGGCTGGCCAATGGAGTCCAGATGATCCAGCGCATAGTCGGACCGGATAACCGTGCCCAGGTGGGAACTGAAGCGACCGACCAGACCGTCGTTCTCGCTTTCCGTGACGAAGTAACCGGAAAGGGCCCGGCAAAAGGCGTTGAGCGGATCGAGCGCGTAGAGCCCTTCTTCGAGAACATTCGACGCCAGCACGCCACCCCACGAGTAGTAACGAACACCGTTGACCTGTTCGCAGCCCTTGCCGCCCCAGGTGGTGGGCAGTCCTTGCGGGTATTTGTCGTTGAATGCGCCTACGCCTTCGGTGGTCAGCGCATTGAGGGCGGCAATGGCGTTTCGCGGTTGATACCGATTGTCGCTCAAGGTCGCGAGGAAGTCGGCGAACAGGGTCACCACCGTCTCGGCCACATGTTCCGGCAGGCAGCCCGGCGTCAATGCCTTGCGCAGGAAATCGGCCAGTTCCGAACCATGGTTCGGCCCGCTGACGGAGGTGACCGACGCCACGCTGTGTGGCGCAATCGCTGCGGCATAACGTGCGGTCAGTGCGCCCTGGCTATGGCCTATGAGGTTGACTTTGCGTGCACCGGTTCCTTCCAGTACCCGCTCGATCTGTGCGAGCAATTGGTCTCCGCGTATCTCGTTGTCATGGATGGCCGACAAGTGGGGGACGAACACCCGGGCTCCGGCGTTCCTCAGCGCCTGCCTGACGTCGTGAAAGAGCTCGAACTTGCCGATTTTTTCGAAACCGAAAAGGCCGTGGACCAGCAGTATTGGGTAACGAGTGCTTGCATTCCTTTGCATGTTCATACCTTTACGCAGAAGTTCATTGGGACTGCATGGCGCTTCACTCTAAAACACTCGAGGTTGGCGCGATGTATGAAAAGTCCGCCGAAATTTGCGGAAAACGGAATAGAACAAGTGCGAATGCTCAAGAGTGGCTGAAGCCTTTGTCGGAATAGTTCGAGGACTTTTCGCGGCAATCAGCTTGCTGCTGATCAAAGACCTACTTTGCATGTATCGATTTTCCGAGCGGGCCGGAGTGAGAGGCCGACATCACGACTGTTCGTCATGCGGTTAAATAGTCTTCAAGAGCCGGCCTGCTGTCCGGCGTTTATTCCAGGGAATGGAGCGAATGAATGACTGTTTATGAACCCGACACCTTGAATCTCGCGCAGCAACCATTACCACCTCCCATGCTTGAGCAGGCGCAAAACGGCGTTCTGAATCCCTCTGACAAAAAAGCCGTCATCAGGGTCCTGCCTTATCCCGGCATGACCTGCGGCGACAAATTGTTGTTGAGTTGGGCGGGGCTGGATGCCGATGGCCTCGCCTGCAATCACCAGGTGGCGCGTTTTGTCAGTGAGGACCGGGTCGGCGAGGACATAATCTTTGCCGTAGGTAGCGCACATATCGCGGCGCTTGAGGGTGGTTCACTGGAAATCGGTTACTCACTCACGAGCACCCGATTGGCCGAGCCCGTGCATTCCCAAAGGTTGCAACTGAGTGTCGGAGATGTGCAATCGGACCTGTTGCCCGCGACGGTGAACGATGCGGTGGGCAGAACGCTTGATCCGGATTGGGTGAAGGAAGGGGCGATCGTTACGATCAAGCCCTATGCGCGCATGGCGGCGGGCGACTTGGTGCTACTGACCTGGGCGGGCGTTTCGGTCGAAGCAAGTTTCAGTGATGCACTCAAGGTCGAGTCGTTCGCTGTGGGGGACGAACTGTCGTTTTGGGTCAGTCCGGAGTGCATTACGCTCAATCTGGGCTCCTCGGTGTCCGTCGACTATTGCGTCAAGCAGGCAGGGCAGGGGCCTCGTTATTCTGAAGTAACGGCACTGATGATTGGCATCCTGGAGCGGCGACCACTGCGAGCACCCACTGTACTGGAAGCCAACGAAGGTTGGGTGGATCTGCAAGATGCGCAGGATGGCGTGACCGTCATCATCGAAAACGCCAGCGCTGAAAAAGGAGAACGGATCTACCTGACATGCGACGGGGAGAAATTCAATCACGGTGACGACCGCGAAATAACCAGGGACACCGCGGGCGAACCGTTGGTGTTCATCGTTCCCTACCCGTTCTGGAGGGATCATCGAGACTCCGCGATCCGTGTTTCCTGCTCAGTCGAGCGCCTTGACGGTACCCGCCAGCAATCGGGGGTGACACTGGTTCAGGTGCAGTCCCTGATGGGACATTGATTGTCATTTGCCCTCCAGTCTTCGCATGAAGACCGGAGGGCGCATGGAGGATGCTGATTATCGGGCGTTGTTTGAGGCTCGCAGCCGATCTGCCGCCTCAAGCAACAACTGTTCTGTCCCGGCCCAACCGAGGCAACCATCGGTCACCGACACACCGTATTGTAGTGTCGAACCCAACGGCTGGCAGCCCTCGAATAAATGACTCTCGATCATCATGCCGATCAGCGAACGATCACCTTGCAGACGCTGTTCAAGTACCTCCTGGAACACGGCTGGCTGGCGCAGCGGGTCTTTGCCGCTGTTGGCGTGACTGCAATCGACCATGATTCGAGCCGGAATCCTGAGCCTGGTCAGGTCGCTGTTCACCTGGGCAATGCTGGCGCTGTCGTAGTTCGGCCCGCGATGGCCGCCGCGCAATACCAGGTGGGTGTCCGCATTGCCCATGGTTTGGATGATCGCCGGATGTCCCTGGCTATCGACACCGAAATGGCGATGGGGATGGGCGGCGGAGCGCATGGCGTCGCTGGCGACGCCGACACCGCCGTCAGTCCCGTTTTTGAACCCTACCGGCATGCCCAGGCCGCTGGCCATTTCCCGGTGGATCTGCGACTCCGTGGTCCGGGCGCCAATCGCCACCCAGCTCAACAGATCGTCGAGGTAGCCGGCCGCCATCGGTTGCAACAGTTCAGTGGCAACGGGCAAACCCAGGCGAAGCATTTCGCGCATCAGTTCGCGGGACAGCGTCAGGCCGGCGGCCATGTCATCGCTGCCATCGAGGTGCGGGTCGTAGGCAAGGCCTTTCCAGCCAACCGTGGTACGGGGTTTTTCGACGTACGCGCGCATCACCAGCAGCATTTCGTCGCTGACTTCGGCGGAGAGGCGGGCAAGGTTGCCGGCGTATTCGAGAGCTGATTTCGGATCGTGTATCGAGCAGGGGCCGACGATGACCAGCAGGCGGGAATCTTCACCGTTGAGGATCGCGCGAACCGCCTGACGGTGGGCGGTGACTTGCCGGGTCAGGGCGTTGCTGAGGGGCAATTGCTGTTTGAGATGCAATGAGCTGGGCAGGCGCAGGGTCAGCGCTTCATTGGCAGGGCTCAAGGTGGACAGCGGCAGTGCAGAGACGGACGAGTTCATATTCAAGGCTTCCTGGGCTGGTGGCGGGTTCGTGCCCGCGCGCTCGGCCCTACTGGGGTGTTCGACAATTGGCCGGATTGGCTGCGTGTGTGTGCTTGCCACCTGTGGGTGACCGATCGGAGGCGGCAGGCTGTCCCGAGCGGAGGGTGGTAAATCGCCAGGCGGTAAAACTGTCGTAACGGTAATAAGTGGCGTAGTTCATGTTTTGAATCCTCTGAATGTCTGGTGTGTCGCTAAAAGTCTTGGGGCTGAAAAAACAAAACCCCCGGTCGGGAGGCCGACCGGGGGTTGAGAATTCTCTGGTGGCGACCCGTTTAAAGTGGGCGCCGTGTGGGTATCAGGCGCGCCAGTGGCTAAACCAATACCCAAAATAAAAACTGACCGGAGCACAACCGTCGTTCACCCGGGCAGCCGCAACCGAGCGCAGGGCGCTGGCGGTACGAAGCTGTAAGAGGGTGTTGAACATGGTCTGTCTCCGATGGATGGGTCGAGCTTACTAGAGGCCGGTACGCAGATTCAATCAGAAAATGCTATCGGCCAACGATGGCACTTTCTATCGCCTGAGTGCCCCGAAGGTTGTGACACACTCTGCGCTTCAACAAACATATCGTCACAAGGACGCATCATGACGGCACTGACCCTCGCCGCCGCGCAATCGATCTCCATCGCCGGAGATCTCGCCGGCAACATCGCCAGACATCAACGTTTCTTGCAGGTGGCTGCGGAGCGGGGCGTGCAATTGCTGGTGTTCCCTGAATTGTCGCTGACCGGCTATGAACGGGGGCTTGCTGCGCAATTGGCTGTTGCGCCGGACGCGGCCGTACTGCAACCGCTGCGTGATTTTGCCAAGGAGGTCGGCGTGACGGCCGTCGTTGGCATGCCGATTCGGCTGACGGACACATCGCCGGTGCTGATTGGCGCGATGATACTCGGCGCCGATGGTTCTCTCGCGGTCTACAGCAAGCAACATCTGCATCCGGGGGAGGAGGTGGTATTTGCGCCGGGAGCGGGAGGCGAGCCTCTGACAATCGGCGTGGATACTATTGCGTTGGCCGTGTGCGCGGATTTCAACCATGCCGATCATGCGGCCCTGGCCGCACTGAAAGGCGCTGGCATATATGCCGCGGGTGTGCTGGTCACGGAAAAAGGCTACGACCCGGATACCGCCTTGTTGCAGGGCTACGCCGCTGGCCATTCAATGGTGGTGTTGATGGCCAACCATGGCGGTGCAACGGGTGGTTGGGAGTCGGCAGGACGGAGCGCAGTGTGGGCGTCGGACGGTTCGCTGATTGCGGCCGCCTCCGGTACTGGCAACCTGATGGTGGTTGCCCGGCGCAATCCCGCGGGCTGGACCGGGGAGGTATTGGCGGTGGAACTGGAATGATGGAACGCCAATGGCGTCCGGCAACACCGGATGACCTCGAATTCGCCCGCGAACTGACCTGTAGAGGCATGCTGCGCTACTACATTGAGCATGACCTGTTGTGGCAGGACGAAGCGTTTGACGTGGCCTGGGCCGGGCGCGACAACCGCGTGATTGCATGGGGCGACAAAGTGCTGGGTTATGTCAGCCTGAGCCGTGATGCCAGAGCCTTGTATATCCGCGAATTGCATATCGTCGAAGCGTTTCGTGGGCAGGGCGCCGGATCCTGGGCGATCGATCAGGTATTGGCTCTGGCGCGCCAGGAACGGCGCTCGGCGTTACGCCTGACGGTTTTCGAAAACAACCCGGCGCAAGCGTTGTACGAGCTCAAGGGATTAAGGGTGGTGGGCAAGGACGAATGTTTCCTGAGGATGCAACTGGATATCCCCGGCCTGGATTGCTGCGACACGCTTGCGATAAGCCTTTCAAGATGAATTGAAACTTTTAATCTGACGCTTTCCGCTAGGTCTGCCAGATGCTTTTTGCTAAGGTGTCTGGCAAACCAATAAGACCATATCGCGAGGTGTCTGCTTGATTAGGGTGCTAGTAGTCGATGACCATGATCTCGTTCGTACAGGCATTACACGAATGCTGGCTGACATCGATGGCCTGCAAGTAGTCGGCCAGGCCGAGTCGGGTGAGGAATCCCTGCTCAAGGCGCGTGAGCTGAAACCCGATGTGGTGCTGATGGACGTCAAGATGCCGGGTATCGGCGGTCTTGAAGCCACTCGCAAATTATTGCGCAGTCATCCGGATATCAAGGTCGTCGCGGTGACCGTGTGTGAAGAGGACCCGTTTCCTACTCGGCTGTTGCAGGCCGGTGCGGCCGGGTACCTGACCAAGGGGGCAGGTTTGCCGGAAATGGTCCAGGCCATCCGCCTGGTGTTTGCCGGGCAACGCTACATCAGCCCGCAAATTGCCCAGCAACTGGCGATCAAGTCCTTCCAGCCCACCAACGATTCGCCTTTCGATGCCTTGTCGGAACGGGAAATCCAGATCGCGCTGATGATCGTTGGCTGCCAGAAAGTGCAGATCATTTCCGACAAATTGTGCCTGTCCCCGAAAACCGTGAACACCTACCGTTACCGCATCTTCGAAAAGCTTTCGATCAGCAGTGATGTCGAGTTGACGCTGTTGGCGGTTCGTCATGGCATGGTCGACGCCAGCCTCTGAAAATGAACGACACCTTTGATCCTGGCGCCTTTCTGTCGACCGTTAGCGGGCGCCCCGGCGTGTACCGCATGTTCGACAGTGAAGCGCGGTTGCTCTACGTCGGCAAGGCGAAGAACCTCAAGAATCGCCTGTCGAGTTATTTTCGCAAGACCGGGCTTGCCCCCAAGACCGCCGCGCTGGTAGCGCGTATCGCCCAGGTCGAGACGACGATCACCGCCAACGAAACTGAAGCCTTGCTGCTTGAGCAGACGCTGATCAAGGAATGGCGCCCGCCCTACAACATCCTGCTGCGCGACGATAAATCCTACCCCTACGTCTTTCTCTCCGACGGAGAGTTTCCGCGCCTGAGCATCCATCGCGGCGCGAAAAAGGCCAAAGGCAAATACTTCGGGCCTTACCCGAGCGCCGGTGCGATCCGCGAAAGCCTGAGCCTGCTGCAAAAGACGTTTTTCGTTCGGCAATGCGAAGACAGTTATTACAAGAATCGCACGCGCCCTTGCCTGCAATACCAGATCAAACGCTGCAAGGCGCCCTGTGTCGGGCTGGTGGAACCCCAGGTGTACGCCGAGGATGTACGCCATTCGGTGATGTTTCTTGAAGGGCGCAGCAATGCACTGACTGACGAGTTGTCCGCCGGGATGGAAGAGGCGGCGATCAATCTCGAATTCGAGCGAGCAGCCGAGTTGCGGGACCAGATTGCGTTACTGCGCCGGGTCCAGGATCAACAGAGCATGGAAGGCGGGACTGGGGACGTCGACGTGATTGCCGCCTTCGTCAATCCGGGCGGCGCCTGTGTTCACCTGATCAGTGTGCGGGGCGGGCGGGTAC